>JBIICS010000010.1:0-35234 GCA_044238735.1 Bacteroidia bacterium
TTTTATTTGTTTTTCTACCAAGGGGGTTTTAACGTAACCCGGACAAATAGCATTAGCGGTAATACCAAAAGGAGCACCCTCCAAAGCGGTAACTTTGGTTAGTCCAACTAAGCCATGCTTGGCCGCAACATAAGCCGATTTAAATTCACTGGCTATAAGTCCGTGGGCACTGGCTATATTTATGATTCTTCCAAATTTGTTTGTTCGCATATTTTCCCATACACTTTTAGTTGTATGGAATGCAGAACTAAGATTAATATTTAAGATGGCATCCCATTTTTCTTCCGGAAAATTTTCAATTGGAGAAACGAACTGAATGCCTGCATTATTAATTAAAACTTCAATTTTACCAAATACATCAATCCCGGTTTTAATCATACTTTTAATCTCATCCGGTTTTAGCATATTGGCAGGATGATAAATAGCTTTTATATTATATTCTTTGCCCACTTTTTCAGCAATCTGAGGCCCATCTGTTTCGAGGCCGTTTAATATTAAATTATACCCGGCTTTTGCAAATTCAATAGCTATTCCTAAACCAATTCCACTCGTGCTTCCTGTAATAAGGGCTACTTTTCCCATGTAATAATTACTTGTTAATACTAATTAATGAAATTTACTTTAAAAATCCTTACTAAAAAAGACTAAAGAGCAAATATATACGACTAAATTTCAACATCTTATGTTTGGAGTTTTTTATTTTTGTACTAAATTATACTTAAATGAAATTATTAATCAAGAATATCAAGCAATTAGTTGGCATTGAGTATCAACATGAACTTAAAAGATACAAGAAAGGAATAGAGATGAAGCAACTAATTTGTTTGGAGGATGCTTATCTAGCAATTGAAGATGGAATTATCGTAGATTTTGGCAAAATGGACGAATGGCCCGGTATTAGCGACTGGGGAGGATTAGAGATTATTGATGCAGAAGGCAAGTTTGTATTACCCGGATTTGTTGATAGTCATACACATCTAATTTATGCTGGAAGTAGAGAGAAAGAGTTTGAAGATCGAATTAACGGTCTTACCTACCAACAGATATTTGAAAGAGGAGGTGGTATTTTAAATTCGGCTAAAAAACTAGCCGAAGCAACCGAAGAGGAATTGTTTAATGCAGCATTCAAAAGGCTGAGCGAGGTAATCTCTTATGGTACAGTGGCTATAGAAATTAAAAGCGGTTATGGATTAAGTTTAGATTCAGAATTAAAGATGCTTCGGGTAATCAAGAAAATAAAGGATGTGAGCCCTATACCCGTTAAAGCTACTTTTTTGGGGGCACATGCTGTGCCTGCCGGAATGGATAAACAACAATACATAAAATTAGTGATTGAAGAAATGATACCCGCAGTTGCTAAAGATAATTTAGCTGAATTTATTGATGTTTTTTGCGAACAAGGATATTTTACGCAGGAGGAAACAGAAGAAATATTAAATGCTGGTAAGCAATATGGACTAATACCTAAAGTACATGCTAATCAGCTAAGTGTTAACGGGGGTGTACAGGCAGGTGTTAAAACAGGAGCTATAAGTGTGGATCATCTTGAGTTTGTAGGTGAAAACGAGATAGCGTGTTTATTAAAAAGCAACACGATGCCAACGCTTTTGCCTGGCGCGGCATTCTTTTTAAGTTTGCCAGATCCACCTGCACGCAAAATGATTGATTCTGGTTTACCGGTTTCATTGGCCTCGGATTACAATCCGGGTTCATCCCCAATAGGAAATATGCACTTTATGATTTCATATGCATGCATACGATTGAAGATGACTCCCGAGGAATCAATAAATGCTGCTACATTAAATGCTGCTTATGCAATGGGCATTGAAAATGAACTGGGTAGCATTGCAATTGGTAAACAAGGAAGTATTATAATTACAAAAGAGATGCCTTCATTAACGTATTTTCCATATTCATTTGGAGCCAACTTAATCGACTCCTTAATTATTAAAGGAAAAATAGTTAGTTAGAAGTGTTGAGCCAGGTAAAAATACAAGGGCATGCCAATCGTTATGTTTACAGGGAACGTAATGGCTAATGCCATGGGGAGATATAAGCCTGGATTAGCTTTAGGAACCGATATTTTCATGGCAGCAGGAACAGCAATATAAGAAGCACTTGCTGCTAATATAGCTAAGACAAATCGGTTAGTAATTTCAGAAGTAACCGAGCTACTTAATATTGCAACAAGGCTGCCATTAAATAAAGGAATAAAAAATGCAAATAAAAACGGAAACCATCCAAAAGAGAAAAATGCTTTGAGTTTTTTGCCACTAGTTATACCCATATCTAAAAGAAATATAGCTAAAAACCCTTTAAATAAATCGTTGGTAAAGGGTTTAATTCCTTCCGCCTGTTTTGCATTTGCAAGTAATCCTATAATTAAGCTCCCTATAATTAATAACACACTTCCGTTGGTTAAGGAATGTTTAATTACTTCACGTTTTTTTATTCGATTATTATCACCCTCATTAAAAAAAGAGATTAAAATTAAACCCATTATAATGGCAGGTGACTCCATTAGAGCCATTATGGCAACCATATAGCCATGAATGTTTTGTTGCTGTGTTTCTAAAAATGTAACAGCAGTTACAAAAGTTACAGCACTTACAGAACCATAGGCACAGGCAATTGCTCCCGAATCGTAAATGCTTAGTTTTCGTTTAAGTATAAAAAAAGTATATAAGGGAATAATAAGAGATAAACCAATTCCAAATAAGATAACGGATAAAATCTCTCCTGATAAATTTTCATGTGATAATTCCTGCCCACCCTTAAATCCAATAGCAAATAAGAGATAGATTGAGATAAATTTTGATGAGTTTTGAGGAATTTCTAAATCACTTTTAAAATAAACGGCTAATATTCCTAAAACAAAAAAAAGTAAAGCGGGGTTAGTTAGATTATCAATTAATAAATTATGATTCATGTGTGTATTAATTTTTTGATACTCATGCTTATTTCTCTAACTTTTTTATTTTAATGTTTAAACAAAGAAATAACTATTCTAGAATTATAATGAATATTATATCTTTTAGTTAGAATTTATAAAAAGGTGTATCGAATGATACAGGCTAATAAACTATACAAAAAATATTTTTTACAGGAATTGTTATACCACCTTTAAGACTTATATTCAGTTCGTCTGCATGCCAGATAGTGGTAGAAGTTCTCTTAAGGCTATCGCTATCTTTAAAATAAATTTCAACTTTATGTTTAAACAAGTTGCCAAGGATAACGGACCTGTTAATATCAAATTTTCTTTTTTCTATCAATTTATATTCAGTAAGCACTTCCTCAATATTATTAAAAGATGAATTGATAATTTCACTTTTATCAACTCTAACGAAAGATTCTGGATTAAATTCTTTAGTGTTAAAATTTACATTTGAAATCTTACTTAATGAAGTTAATCTTTTACTCTTAGATTTTGATTTAATTTCTTTTGGTTCTATGGAGTTAAGAAATTTTTTAAAGCTTATTAAACCAATTAATAAAGAAGAATAACTGATTATAAAGTAATGATGTTCTTCAAAATCAGCTAAGGCGTTAATTATACCTTCGGGGGAAATATGAAATATAAAGCTTATTACACCTAGTAAAATGAATAAAGTGCTTACAGATATGAATAAAGCAACTTCGGCTATTTTGATTTTTCTTTTCACTGTTTCCATGGTTATTTTCTTTTTTAACACCTCAAAACTAATGGATATTATTTATATATTTATATTTATAATAAATATAAAAAGCATAAATAAAACTTATGAATTACACATTGCATCAATTGCAGGTTTTTGTAAAAGTCGTTCAAACATTGAGTGTTACAAAGGCATCTGAGGAGTTATTTATGACACAGCCCGCTGTATCTATTCAGTTAAAAAATTTTCAGGATCAATTTGAAATCCCCTTAACGGAGGTTATAGGCAGAAGGTTGCATGTTACCGATTTTGGACATGAGATTTATAAAATGGCTGAAAGAATTTTGAATGAAGTATATGCAATAAATTATAAGACCAATCAATACAAAGGTCTATTGAGTGGCAGGTTAAAAATTGGGGTAGTTTCAACTGGAAAATATGTGATGCCTTTTTTGTTAAGCAGATTTATCAGTCAAAATGATGGAATAGAGTTGGTTATGGATGTAACAAATAAATCAAAAGTAATAGACTCTTTAACAAAAGGTGAAATAGAATTTGCTTTGGTATCGGTGCTTCCCGAAAAATTGGATGTTGATGAAGAAGTAATTATGGATAACGAATTGCATTTTATTGCCAATAAAGATTTTAAATACAATAATGCTAAATTTAGCAAGGAGGAATTAGAAAAGCACGCTTTATTATACAGGGAAGAAGGTTCAGCTACTCGAAAGGTGATGGAAGATTTTTTTCAGAAAAAGAATTTGAGAATTAGAAAGAAAATTGAACTAACCAGTAATGAAGCTGTAAAACAAGCGGTTTTGGCTGGTTTAGGAATCTCAATTATGCCAATTATTGGAATAAGATCAGAGCTTCAGTCTGGAAGATTAAAAATTATTCCAAGTGCAGGCATGCCTATTAAAACCAAATGGCGTTTAATCTGGTTAAAGAATAAACACTTAAGTCCGGTAGCTTTGGCTTATTTATCTTTTTTAAAGGAACATAAAAGCGAGATTATTAAGAAGTATTTTTAAAGTAAATAGTTTAATACTTTTAATAGAATACTGTTTTAAAGCTTTGATGATAACCTCTCTCTTCAGTAATTTTAACAATATAAATTCCGGATTTCCAATTATGAGTATTAACTGTAAAAGTATTGTAATCTTTAGCAATCTTTATTTTTTCGGATCGTATCGGTTTGCCTTCTATGTTTAATATTTCAATTTGAGCGGATGTATTATATTCGGAATAGAATTTTATTTCAAGTGCATTTTCTAATTTAATTAAATTAGAGGACAGTGAAGCCGCTATGTCATAATATGTATTTGTATTAAGCATGCGTATTGGAGAGTATGAGTATTTTCCATCGAAGTCTATTTGTTTTAGGCGATAGTAATTTTGTTGACCTTTAATTTCATTAGTGCAATCTGTATATTCATATTTAATAGGGCTATTGCTATTTCCATTTCCATTAATAAAATCAATATCTTGAAATGTTATACCATTATTACTGTGTTGAACAAAGAACCCTTCATTATTTAATTCACTAAGTGTACCCCATTCTAATTTAGAGCAATTTTTGTCTTCGTTTACATTAAAAAATAATAAGTCAACCGGAAGTGCTGTTCTGCAACCGTTACTTAAGTTAGTTAAGTTTACTTGAATCTGACTAAAACCATCATTCCAGAAAATTAGATATAGAAAATAGTCTTTACCTGCAGAAAGAGAGCAATTTGAAAGAGTTACAAAGCCATAATAGTCAAAACCACATTTTATTCTGGTGCCCGAAAAACAGTCAGATCCAAAGTTTGTAGATTTTTCAAATAGCCATGCCCCAATATCTTTATTACCGTAATAGCTAACTTGAATATCGGTAACTACATTAGTTGGTACTGTAAATCTTAAAAATGCCTGATAGTCGTTACTACCTATTGTATAAGAGCACGAATTTGTATAATTGGTTGTTCTTTTTTGAAGCGTGAAATTTGAGGGTGTTATATTCCAAAAACAATTGTTTGCAGGGTAAATGGGATTACTGCAGTTATTTGTTTGAGCATTTAAATGGGTAGTTATTAATATTGAAATAAGTAAAAAGAGAAACGTGTTTTTATTAAATTGTAACATGTAAAATGGTTTGTATTCAATTTGATAATTGATACAATAGCACAAATAGTTTATTGTAAGCAGGGGGATATATCTAAATTAAATAATTAAGCCACAAAAGTACTTTCGGATAATTTTTTATAAAACGATATATTTTTTTACAAAATCAGTTTATAAAAAAGGGGCTCAACACGCTTAAGAGGTAAGAGCAAATAATAATTGCTTATCCTTTATAATATAACCATTTCCCTAATTCTTTCCAAGTAGGTTTTTTGCCATACATTAATATACCAGTGCGGTAAATTCGGGCGGCTAACCAGGTGGTAAATATGAAGCCCGCAATAAGAAGTACAACGGATAAAATAATATCCATTACAGGTACACCATAGGGTAAGCGAACCATCATAATTACCGGAGAGGTAAAAGGGATTATGGAACCCCAAAATGCTACCGGACTTTCAGGATTTTGCATTACTGTTTGCGCCATAACAAATGAAAGAATTAGCGGAATAGTAATGGGCAACATAAATTGTTGCGTATCGGCTTCGCTGTCTACTGCAGCCCCAATGGCAGCAAACATAGCGCTATAAAGCAAATAACCTCCGATAAAATAAAACAGAAACAGCAAAATTAAGGTTTTATAATCTATAGCTTTTAATCCTTTTAAAAACTCAATTGTTTCGCCCGGATCTTTCTGAGCTTTTGAGATAGCCGACACATCGGCACTTTTGCTTAATACCTGTTCTTTATTTAATTCATATTCATCCAGCTTTTTATTAAATCCTTTTAAAATGGTTTCCTGCGCAATTAAATTAATCCCAATGGTTAGTGCAATCCATAAAATAAACTGGGTAATGCCAACCAGCGCTATTCCTACAATTTTTCCCATCATCAGCTGAAATGGTTTTACCGATGAAATCATAACCTCTATTATTCGGTTTGTTTTTTCTTCAATTATTCCACGCATTACCTGCGCACCGTATAAAAAAATCAGAAAATAAATTATGAAAGCACCACCAAATCCAACTGCCATATTTGCGTCGGTATTGGTTTCTTCTTTATTACCATCTTCAGTAATTTTTTCGGTTAACATAGAAATACCTGTTTTTGCTTGCTCTATTTGAGCGGGATCGATATTATTTTTTAGGAGTTTCCATTTAAAAATGGCTTCCTCAATTTTATCTTTAATGTATGTTTCGGATAAGGCGCCGATATTTTTTTTGTATGAAAGCTTAACAGTTATACCTCCTTCAATTATATTTTTTGGTATATACAAGAGTGCATCATAATCCTTTGTTTGGGAGAGGATGAGCTGCGCTTTTTCGTAGGTAACATCTGGCTGGTATGTAAAGCGGATGCTTTTTGAAGCAGGTAAATTATTTATAAACATTAACGATTCGTCTACAACCATAATTTGGCTTTGATCGTTTTCGCGTGTGGCAAGCCAAACCGGCACTACAAACATAGCCGCCATAAGAATGGGACCTATTATAGTCATTATTAAAAATGACTTCTTCTTAACTCGGGTTAAATACTCTCTTTGAATTATTAATAAGATCTTATCCATAATTATTCTGTCATGTTTGCGTTAATTTCTTCTGGTCTTAGGCCTGTTTTTTCACTAACTACTTTTATAAAAATATCATTCATACCCGGCAACAATTCTTTTATGCTTACAACTTCAACAAAAGGTATAATAGACATTAATACATCGTTTAATTTATGAGTAGTTAATTTAATTTTTGCACACATATAAGAGCCCTTCAATTCAGGTTTGTCAATCAGTTCTGCTGTGCTCCATAGTGCGTTGGTAAAACTTAGGTTATTCCCCTTGAAAACAAGCTCATAAAGATTTTCACGATATTGATCTCTGATCTCATTAACTGGTCCATCTAGAATTTTTTTCGACTTATTTATTAATGCAATACTGTCGCATAATTCTTCTACAGATCCCATATTATGAGTTGAAAAGATTACAGTAGTACCCTTATTACGCATTTCTAAGATTTCATTTTTAAGCAGGTTGGCATTAATTGGATCAAACCCGCTAAACGGTTCGTCTAATATTAATAGTTTTGGTTGATGTAAAACAGTTACAATAAACTGAACTTTCTGAGCCATCCCTTTAGAAAGTTCCTCAACCTTTTTGTTCCACCACGATTGTATTTCAAATTTTTCGAACCAATATTTTAGTTTTGCACGGGCTTCACTTCTGGATAAACCTTTTAACTGAGCAAGGTAAAGGGCTTGTTCTCCCACCTCCATTTTTTTATATAAACCACGTTCTTCGGGTAGGTATCCTATCTGCTCAATGTGTTTTGGATTAAGTAATTCGCCGTTAAAATAAACTGTTCCTGTATCAGGTCCGGTAATTTGATTGATGATACGGATTAAAGAAGTTTTGCCGGCTCCGTTAGGACCCAATAAGCCGAAAATCTCACCTTCCTTAATGGTTAAGCTTACATCATCCAAAGCTACATGGCCGGCATATCTTTTACTTACGTTGTTAACTTGTAATAAACTCATAGTTATTTTACTGGTTTATGTGCGGAAATAATTACTGATCCCGCAATTTCTTTAGTTAACGGTAAACTCTCAAACAATTTCCCTAGTCCATTTACCAAACCTATTAATGGTTTAGGGGTATATGGATGAAGAAAATCGTAAGGAAATATATTAACTTTTTCGAAATTATGTTTTCTTAATAATTTGCTAAAACTCCATCTAACAATAGCTGTTTCATCCGGAGAATCGCCTAGCCACTCTTTAATAAAACCAACATTCTTCTGAATTAGAATCTGTGGGTTAATCATATTGGGCTCTGCAAAAACTAGTCGGCCACCCGGTTTTAAAACGCGGTAAATTTCATTAAGCGATTTTTCGAAATCGAGGTGGTGCAATATTGATGAGCCAAATACCACATCAAACGACTCATTTTTAAAAGAGAGATTCATGGCATCTTCTGCTTTAAACGTAATAGGCAAGTCTTTTTTACGGGCTACTTCCAGTAAATCTTCCGATAAATCGGTTGCTGTAATTTCGGCTTTGGTTTGGTTAAATACTTTTTCGGTAAATAAGCCCGTTCCGCAACCAATCTCCAAAACTTTGTCCCCTTGCTTTATTTGACCCTCACTAATAAAATATCCGGCCCTTCTATTTGCTCTTATTTGTCCGGCCGGCGTGGCCCAGCCCCAAACATCTTCAGCATTTTCACTTATCTTTTTTCCGTGAGCTATTTCGTTTTCAATTCTATTACTCATTTTTGTTATTTCTGTAATTCGTACAAGAAAGCGGGTTCAGCATCGCCAATTTGATGAACCAGTTTAAATTTAGTAGGATATTTATTTAGAATGATGGCCAGGTAGTTATAAGTGGTAGTTATAATCTGTCCATCGTTTATGTATGGATTTCTTCTTAAACTAGCATGTAAAATATGCGTTATTTTTCTTTCTTGTAAATTATTAATTAGGCTATCTGCATCCTGAGAAGGTACTTTATAAATTTCACTAAAATTTTTACCGTTTGCATAAATGCGACTCATTCCCGCTTTTCTACTCATTACATTGGATTCGGGTTTTAAATTCTTTCCGCACCACTCGCTCATTAGTAACATATTTCGATAATCATCAGTATATCCAAAATATTTATCACCCGCTAAATTCTTTTTAAGCGCTTTAAAATTTTTACTTGAGTTCGATAGGGTATCTTTAACTAAAATAAAACTTAATAGCCCAGAAATTATTACCGGTATAATTTGAACATTGCGCGTTATATTACTGGAAAACATATAGTAGAATGCATACAAGTGGAGTAATACAATATAGGGAACCGTTATAATAAACAATCGTTCCGAATCCCATTTGGTTTGAAGTACCAGAAAAATAATAAATAAAGAAGAAAGACATGTAAACCAAATAAATTTAATGGTATTATTCTTCTGTTTCCACGCACCTATAATTGCCAGAATTAAAAAGGCTGTTATTAAAAAGGTAGAGCCTTTACTTAATTCAATATCCTCAAACTTTTTTAGGTTGTAAATATGCATTAAATGTTTAGACAAATAAATATCTGCATTATCAAACACACGGCCGATAAAACCCGAAAGATCTTCTTTTCCCTTACTTTGATCGTACGGATCTTTGTAAAGTAAAATATCTCCTTGTGCTTTTGCTTGTATACCCTCTACTTTCCAAATGGTTTTTTTTACCATTTCGAACGGGATATAAAAAACAGCCAATGAAACAACCGTTAATACAATGGCTAACCATTTTTTATTAAATAAAAAGTAAGCAATAAATCCACCAATTAATCCAAAAGCTACATTTTTGGTAAGAACACAGGCCGTAATGAGGAGACCTGCTAAGAGCCATTGTTTAAGGTTCGATTTTAAATTTGCAAAGTTGGTGTTGCTGAGTTTCTCTAAAGAATTAATGAGTACAAAAAGTAAAGCCGACTGGATAAAGAAATAAAAGGCCTCAGTGTAAGTCTGACTGGAATAATAAATTAAGGAGGAGTGGAAAGAGATAAAAAGTGTAGAAAAAATGAGGACAAAACCAGGAACTTTGCCTTTAAACGTTTTAAAAAACAAAAAAACATGCAAGGCCATAAACAAAATAGAGAACGATTTCAATAAAGGAACATTAATTCCCCAAACAGCCACGGGTAACGAGAGTAGCATAGGGTATAATGGCCCCTGGAAAGTGGGAAATTTTCCATCTTTTAAAAACTCAAATGCTCTTAATATATAATACGAATCATCACCGCCAATGCTTAACTTAACATCAAAAAGTAAAACAGAGCCTAATATATTTATGCATAAAAATAAAATAAGAAGAGGTTTGGACTTGTTATCAACAAGATTATCAAACCATTTAAAAGTACTGCTATTGTTGTTCTCCTTCGAGGAGCTGATTTTTGGGTTAGTATCTTTTTTAGCCATGTTTTAAACAAAAGCTAAATATACTAAGAAAATGTACGTTTTTAAGCTTTAAAAAATTCTAAAATTAGATATCCAATCTCCAATTGAGAGGCCCATTCTTTGCTAAGATTCCTGATTAATCTCCCACGCAATAATACTTCTGTCATCGCCAGCCGAGAGCAGTATATTTGCGTAACGAGTCCATAAAAGCGTATTTACCGATAAAGTATGGCCATCGTATTCATTTTTATCAATCCGAACCATAAATTCATCATTTAAAGGATCTATAATTTTTATGGTTTTGTCGCGACTAGCACTTGCAATAAAATTTAGTTGAGGATTATAAGTAAGGTCGTAAATGGCGTAGTTGTGTAAGGGAACAGATTTTAATGCTAAAAAGTTTGGGTTCCAGATATTTAAATGTGCATCACGTGAGCCGGAATAAATTTTATCATTTACCACTAATAGTTTATTTACGCTAAGATGATGGGCTTTTATGGAATTAATTATGTTGAAATCTTCTAATGATAATTGATAAATAGTGCCGTCGCCGCAGGCCAGTATAACAGTATTATTTAAAAACTGGAGGTCTCTAATTTTAAAGTCGCCCAGTTTAACAGTTTTTTGATGGTTAAATTCTTTATTGTAAATATGCAGGGAGCCTTCTCCATCACCAATTAATAGGGTATTAGTATCATTGATGTATAAAATTGAAAAGACAGGAGAATGAGAGGGTTTTATATTTTTAATTTCCTTGTTTAAATCCAAATCAAATATTAGTAGCGAACCTGATGTAGTCCCGCAAAATAAGAGATTATTTTGGTTGTAGTGGAGTGTGTAAGAGTTGTCGTTTAGTTTAATTGCAAAATGGTCTTGTTCGCCCTTTTGTAAATCCCATCTGGCAATATAACGATCGGAGCTAACCGAATAAAACAAATGCGGTTGGTGAGCCGATATTAATTTATAAATTGCTCCAGCATGGGCATTAAATGACGTAATTTTTTTGATTTTTAACACAAAAATGATTTAGAATTTACCTTCAAATTTAGGCTTATATTAAGTTTATAGATAAATTTATTGGATTAAATTTTTAAAGATGCATAAAGGAAAAGTTAAATTTTTTAATCAAGATAAAAAGTTCGGTTTCATTATTGATGATTTAGATCAAAAGGAATATTTTGTTCATGCTCAGGGCTGTATTTCGCCTATACAAAATAACGACGCAGTAGAGTTTGATATTATACCTGATGGCAGAGGCCCGAAAGCCGTAAACGTTAAGAAGTTATAACTGACTATTTGACTTGTTTTTTCTTCCTGGCTCAAAAAGTGATTTTATTAAGGAGTGGAGATAAATACACATAACCGAAAACTTTTTCATTCGCTCTTATACCCTTTTCTTTTCCTTTTTTTTATTTGGTTGATAAAGGCAATTGAATTTTTAGGCGAGTATAATTTATATGAATATGGTGTTTACCCTCGTCACCCAGATACATTTTTAACCGGTGTTTTATTTATGCCTTTATTGCATGGCGATTGGCAGCACCTGTTTTCTAACAGTATTGCTATTGGAGCTTTGGGATTTATGTTAGTTTATTTTTACCGCCCCCTTCATTTTAAAATTTATTTTATAATTTATTTTTCGTCTGGTATTTTTACTTGGCTTATAGGCCGCCCCAGTTTTCATATAGGGGCAAGTGGTATTGTTTACGGTTTAGTAAGTTTTTTATTTGTAAGTGGTATCATACGTAAGCATCTTGGATTAATGGCTGTTTCTGCTATTACTGTTTTATCATACGGGAGTATAGTTTGGGGTGTTTTTCCATTGGTTAATCACATCTCATGGGAAGGTCATTTAGGTGGATTTATTTCTGGAATAACACTTGCTTTTTTATATCGAAAATCGGGCCCCCAGAAACCCGAATATATTTGGAAAAGCAAGCATATACCTGAGCACGACGAGTGGCGTTTGGATTATAATGATGAAAACTCTGTTGATCAAGAGGAACCCGATGATAATAAAATGGAACAAACCAAACGTGAAATAAGTATTATTTATACTTATAAAGAAAATCGGGATGATAAATTAGGCACTTAAAAAAAATTAAATTTAATCTGATGTCAAAAATGCTGCAACGTATAGTTTAAAAATTCAATTTTGAAATTTTAAATAAAAAATTAAAATTCGAAATACTAATCAACTATATCAAATTAAATGTCCTTTTTCAAGTGTGCTTGCTGAGTTTATTTATGTAATGCCAGTTATTTATGCAATTATAATTACATATTTCTTCTGTATTGCCCTCCTACTTCAAATAAAGCTTTGGTTATTTGTCCTAACGAGCAGTATTTAGAAACTTCCATTAAACCCTCAAACAAATTCTTATTCTGAATTGCTCTTTGCTGCAATTCGCTCAATAATTTTGAACCGGTTTCAGCGTTTCGTTTCTGTAATTCAGTTTTTGTTATTATTTGATGCTCTTTTTCTTCTGTTGTAGAACGTATAACTTCAGCCGGAATTAAGGTTGGAGATCCTTTTGAAGACAAGAAGGTATTAACCCCAATTAGAGGATATTCGCCTGTGTGTTTTAAAGTTTCATAGTAAAGGCTTTCTTCTTGTATTTTGTTTCGTTGATACATCGTTTCCATTGCCCCCAATACACCGCCGCGTTCTGTTATCTTGTCAAATTCAGTCATAACAGCTTCTTCAACTAGGTCGGTTAATTCCTCAATTATAAATGAACCTTGTATTGGATTTTCATTCTTGGCTAAACCTAATTCTTTATTAATAATTAATTGGATGGCCATTGCGCGTCTAACGCTTTCCTCGGTTGGTGTGGTAATGGCCTCATCATAAGCATTTGTGTGAAGCGAGTTACAGTTGTCGTATATGGCGTATAGCGCTTGAAGTGTGGTTCGTATGTCGTTAAAATCAATCTCTTGTGCATGTAATGAACGACCTGAAGTTTGAATGTGATACTTTAACATTTGTGAACGCTCATTTCCTTTATACTTAAACTTCATGGCTTTAGACCAGATACGACGTGCTACACGACCCAAAACACTGTATTCCGGATCCATTCCGTTAGAGAAGAAGAAAGATAAGTTGGGTGCAAAATCATCAATATTCATTCCTCTTGAGAGATAATACTCCACATAGGTAAATCCGTTAGATAAGGTTAAAGCCAGCTGCGTGATAGGGTTGGCTCCGGCTTCGGCAATATGGTAACCCGATATGGAAACGCTGTAAAAATTTCGTACTTTATTGTGGATAAAATATTCCTGAACATCTCCCATTACACGTAAAGAGAATTCAGTACTGAAGATACACGTATTTTGAGCCTGATCTTCTTTTAATATATCGGCCTGCACGGTTCCGCGCACCTGCGATAATGTATCGAATTTAATTTTGTTGTAAACTTCTGCCGGTAAAACCTGATCACCGGTAACACCCAAAAGCATTAAGCCCAGGCCATCGTTTCCTTCGGGCAGTGGAGCATTATACTTTGGTCTTTGAGCCCCCTTAACTTTGTATATTTCCTCAATCTTTTTATTGACTTCAGCTTCTAAACCATTTGCTTTAATATATAATTCGCATTGTTGGTCTATGGCGGCATTCATGAAAAAGGATGCGATAATAGCCGCCGGGCCATTGATGGTCATAGATACGGATGTTTTAGGATCAGCTAGATTAAACCCGGAGTATAATTTCTTAGCATCATCCAGGCAACATACCGATACACCCGAGTTGCCAATTTTACCATAAATATCCGGACGATAATCCGGATCGTTGCCATATAAGGTAACGCTATCAAAAGCGGTACTTAAGCGAGCAGCAGGTAATCCTTTAGAAACATAGTGAAATCGTTTATTGGTTCTCTCTGGGCCACCTTCACCGGCAAACATACGGGTAGGATCTTCACCCTCCCGTTTAAAAGGATATATACCGGCTGTATATGGAAAGTGTCCTGGAAAATTTTCCTGTAACTGCCAGCGTAAAATATCGCCCCAGGCAGTAAATTTAGGTGTAGAAATTTTTGGAATTAAGGTATGCGACAACGATTCGTATGAATTCTTAATTTTTATTTCTTTATCTCTAACTTTAAACGTGTAAAATTCTCCTTTGTATTTATTTTTTTCTATCTCAAAAGTTTCGAGTAAACGTTTGTTTTCACCCTCTAAACTTATAGCGATTTCATCATATGTTTTATTGAGTTGAGCAATTAATGAATCTTTGTATTCCGCATTTAAACTTTCAACCGACAGTATAGAAGTTTTTATTGCGTATAATTTTTGTGCTAACTGTGCCTGGTCTTCCCCTTTTTGATTGTAATTGCGTATGGTATCTGTAATTTCTGTTAAATATCGGGTTCTGGCAGGAGGTATGATGTAAATCTTCTCACTCATTTCTTTAGAAATGGTGTATTCGGATTTAAGATTAGCTCCGGTTTTTTCAACTAGTTTATCCATAACTGCCCGATAAAGCCTGTTCATTCCGGGATCGTTAAATTGAGAAGCGATGGTACCGTATACAGGCATTTCATCAATGCTGGTATCCCATAATTGATGATTGCGTTGATATTGTTTTTTTACATCGCGAAGTGCGTCGGCAGCACCTCGTTTGTCAAATTTATTGAGGGCTATTAAATCAGCAAAATCCAGCATATCAATTTTTTCTAACTGAGTGGCTGCTCCATATTCGGGTGTCATTACATAAAGAGCCGTGTTGCTGTGTTCAATTATTTCGGTATCACTTTGACCAATACCGGAAGTTTCGAGTATAACCAGATCAAAACCGGCTGCTTTAACAATATCCACAGCATCCTGTACGTATTTACTAAGAGCCAGATTACTTTGGCGGGTAGCCAGTGAGCGCATGTATACACGAGGATTGTTAATTGAATTCATTCGGATTCTATCGCCCAATAAAGCCCCACCTGTTTTACGCTTAGAAGGGTCAACCGATATAATAGCTATGGTTTTTTCTTCAAAGTCGATTAAAAATCTTCTCACTAATTCATCTACTAACGAGGATTTACCTGCTCCGCCTGTACCTGTTATACCCAATACAGGAACTGTTTTTGGGGCTATTGTTATATGTTCTTTAACCGTTTTAAAGAGATCGGGAAAATTTTCGGCAGTTGATATTAGTTTTGCGATCGATTTAACATCTTTTTGAGCAATGTGCTTGGCCTCTCCATTTAAGTTTTGTCCGGTTGCAAAATCGCAACGTTCCAACAAATCATTTATCATACCCTGAAGTCCCATAGCCCTGCCGTCGTCTGGCGAGTATATTCGGGTAATCCCATAGGCGTGCAACTCTTCAATTTCGGTAGGAAGAATTACACCCCCTCCGCCACCAAAAATTTTAATATGCCCGCAACCGCGTTCCTTTAACAAGTCGAACATATATTTGAAATATTCGATGTGTCCGCCCTGATAGCTTGTCATGGCTATAGCCTGAGCATCTTCCTGAATAGCACAATTAACAACTTCTTCTGCACTTCGATCGTGGCCTAAATGAATTACCTCGGCACCGGAAGATTGCAAGATTCTTCTCATAATGTTAATTGCAGCATCATGTCCATCAAACAAAGAAGCGGCGGTTACAATTCTAATATGATTTTTTGGATTATATTTTTCTACTATCTGCATAATTTAAATTATTTGCTAATATGCGAATATACCAAAAATGCCTCCAAAAAAAGCCACTTTTTACATCCTTTTCGCCCTATTAATAAGGGCCTTTAATCGAAAAATAAAAACCTAATGTTTAAAATTAATTGCGAAATTCGAATCATGAAATTATTGTACCAGTACCTGAAGAATTTTTGGCCCTTGGTTATTTTAGCTTTGTTGTTAGCTGCTGTAAATCAGGTTTTTTCTCTTTTAGATCCTTATGTTTTTAGGTTAATTATAGACAAGTATTTAAATAACTACAAGCAATTTACTAACGATGAATTTTTTAAAGGGGTTATATTTTACATCTTTCTGGCCATGGGTGCCGCTATGGTGTCCAGAATTGCCAAGAATTTTCAGGATTATTTTGTAAATGTAATTGTCCAAAAATTAGGTGCAAAAATATATGAGGACGGTTTGAAACATTCGCTCGAGCTGCCCTATCAGGTATTTGAAGATCAACGAAGCGGCGAAACTTTGGGTATTTTACAAAAAGTAAGAACGGATGTGGAGAAATTGGTAAATGCTTCTGTAAATATATTATTTACCAGTATTGTAGGGGTAATTTTCGTTTTAGTATATTCTATTAGCTTGCATTGGCTAATTGCACCTGTTTATTTTTCGGCAATTCCGGTGTTGGGGATATTAAGTTCCTTTCTTAGTAAAAAAATAAAAAAGGTACAAAAGATTATAGTGGGCGAAACCACTGCCTTGGCGGGGTCAACCACCGAATCGTTAAGAAATATAGAATTAGTTAAAAGTTTGGGTCTGGCTCAGCAGGAAATAAAACGCTTAAATACAACTACCGAAAAGATTCTTAAGCTTGAACTTAAGAAAGTGCGTTACGTTAGGAGTTTAAGTTTTGTTCAAGGAACCTTTGTAAACCTGATGCGAAATTTAATTCTATTGATGATGCTATATCTGGTTTTTAAAGATAAAATTACAATTGGTCAGATGTTTTCGTTATTTATTTATTCTTTTTATATATTCGGACCCCTTCAGGAATTGGGGAATATAATCAGTATTTACCGCGAAACGGAGGTTTCTTTAAAAAACTTCGAAAACATCTTAAACACACCAAAAGAATCTCGCCCTGATAAAGAAAAAGAGCTTGGTGCGCTTCAGTCTATTACTTTCGAAAGGGTTTCTTTTAAACATTTATCGGCAACAACTAACGCTTTGCAGGATATTAATATAGGTATTAATAAAGGCGAAACAATTGCTTTTGTTGGTCCATCTGGTAGTGGTAAAACTACACTTGTAAAATTATTGGTAGGTTTATACAGACCAGTTGAGGGTGATTTAAAATATAATAATATATCAGTAAAGGATGTTAATATAGATAAGTTGAGAGAGCAAATAGGTTTTGTAACTCAAGATACTCAACTGTTCTCGGGAACGATAAAAGAAAATTTGCTTTTTGTTAAACCCAATGCCAGTGATGCTGAATGCATGGATGTACTTAAAAAAGCAGCCTGTGATAATTTAATGAAAAGAGCACTCAGTGGTTTAGATACCTTAATAGGTGAGGGTGGTGTAAAAGTTTCGGGAGGAGAAAGGCAGCGTTTATCGATTGCCCGCGCACTTCTTCGTAACCCTCAGCTAATGATTTTTGATGAGGCTACAAGTGCGTTGGATTCGCTTACTGAGGAGGAAATTACGGAGACCATTAAAGAGATCTCTCAGCAAAACAACCAAATTACAGTTCTTATTGCACATCGGCTGAGTACTGTTATGCATGCCAACCGAATATTTGTTTTGGAACATGGTAAAGTAATTGAAACAGGTAAACATCAGGAGCTATTGGATCAAAAAGGACTGTATTACGCCATGTGGAGGCAACAAATAGGAGAGAGAAAAAAATCTTCTGTTTTGGCTGAGAATTAAACCTTAAGAAAATTGAGAAGTCTAATTAAATATTAACCAAAATTTTTATAAAATGGAAAAATTAATTCTAAGTTTCGTTATGGCTGCAGCTTTATTTTTTTGCTTGGATAGCCAGGCTCAGGATGTAAAGTCATCAAAGGCAGAAAAGAAACAACAACCGGAAGATTCGGCACAGGACCCTAAATTAACTCCCGAGCAACGGGCAGATAAGCTCGTTAAAAAGTTTACAGAGAAATTAAAACTGAGTGATGACCAAGTTATTAAGGTCCGTAAAATTTTAATTGATCGTGAAAATTCTGTTGATGTTGATAAGGAAAAATGTAAGGGTGATGTAACGTGTTTAAGATCTGCAAAGAGAGAAAGAAACAGGGTTTGCGAGTCGCAATTAAAAAATGTTCTTACGGCCGAGCAATATCAGAGGCTGCAAGAGATCCGTAAAAAGGCACGCGAAAAAGCAAAAGAAAAGGGTAAAAGTGCAAATCCTGATGCCGATCCAATAGAAGAGGCTGTGGAAATACCACAGCAATAAAATGTAAAGAGGCTTTAAGCCTCTTTTTTATTTGCCTTGAGCAGCTTTTGCCTTAGCTAGTTCTTGCTGATAGAATGTATATTTATCGTTTTGTTTTAATCCTAAGTATGCAAGGCTTAAATTAGAGAGCACATCGGTATTACCGGGATGGGTAGCCAGATATTGCTCGTAAAAAGGTACAGCATTGCTAAAGTCATTTTTGTAATGATAGTGTAAACCAATTTTAAAATTAGTTTCCATAAAATCTTTATTTACTCTATATACCTCCATAAAATGTTTTAAGGCCAAATCGTGGTTCTTTTCATTGGAATAAATCATGGCCAGATTGTATTGAGCATTGGAGTAATTAGGGTTTATGTTAACGCAGTTGTTATACCATATTTTAGCTGAATCAAGTTTGTTATTGTAATAAAAACAAATGGCCATATTAAAGCAATCATCGGCCAATTTAGGGTAAATTGCCACCGCTCTTCGATAGTATGTGGTCATATCTTTTAAATACTGCCCTTTTTTTGTTGTATCTGTTTCTTTTTGAAAAGTAACCAGATTTTCAACTGCAAATGCACGGTTAGTTCTGTAACTATTGGGTGCCGAAATGGTTCCTGACTTAAATAAACTATAGTTGCTTTCCCATACCGGATTGCGTTCGCTTGCTTTAACATACCAGAATCCTGCAATAACAATGGCTGGAGCAAGCACGGCCCACTTTATATTTTTTTCATCATTTAGTTTAATTTTAAACATGCTTACAAATCCGCCGGCAATGGCAAGTGTAAATGCTAATGAAGGAACAAACAAGAAACGGTCGGCCATGGTTGCAGCTATCATAACCAATACGTTAGAACTAACACTTAGCGTAGCTAAATAGAATAAGATTGAGAAAACCCAGATGTTTTTTGTTTTAAATTTCCAAATAACGTAAATAAACATCCAAACAAACATGAGGAGAGTGGTTATTACAATGGGGTCCGAAAATTGTTTAATGGTAATGTGTGCATAACCATAATCAAAGCTTAGTCCGTTACTTGTTAGAAGATTTTTAATATATAAAAACATAATAAAACTAATGGTTGCAAATTTTTCGCTCATGTTTTTGGCTTCTACCAAAACATTGTTAATAACAGGCATATTGCTGGTAATTGGGTCTAATACTGCATTTCGGGCCAATAAATAAACAAATAAAGAGGTTAAATAAGGTGCGCAAGCCTGCAATACTTTTTTTAGAGGAACTTCTGTAAAAAAGTAGAACATTAAAGGAATTATAAATAAAAATGTTACGGCGCTTTCTTTCGAAAATAAGGCCATAGTAAAAAATAACCAGGATAATAATTGCCGGCTTCGTTTCTGTTGTTCAAAATAATCAAACATAAATCCTGCAGCTGCAAATAAAAAGAGCATGCTCATGATCTCGTCTCTGCTTTTGATATTGGCTACCACTTCTGTATGAACAGGATGAACTATAAAAAGCAAGATAGCAATCAGCGGAATAAAAGGATTAAATTTTTTCAGGAACTTCCGAAGTGTTATATATACTACCACGCAACAAACACTGTAAAATAATACATTTAAAAAGTGATGTATGTAAGGCGATCCTTTGGCAATGGAGTATTCGTATGCAAACATAGCCATAACAAAAGGACGATAGGTACCAAAGTTCTCTCCGGTACTGCCATAAACTGATGATTCTTTAAATAATTGTACAATAGCTTCGGTTCCTCTTTTTACGGTTTTATTGTCAGTTATTACTGCGCCATCATCCATTACAAATCCGTATTTTAATGTAGGATAATATAAGGCAAAGGCAATAGTAAAGATGAGGCCTATAATAAGTAAATTATATTGCTCAAATATAGTTTTAGTTGGAACTTTAATTTCCTTAACCGGGGTAGATAGTTTTGTATCTTTCTTTTGTAAAGTTTGTTTTTTTTTAAAATCTGGTTTCGCCATATTTTAATTTTCTATTAATCGGATTTTGTGTAAAACATATATGTAAGATGCAAACAGAATAAATGCACCACACTGGTGAAGCACGCCTAATGTAACTTTAAAAGTATCGATATTTATAAATAGTATGGTTAAAATTCCAAGTGAAAACTGAAATGAGACTGCAACCATCAAAAGATTAGCTGGTGTTTTAAGGCTTATATTTTGTTTTTTAAGTTGAAGTGAAAACAAAATAGTGAAAGCTACTACTGCATAAGCTAAATAACGATGCACAATTTGAACACCAGCTTTGTTGTTAAGAAGGTTATAAAAAACGCTTTGTTCCGAAAAAGAATCAGTAAAAAATAATTGATTGTTCATGAGTGGCCAGGTATTAATCTCGAAGCCTGCATGCAGCCCCGCTACAAATGCTCCGTATATAATTTGTAAAACTAACAAACTAAAAAACCACTGCCATAAACGGATATTTTTTTTCTGTTCATTTGTATTATTCAGTCGTTGTTTATAAACATCTAATGCAACCCAAAAAATAAAACCAAAAGTTGCGAAGGCGGTAATTAGGTGAGCAGCTAGTCTAAAGTGGCTAACATATGTTAATTCAGTTAAGCCACTGCTTACCATAAACCAACCTAAAAAACCTTGTAAGCCTCCCAATAAAAAAATGATTATTAGTTTAGGTAGCAGTTCTTTATTAACTCTACCTTTAATCCAGAAGTATATGAAAGGGATAATAAAAACCAAGCCTATTATCCGACCAATTAAACGATGAAACCATTCCCAGAAAAAAATAAATTTAAAATCGGACAAACTATAGTAGTGATTTATTAGTTTGTATTGGGGTATTTGTTTATATTTTTCAAATGCTTCTAGCCATTCGCTCTCGTTTAAAGGAGGCAGCGTTCCCATAATTACTTTCCATTCAGTTATAGATAAGCCCGAACCGGTAAGTCGGGTTATTCCTCCAATTACCACCATTAAAAAAACTAAAAAACAACCACTTAATAACCATAGAAATACAGGTTTATCAAAATTTCTATTTACTCTTGTATCAGTCATGCTTCTTTAACAACTGGAATGTTTTTTTGTGCTAACAAAGTTAATTTTTGTTATGTTATAAATAACAAATAGTTTAACTTTAATGCAATTATTAATGATTTTAGGGGTTAATTAAACAAACAAAAAGTCATGAAAAAAATTCTTTTATTTTTTAGCTGTTTCATTCTGCTCCACCCCAGCATAGTTAAGGCTCAAGAACCTACTTATGCCGGTCAGTTTAGTTTGGGCGTTAGAAACACCGGGAGTATATTTGGAGATGCTGGTTCTTTTGGGCTGGGATTTGGAGGACAGTTTCGAGTTAGACTTGGTAAGCATATTAATACTGAATGGTTTGCCGATTATATGAGCACTAATATTCAAAATTTGGGTTACAGAAAAGACGGACATATTGGTTGGTCGGTTATGTTTTATCCCGGCAAAAATCCTTTGCAATCTAATAAGTTTACCCCTTATTTTTTGGCCGGTCATTGTTTCGATTATACAAAACTTACCAGCCTAGATCCAACAGAAGTGCCTGCAGATAAGTGGAGTAGTGCTGTTCAGATGGGAATTGGGACTCATTATTTAATTTCTGAGAACTTTGATGTTTCTTTTTCAACGCAATATATGATACATCTGGGGGGGCATCTGGAAAGCCAGATTGGTAATCATGGTCAAGGTCCGCATATGCATATTAAACAGGAAAGCGGTTTAGATCTTGAAGGCCATCTTATAGGCACACTTAGTTTTAATTACAAAATTGCTCAATTATGGCAGCCCAAGTAACCCGTATTATATTTTTTTTGTTGCTATTTAAAAACCTAATGGCTCAGGATCCTGCAAAGCCCTTTATTCATAAAAATTTAACCCGAGCTACTCTTACTTTTGGAACAGGTTATATGCCTCAAAGTGACTTAACCAATGTGTATTTATGTTCAGATTTAGAATATTATACCGGAAATAAAATTTCATTAAGAGGAGAAAACTTTATTTTTTTAAACTCCTTAAATAAGGAGAGAAATTTAATCATCAATAATGGGATTTTTGCCGGCCCCCTGTATCACGTTACCACTGGTTCGCATTTCGATCCTTATATGGGCATTTTAACTGGTCTTTCCTTAACCGAAACCCAGGAAAAATCAACATTAGACCCTAATTACTTTATACGTTCAGGTTATGGTTATAACCCCTTGTTTTCTGTTTTAACGGGTTTCAATTATTATGCAACACGTTATTTTCATTTGTTTATTAACGGTCGGTGGGTAGGCGGTACACACCTTAGTCGTACTAATACACCATTTAGTTTAAATGAATTTAGATTTAGTTTCGGACTTGGATTTAATGTTTTTTAAATTAATCTGTCTTTTTTAGCTTTTGCAATTGCATCAGCTTTTGAATGAACTTCCAGTTTTACATATATATTCTTGATGTGTGTACGGATAGTTTCTTTGTCAACAAAAAGTTTATCTGCAATACTCGTATAGCTTTTGCCGGAAGCTAATAACTCTAAAACTTCCTGTTCCCTTGGAGTTAAGGGGTTGGAGTTAATGTTACGGTGGAAAGAAGAGACCACCAAACGGGCAATATTGGAACTCATAGGAGCACCACCCTTTAAAACCTCATGAATAGATTCAATTAGTTTTTCCGACTTAACATTTTTAGTTAAATATCCAGAAGCTCCGTTGCATAGAGCTTTAAATACCAATTCGTCATTTTCGTAAACCGTTACAACGATAATAAGGCAATTAGGTAATTGTTTCTTAATAAGAGGAATTGCATCTATTCCGTTTGTGCCCGGAAGTTCTATATCCATAAGCACTACATCGGGAGTTAATGGAGCAATTTCCTTTAAAGCCTTGTCTGCACTGCCAAAAGCTCCGGCTAACTCTAAGCCTTCACTGGTACTAATTAAGGTACTGAATAACTGACGAATTATATCGTCATCTTCTACAATAATTACACGGTGTTTCATAATCTAGTATTTTAATTTAAAAATCAGTGTTAATCCTTTGTTTATTTCAGTATTAAATGAAATATGTGCACCCATTTTTTGTGCACGGTGTTTAATATTGTTTATGCCATTTCCTTTTCCTGAAAGTTTATTTGTATCAAAACCAACTCCATTATCAGACAATTGGATAGTTACCTTTTCTTTATTGTAACCAAAATCAAGCGATACTTCAGTAGCTTTTGCATGTTTGGCGATATTGCTTATGGCCTCTTTAAACATTAATACAATTTGTCGGCTGTAACCAGCATTAAGCTTAATGTTTTTAAAATCTTCAGTTAAACCGTTTTGTATAAAATGGATGTTTTGTTCGTGAAAGAGATCATCAGCAAAATCTTTTATACGGAAAGCTACTTCATAAAAATTATCATTATCAGGATTTAACGCCCAAACAAAATCTTTAGAACCGTTGTATAGGTTAAGAGAGGACTCGCTGATTTTATTTAGCATTTCTCTGGCCTCCAAACTTTCTTTAGGTATTAGTTTGGAAGCCACATCTGCTAGCAAAGAAATACGGGTTAAAGAATTTCCAAATTCATCATGTATATCCTGCGCAGCTGTTCTCCTTAATTGATCTTTTTCATCGGCTCTGGCAGCCTCTATGGCCATTAAATTATTAATGTTGGTTCTTAATCTATAACTGTAAAGGATATAAACAATTATTCCAACAATTAAGGCAAGTAAGCTATAAAACCAGAATGTTTTATAAAAAGGAGGTAAGATAATAAAAGGGATAACCAATAGTTGTTTCTCGTTCCACAGGCCAATATTATTAGCCGACTTTACTTTAAGGAGATAACTTCCGGGTGATAGGTCGGCAAAATTAATTGATTTTTTTACCCCAAGATCAATCCAGGTATCCCCTCTGTCCGAAATTTGGTATGCAATCTTATTTTTAGTAGGATTCGTGAAATCAATAGATGCAAATTCAAACAACAAGTCGTTTATATCGGGCTTAAATCTAAGCTCGTTTAAAGTATTTTTATTTGAATAAGAAAAATTACTGAGTTGATTTAGACCGATTAATGCAACTTTAGATAAATGTAAATTAAGCTTTAGTTTTTCAGGTTTAAATGAAATTAAGGTACCAAGGCCACCAAAAAAAAGTTCACCTTTATTATTCTTATAAAAGGCGCCTGAGTTAAATTCATTAGCTCCTAATCCATCGCTGGCATCATAATTAGTAAATTCAATTTTAATGGTATTAAAGCACGAAAGACCTTTGTTTGTACTTAGCCAGAGCTGATTGTTTTCATCAACCGTACCCCCATAAACAAAGTCGTTAGGCAAACCATTTTCGGTAGAATAATTAATAAAGCTAATCTTATTATCTTGTTTTAGCACCTTACTTATTCCTTTTGAGGAACACACCCATAACTGATCTTTTTTATCGCGAATGATTTCTAATACTAAAGGACTTAAAAGAGAAAATTTATTTTTAGAATTGGTATTAAAGTATTGAAATTTATTTGTAGCAGTATTATAAAAATAAAGCCCTTTTGTTGTGCCAATCCACAGGTTATTATCCTTATCAAATCGAATGGTTCCTATTGTAGCTAAACGTTGCGACTTATTGTTTATAACGGCATCGGTTATAACCTTAAAAGTATTATTCTTTAAAAAAGCAATATATCCTATTGCTGCAACAACTATATCACCATTACCATCTTCTGTTATTCTAACTATTTCGGCATTGGGATTGTTCGCTCCTTTTATTGGTATATGAGTAAAAGTTTCTTTATTAGAATTATAAAGGAACAAGCCTTGTTCACCTCCAAACCATATATTACCTTTAGAATCCTGAAAAATATGCTGAAACAATTGTGAAGGTTTGTTGCCGCTAACAAAGAAATTTTTTACAGTTTTATCTTTTAAATTTATCCTCGACAAACCATTATAGGTTGATGCCCATAAGTAGTGGTCTCCTTCCTGAAAAATTGAAAAAACGCTGGCTGCAGATGCCGGGTTGTTTTGTAATAACATCGACTCGTAATGCCTAAAGTTGTTCTTGTATGCCGAGAAAAAATACAATCCTGCATCGCGAGTGCCTAACATTACAACATCCGCATTAGCGTCTGGTTCCTGGTATAAATAACTGATGTAATTACTTTTTAAACCATAACTTACTTTCAAATCTTCCTGCAGGCTGTCTACCAGGGTGTATTTATTAGATTCAAATTTGTATCGGAAAACTCCTTTATTTTCTGTACCAACCCATAGTCTGTTTGATTTATCGAACATAATGTAAGAGGTGCCATTAGGTAATTCAACCGGTTCTTTTTTTATTTTTAGGTATTGATCTACAACTAATAAATTTTTACCATTTACAAAACACAGCTCCTCTTTCTTTCTAAAAAATTGCTTGTAAATGCTTCTCGATTTTATTGAAAATTCAATCTCAACTAAAGTGTCATTTTTTATAAAATTACGGTTAAAATTACCGCTTAGTAAGGAGTTGAAAGTGGACGCAATAAAATTTCCATTCTGAAAAACCTGTACATCTAAAACCGATTTTTGGTATAAACGTTGCTTAATCCATCCATCTTTATTACGTTGTATTTTATAGAGACCGCTCATGGTTGAGACCATGAATTGAGATTTATAAACGCATACTCCGGTTATAATCTGACTTACTTTTTCTCCATCTTTCGCCTCGAAAAATAATTGTTCAAAATTATCGGTTGCAGAGTTATAAATATTTAAACCATTTCTGGAGCCGACTAACATAAGTCCATTAGATGCTAACGCTAAACACGTAATATCATCGTAACTCAAGCTTAAGCTATCAAATGGATTTGTCTTGTATTGTTTAATCCTTTGTCCGTCGTATCTGTTTAGGCCATTTTGAGTACCTATCCAAAGAAAACCCTTTTCATCTGTTAATAAAGAATTAACACCACTTTGACTTAATCCCTGGTAGGTGGTTAGCTGATCAAAATATTGCGCATTACTTTTATAAGTATGTAATACAATTATCAAAAACAGCACTAATAGTTTCATTTTAGGTTAAGTTACTGAGAGCGGTTAATTCTTCAATTTTATTTTAGCTATTTAACTATTCTTTTATTAGTTCACGTAATCTATCCAGCAACTCAGTTTCCGAAGGCCTTTTGGCGTTGAAGTCAACAAAATCCCCTTTTTTATTTACAATCATGTAGCGAGGGATGCTGTTTATTTTAAAGTATTTTACTGCTTCAGATTGCCAATTGCCGGGCGAGTGAAACTGAGAACCTTCGAGATGATTTTGCTCTATGGCTTTTTTCCAAGTTTCCTCATCGGCATCAATACTTATAAATAGAAAAACTATTTTCTTTTTTTCCTTTTCTTCAAGGCTTTCAAACAACTTTTTACTGTATGGAAACATCATACGGCAGGGTCCGCACCAGCTCGCCCAAAAATCAATATAAACTACTTTACCTTTAAATTCTTCTAATGAATGTTTTTTACCATCAAGTCCATTAAAAGAGATGGGAGATTCTGAGCTTGTATTTGTTTTTTCTTTTTCTTGTGTTTTATTTGTATGGTCTTCTTTTACAGGATTAGCTTTTATGTAATTATTTACATAATTGAAATACATTTCAGACGATGAAATTTCTTTAAAATTATTCAATAATTGTTTGGTTTCCGGCTTTGGCAGATAATTATAAAAGTCAATTAAAATCTGACCATAGTGGTATGCATAAACCTCATCTTTTAATAGTTGCCTAGATAAATTAATTTTTCTATTTACCGATACACTATAGTCAGTAAATTTTTTAAAATTGTTGCTCTCGGATGATTTATAAGTAATGTAGTATTTTAATAATCTGGTATATTCAGGATGATAAAGTAGTGTTTTATTTGAGAGTTGATCCTTTGGAAATACCTCCAGCATTAAATCCGGAATTTTACTAACGTTTAGCTCCTTACTTGCATTTGCTTTTTCTATAGGATAGGACAAGAGGTTAGACCAGTAAGAATACTCAATCGTATTTTTGATGTAGTTATAAAGTTGAGAATCGATTTCTTTTTTTCTGTTTTCCAGTAATTCATTTTGTTTCTTTTTCAGGTCAAATAAACGCATTTCAAACTGATCTATCGTAGAATTTAAAATATAAGGTTGGTTATAATTTTCAATGTTTAGAGAAGGAAATTTAGCATAAAAATCATTTACAAATAGTTGATTTTTTTGGTCGATCTCAAAAGTTAAAGTGGAACTTAAATAATTTTTTGTAATGCCAATATTCTGATCTTTACCATCTAAATAAATATAAACGGTATCTGAAGGATAAGTTAGTTGAGCTATTTGATTATGATCACAATTTATTTTAAAATCATAGTCGGATTTACGAGTCATTACTTTTGATTTTGATACCGACTGCCTATATGAATTTTGATAATAAATAAATTCTACCGAGTCGGGTATAAAGTTTATAAAAGAAACTTTTATGCTATTTTGAGATTTTACCAAACTATAGGATGAAATAAGTAAAAGTAAAATCGAAAGTCTTTTTGTTATAATTAGAATTTTCATTAACTTGAAGTAATATATTGGCTAATTGAGATTAATTAAAAGTAAAATAGATCTTATAAAGTTAGTTTACCTAATTGAATTTGGAACGATATTAAACGATTAGTTTGAAACAAAATATAATATTGAATTAAATCATTTAAACAGTATTATATTCCATATATATTAAATTATTTGAAATTTTTATTATGTTTTTGTAGATTTATCGTAATATAATTCTGATTATGGCAACAATTACTTCAGCTTCAACTTCTTTAGATACCAAACTATTGTTAAGGGCATATGAGTTGATGTTTACAGCCAAAACAATGGCTGAAATTTATGAAGCCAACAAAGAGATTTGTAGTAAATATGTTCATGCTACTTCACGAGGCCACGAAGCTATTCAGTTGGCTTTAGGTTTACAATTATTACCTCAGGATTATTTATCGGCTTATTATCGTGATGATAGTATTTTGTTGGGTATTGGAATGAGTCCGTTCGATTTAATGCTTCAGTTACTGGCCAAGCGCGACGATCCTTTTTCGGGTGGGAGAACATATTATGCTCACCCTTCGTTAAACAGACCGGATATGCCAAAAATCCCCATGCAAAGTAGCGCTACTGGCATGCAGGCCATACCTACAACCGGCGTTGCTCTAGGTTTAAAATATAAAGAGCAAGTTGGTTTAAATGATAATACTATTGATAACCCAATTGCCGTTTGTTCGTTAGGAGATGCCTGTGTAACCGAAGGTGAAGTTGCAGAAGCATTCCAAATGGCAGTGCTTAAGAGTCTCCCTATCTTATACCTAGTTCAGGATAATGAGTGGGACATATCAGCACACGCAAGGGAAATAAGAGCTCAGGATGCCTCCGAATACGCTAAAGGATTTAAGGGATTAGAAACCAGAAGCATTGATGGGACTGATTTTATTAAATCCTATAAAACATTACAGGAAGTAATTAATATTATAAGAAAAGAGAGAAGGCCATTTCTGGTTCATGCTAAAGTTCCTTTATTAAATCATCATACCAGTGGCGTTCGCAAAGAATGGTACAGAGATGATTTAGAAGAAGCTCAAAAAAGAGATCCATATTCTAAGTTTAGAAATCAACTATTAATTGAAGGTATTGAACTAAATTCCTTAAAAGAAATAGAAGAGAAAGTAAAAATAAAAGTAGAGGAAGATTATCAAAACGCTTTAAAAGCAGAAGATCCTCGTCCGGAAGATTTATTTAATCATGTTTTTGCTCCAACACCAATTACAGAAGAAAAAGGCCAACGTTCTCCGGCTGGTAAACAAGCAACAGTTATGGTAGATTCGGCCTTGTTTGCAATACGTGAGTTAATGAATAAGCATAAAGAATGTTTACTTTACGGACAAGATGTGGGAAGAAGATTAGGTGGCGTTTTTAGAGAAGCTGCTACTTTAGCTCAAACATTTGGCGACGAACGTGTTTTTAATACCCCCATTCAGGAAGCCTTTATTGTAGGATCAACGGTAGGCATGAGTGCGGTTGGTTTAAAGCCAATTGTTGAGGTTCAGTTTGCAGATTATATTTGGCCCGGATTAAATCAGTTATTTACTGAAGTTGCCCGCTCCAATTATTTAAGTAATGGTAAATGGCCCGTTAGCATGATTTTACGTGTGCCAATTGGTGCCTACGGAAGCGGCGGACCTTATCATAGCTCGAGCATTGAAAGTGTTTTATGTAACATAAAGGGAATTAAAATTGCTTATCCTTCAACCGGTGCCGATTTAAAAGGATTAATGAAATCGGCATATTACGACCCCAACCCGGTGGTAATGTTGGAGCATAAAGGATTATACTGGAGTAAAATTAAAGGTACCGAAGAAGCTAAAACAATAGAACCAGATGAAGATTATGTAATTCCTTTTGGAAAGGCACGAATTGTTCAGTCATCAAATGAACAATTGGCCAACGAAGGTAAGTCTTTAACCGTTATAACTTATGGTATGGGGGTATATTGGGCCAAAGCGGCTGCCAAACATTTTGGTGATGCAATTGAAATTATTGATTTAAGAACACTGGTTCCATTGGATGAAGAAACTATTTACAAGAGCGTAATTAAAAATGGTCGTGCAATTGTTTTAACCGAAGAAACTTTGGGTAATTCATTTGCCCAATCTATAGCCGGTCGTATTCAAAAAAATTGTTTCGAATATTTAGATGCTCCTGTTGAGATGATGGGTGCAGAAGATATGCCAGCCATTCCCTTAAATTCAACACTGGAAGCAACGATGTTACCTAATGCAGAAAAGTTGAAAACATTAATAGGGGCTTTGTTGGCTTATTAATAAAGGAGTTTACCCTTTTTTTATTGCTGCTGAATTTGAAATGGAATCTTATATCAGAAAATTCAACTTAACACAATAAAGATTTATTCCAAGGGCACCTTCTATCCTAAAGTAATTTAGCTTAAGCTAAGGATGGATAGAGAATTTATAAATCTAACTTTATGATGTCCCAAAAATTTCATAAATTATAATTAATTTTATATTTATGAACCAAACAATTTATTCGGATATTGAGAAAAATGCGATTCGGTTTTCAGCTTTTAAAAGATTGGAGAGTGATTGTCCTTTTTCGGGTATAGGTTTAAAATTTGTGGCATCCGGTGAAGAGATATATTATGCAAAAAATAAAAAATATAAGGTAAAGGCCGGAGAGTATATAATTGGTAATGAATATACAGATTCAAAAGTAAAAATTAACAGCAACCAACCGGTTTACGGAGTTTGTATTGATATCTCGTCTAAAATTGTATCAGATATTGCCGAATACTATGTTAAAAATGGTTCAGAGTTAGAAGAATTTTTACTTTCCGATCAGTTTTTTGTTAATTGTTATAAAGTTAATAATACCAGAGTGGGTGTTGCACTCAATGATATTTATTATAAAATTAAATCTGGTAAAATTGTTAATGATTTTCAGGAAAACGAACTATTTTATAGTTTGGCAGAATACATTATTACGGATCAAAAATTTGTATTTGAACATTTATCTAAACTGGATTTTAAGAAAAAAAATACAAATGAAGATGTTTTTAAATTGCTAATTAAGGCTAAGTCGTTTATAGATGACAATATCACTGAAAACCTCTCCTTAGATATAATTGCAAATCAAACAGGAATATCAAAATATCATTTCATTCGAGTTTTTAAAATGACTTTTGGCATTTCACCTTATCAGTATCAAAACAATAGAAGACTTGAGTTTGCTAAATCAGATTTAATAGGTGGTAACGAAATTTTTTCAACAGCTCTTCGTTATGGATTTTCCGATGTGCCAACTTTTGCGAAAGCATTCAAGAAACAATTCGGACAAACCCCCGGTTCATTAAAGAACAAATAATTTAGGTTATTAGTTTTTTACTTTAAAAGAAATTGTTTGATTTCAACTTATGAAAAGTTTGATGAACTAAAATCAGGAGATGCGCTTCTTCATTTCTTATTTGGTATTGCTTCCAGAGTTTAATCAAACCAATGAAAAAAGAGAAAACCGAACAACGACTTATTTAAATTAAATGCTGAAATTAAATTTGTTGACTTGCTGATTCTGTAAAGCAGAATTTATATGTGATCAAAAAAAAGCAATTTTTGACAACGAAAATCTGAAACAATGTGGTTTCTTTGTTCCAAAAATCCCTATGTTTAACAATCTGGCACTTATTTTATTAATCTTAATTACTTTTAATGTTAATGCACAACTTACACGGAAACCTCTTTTAGGAGCCCGTATTGAATATGGAACAGAAGCTGGTAATTCGGGTTGTAAGGTAATTCAGGTAATTCGCGGAACTAGTGTTGAACTTAAGCTTCAAGAGAATGATATCATTACCAAAATTGGTGATAAATCATTTCAATCTGCTGATGAACTGATTAATGAATTTCTAACGTATGAACCCGGAAAGAATGTTGAACTTACAGTTATTCGTGGAAAAAAGACACTAAAACTTAAAGGTAAGGTAGTTGCACGACCTCTCGAAACAGATAACAATGCCTCAGTAATATATGATCAGGCCAATTATAAAGACGGACAGTTAAGAGTTATCATCAATAAGCCTTTCAAAGAAAAGAAAATGCCAGCAATGCTTTTTATCCCGGGATATACTTGCAGCAGTATTGATGAACTTAGTAACGACCACCCCTACAAACGTATTATTGATGCCTATGTTGATGAAGGTTATGTAACACTTCGAATTGAGAAAAGTGGACTTGGTGATAGCAGGAATACCCCGCCATGTGAAAATTGTGACTTACTAGATGAAATAGATAATTTTGAAGTGGGATTAAAGAAATTAAAATCACTTTCTTATGTAGACACTAATCAGATTATAATAGTGGGTCATTCTATGGGCGGTATTATTGCTCCGGCCATTAGCGCAAAAAATAATGTTGCCGGTGTTGTTGTATACGGCACTACCGCAAAATCATGGTTCGAGTATCAATTAGAAATGTATCGGATACAAAATGCACTTGCAGGAATGAATCCGATTGAAGTTGAAAAATCGGTACGGGAGCAGTATGAATTAAATTACAGGTATTTTATCAAGAAAGAAAAATTAGAGGAATTAGCTAAAAATCCAAAAGCAGATAGTTTATTAAGGGTAACTTGGGAATACAACGGCAAAGGAAAAATTTACGCGCGGAATGCAGAATATTGGCGACAGATTCAAGATTATCCTCATCTGGAAAATTGGGAAAAGACAAAAGCAAAAGTTTTGGTTCAATTCGGAGAAGCCGATTTCCAGGCATTCTCTAAAGCAGATCACCAACAGATTGTTAATACCGTAAATTACTTTCACCCGGGAAATGCTACCCTAATGACATACCCGTTAACCGATCATTTTTTTGCAAAATCTGGTAGCATGCAGGAAGCCTATAACAAATTTGCAAGCGGAAAGATACAGCAATTGTTTGATGAATATAATCAAGAGGTTGGATTATCGGCAGTAAAATGGAGCAATGAAATTCTATCCATAAAGGATGAGGTTAACCTTCAAGAAAAAGGATGGAAAAAACTGAATACCGAACGCTATCCCGGAAAACAAGACGACATTACGTTCATCAACGAAAACGAAGGGTGGTATATCAACGGATACGGAAGTATTTACCATACAAAAAATGGAGGCGAAACCTGGGAAAAACAGCTGGAAAAGAAAGGAACCTTTTTCCGCTGCGTTGCTTTTGTGGATAGTTTAATTGGTTTTGCAGGAACAGTGGGCACCGACTATTTTCCAAATGTAATAGATACTATTCCGCTTTATGGAACAACTGATGGCGGCAAAACGTGGAACCCCGTTTCGTATTCCGGACCTTATGTGAAAGGTTTGTGTGCTATAGATATCGTGAAAGAGCAATACATCAACCACGGAAAATCGGATTATAAAATTCATCTATACGCAGTTGGACGAGTAGGAAGCCCAGCCAATTTAATGGTTTCACATGATGGTGGACTTACTTGGATATCAAGTAGCATGAATAATGATTGTAAGATGCTATTCGACATTAAAATGTTTGATAAGAATAATGGAATTGTTTGCGCTGCTTCAAATGAGGATATTGAAAAATCGAATGCGCTGATTTTAAAAACGAGTGACGGAGGAAAAAGCTGGAAAAAAGTGTATCAATCTAACCGCTCATTTGAAGGAACTTGGAAGGCATCATTCCCATCCGATAAAATTGGTTACGTCACTATTCAATCCTACAATCCAGATCCGAATGTAAAACAACAACGTGTTGCAAAAACTACAGATGGCGGAAACACCTGGCAAGAAATCAACTTAGTGGAAGATGCTTCTGCGCGTGAATTTGGAATAGGATTTATTGATGAAAATCATGGCTTTGTAGGAACGATGAATAGCGGATATGAAACTAAAGATGGAGGAAAAACATGGACTCCCGTATACCTCGGAATGGCCTGCAACAAAATCCGAATTTACAAAGATATCAATGGAAATGTTTATGGTTATTCTATTGGCTTAGACGTGATGAAAGGTAAATTTTAAACTAAAAAATATTTACAATAAATTAAGTTTATATTGTAACTTTTATGATCTTTTATTCGTCATACCCTAAAATAAAAAAATGAAAAATTTAATATTATATCTATTATGCTCATTAATAACATCTTCACTTTGGGCACAACATGTTTATGAAATTGATTTAAACGATATAAAAGATGACAATTTAAATGTAAAACTTACCTTATCTAAACAATTACAAGTTAACCAGGTGATTTATTCATTTCCAGCAACTGTTCCCGGAACCTATGACACGCAAGACTTCGGTCGCTTTGTTCTTTCCATGAATGCAAAAACAGCAGCCGGTAAAGAATTAAAAGTTAATAAAAGAGGTAATAATTCATTTGTTATATCAGATGCAAATGAGTTAAAATATATTGAGTATACCTTAGAAGATGTGATGGATAAGAAATTGAAGAAAGATCCAATTTTTGATCCGGTAGCAACCAATTTTATGGAAGGTAGAAACTTTCTTTTTAATAATGGTGGAATTTTTGGTTTTTTTGAAGGTGAAGAAGCAGATCCCATTGAAATTAAAATTACTAAACCAAAACAACTTTATGGTTCCACTTCCTTGCCGGTAACATTAAACACAAGCACCCAACAGAATTTTAAAGCGAAATCGTATCATCAGTTGATCGACTGCCCCATTATGTTTTCAATTCCTGACACTGCACAGTTTTATGTTGGAAAAACTAAAGTTACGATTTCTGTTTTCGATGTTAATGGAGTGCCAAGAGCCAAGCACTTTTATGAATTATTGAAACGAGATATGCAGGCTATTGATGACTTTTTACCAGACTTACCAGTTGATAACTATACTTTTATTGTTTATGTGGACGACCTAAAGGAAATAGGCCAGGCAATGAGCGGAAAATTAGGCCTTATCAAAAAAATTAAACTCGCTTTAAAATTTCGAAACTTAGGATTGGGCGCTTTAGAGCATGGTAATTCTTCT
>JBIICS010000094.1:0-11295 GCA_044238735.1 Bacteroidia bacterium
CGGATGAAGCAGCACTGGTGTAATTTCCATTGTAGCTAAAAAACCACCCGCTTGGAACAGTTGTGGATGTTCCGTCGTAGGCATTAAAATTTTCATATAAAACCGTTTGAGCTTTTAAATTGCTTAGAATTAGCAGGGTAAAAAGGGATAGTATTATTTTTCTCATAGCGCAAATTTAACACTTTGTGTATACGATATAAAAAATAAAAGGTTTCATTTAAATTATTTAAGGTGAGCATCAGGGTAATATACCTCCATATAACGATCAGGATATTCTAGTTTATTAAATCCAAACTGAGCATAAAGGCCATGTGCATCACGCGTGGCAAGCATAATTCTTCTTAAACCTTTTAAATCCGGGTGATTCATAATTTCGATCATAAGCCATTTAGACAAGCCCCTTCCGCGGTATTCTTCTAATATAAATACATCAGCTAAATAGGCAAATGTCCCAAAATCACTTACAATGCGTGCAAATCCTATTTGTTTGTTTTGATGGTAAACACCAAAGCAAAGCGAGTTTTTTATTAATTTCTCAATAAGCGGTTTCTTAACCCCCTTAAACCAATAGGACCGGGTTAAATATTGCCATATTACTTCGTTATCCAGTTTGGTTTTATCAGTTGAAATTAAAAAACCCTCATTTAAGAGGGTTTCAGTATTTACACTTATCATTATATTTTAGATAGTTTTTCTATAAATTCAGTTTTCTTTCTTCTGGACACCTCAACAGAGCTGCCGTCACTCATTATTGCATATCCGCCTTCTCCTTTGATGTATTTCTGTACATGATTTATATTTATAAGGTTATGATGATGAACTCTTACAAAATGATATTCGGTTAGCATATCTTCATATTCCTTTAGTGTTTTTGATACTAAAATGGCATCGCCGTTAATTAAAAAAATACGCGTGTAATTGGTATCGGCTTCGCATCGTATTATATCATCTATGTTTACAATTGAAATTCCTTCCATGCTCGGAATAGCAATACGCTTGGGTTTACTATTTGCCTTTATCTCAGAAAGTAAGTTTTCAATTTTTACATTAAAACTGTTTTCATCTTTTTTATTTTGAATAAGCCTGTCAATGGCGGTTTTAAGTTCATCTATGTCTATTGGTTTTAAAAGATAATCAAAGGCACTAAACTTAATTGCTTTTACGGCATAGTGATCAAATGCAGTTATAAAAATAACTTCAAAATTTAAATCACGAGTTTTATCTAACAAATCGAAACCATTTCCAAATGGCATTTCAATATCCAATAAAACCAAATCAGGCTTTAAGCTTCTTATTAATTCTTCAGCTGCAATTACAGAATCGGCTTGACCTATCACTTCAATTTGGGGGCAATGAGTATTAAGCATCCCCGTTAGGATATCACGGGCTTTTTTCTCATCATCTACAACAAGTGTTTTAATCATATCCTAAAGTTAATTAATCGGCACAAATATTTCAACTCTTGTGCCTGTTGGGTTTAAATTTTCATCTTTTAAGTCAGTAATTTCAATGCTAAGACTGCTATCATTAATTTTGTTTAAAACATTTAGTCTTTCTTTGGCCAGCATCATTCCGTATGATTTGTAACTGATTTTATTTACGCTTCTATATTCTTTGGCTTTTTCTCTGCCAATCCCATCATCTTCTATCAGGCATTTTATTTGTTTGTCGTTTAATAAAGAGATATCAATTTTTATTTGTCCTTTTCCTTTTTTATGCATTAATCCATGCCAAATAGCATTTTCTAAATAAGGCTGAATAAGCATAGAAGGTATCTCGGTGTTCACGGTGTCAATTTTCTCATCTACCTGAATGGTATATTCAAAATGTTCCTCAAAGCGTAATGATTCTAGTTGTAAATAAAGCGACAGGGTTTGCAGTTCTTTTTCAAGGGTTATATGACTTGTTTTAGAATTATCCAAAACGTTTCTCATTAGTTTAGCAAATTTAGATAGGTAACGTTGTGCCTCCGAAGAATTATTATTAACTACAAAGTGCTGAATTGAATTGATGCTGTTAAATATAAAATGGGGATTCATTTGGGAACGGAGTGCTTGTAACTCCAAATCAATTAGTCTTCTTTTTAGCTCCGCTTGTCGTAGTTCCTTAAAATGGTTCTTCTTTAAACGCCAATGGGCAAACCAACTGCTGGTAATGATAATAAGGGTTAAAGAAAAAATAATAAACCACCACTGCTTGTATAAGGGCGCATTAATTTTAAAACTAAGTTGTGCAGTATCTTCCCCCCATTGGCCGGCGTAGTTTTCAGCTTGGATAGTTAAAGTATATTCGCCATCATTTAATTTTAGAAACTGTATACTGGTGTTAGTGGTAGACTGCCAATTCTCGTTTAAGCCTCTTAAAAGATAGCGATAGCGGGTTTTGCTATTGTTCTTAAATGAAACAGCCGCAAATCCAATTTCTATATTGTTTTGATCAGGCCTTAAAATTATTGCTTTGGAGCTCGGTGGAAAAAAGTTTTTTTGGTTAATACTAAACTTTGTTAGGTAAGTTTTAAGGCGTGGTGGTATCTTTTCATCTACACTGTTTAATACAATTGAAATCCCTTTTGTTGTTGAAGTCCAAATTTCATTTTCTATATTAATTACGCCTAAACAATTATTGGAGTATAAACCGTTTTTTATATTGTAGCTTAATATTTTAGTATCCGTAAAAACATTTAAACCGTTTGCGGTTGCTAAAATTACCCTTCCATCGTTGGTAAAACTTATTTGTTTTATATAATTACTTAAGAGACCATTTGATCGTGAATAATGTTTTATTGTGTTTTTATTGATAAGCACAAGTCCTTTGTTGTGTGTACCAACCCATAAATGATGATTTTGATCAAATTCTAAATCGGTAATTTTTCCCTTTAACCAATGATTGTTAAAACCAAAATATTTAAAGAAACGTTCATTAAATTTCCAAAGGCCATTATTGCAACCTAGCCAAAGTTCAAAATTTTTATCAGTTGCAAGGGCATTTATTTTAAACCGGATATCATAGTCGGTAAACGTTATGTGTTCGGGTGAATTTTGAATACTAAATAATCTGTTTTCTCCACCTGCCCAAAGAGTAGAGTTTTTACCTTGTACAAACTGTTTGATGTTTTGTAGTCTCTTACCGTTGTGTTTTAGCTCGGTTACTTCTTTAAAGTCCTTGCTTATTCTAAATGCACTGTGTAAACACGAAACCCAATAATATTCATCTTTACTTTGAAAAATATTCAGAATTTGATTTTGTGTAATCTTCGACAAGTTAAGGTCCAGTATTTTTCTGGCTTTATATTTTTCTATTATAAATAGTTTTCCGTTGGAACTTCCTGCAATTACTCTGTTATTTAAATCTTTGTAAATAGAAGTAATCATTTCATCAATCAATCCGTCTTTTTGTAATATCGAATAAACATTGAAGCTGGGGATATAGTATAACCCTTTGTCGAAAGAGCCCAACCAGGTGCCGCCTTCATAGTCTCTGAAGTAGGATAAAAAGTCTACATTGCCAATTAATGTATTTAAATCTTTTAAGTTGCCAGCTTTAGCTTTCGCAAATCCTAAATTTTCAAACAACAACCAAATATTGTTTTCTTCATCAATATGTAATTGGTTTATATTATCATTTAATTTAAAAGGTTCTGAATTATCATTTTTAAAAACATATTCATTACATGAAATAACGGTCTGATTATTATTGTTGCTATAGCTTAAACTATTAATTTTAGATTTAAATATAAATCGGAATTTATTTTTTTCTTCTTCAATAAAAACATCCTGATTATTTCCTCTGTTATTTATCGAATAAAAATATTGTTTGTTTGCATATTTAAGTAAAGCCTTAGTTTCAAATTTTATTTTCTTAATTGCATAGGTGCCATTCAATGGAACTAATTTTAAATAGTAGTCAGCATTCTTTACGCCAATCCAAATAGTATCGCCCTGGTCTATTGCCATACTGCTCACTTCTGCCGTGTGTTCTACCATCCGGCTCAGTAAACGATTATTCTCAAAAGGAATAACAGAATCGTTCTGTAACTTAAATAGATTTGCCTTTTTGGATACGGCCCACACATAACCGCTTTTATGAGATTTTATACTAGCAATATGCTCATCAAAAAGACCTTCGTCGCTTGCAAAATTTTTAAAAAAATAACCATTGTATTTAGTAATCCCCTGATCGCTGGCAATCCAAAGATTTCCACCTTTCCCCTGAATGATTTCATTAAATGCAGAACCTTGTAATCCGTTCTTTGCATTGTATACTTTGGCAGCAGGTTCCTGTGCTTTTGAAAGACAGGTTAAAAGGGTAAAAAAATAAAAAAGTATACGATTTCTCATGTTGTATTCCTTCCTAAAATAAGAAACAACTTTAAATTATCTATCTTTGCACCCTAATTTTAGCAAAATATGGGACGTATTTTTGAAAAACGTAAGCATAAAATGTTTGCCCGTTACGATAAAATGGCTAAGTCTTTTACTCGTATCGGAAAGGAAATTGCAATTGCAGTTAAAGCCGGTGGCGAAAATCCCGATTATAATCCCCGCTTAAGAGCAGCAATTCAAAATGCTAAGGGTATTAACATGCCTAAGGACCGAATTGAAGGTGCAATTAAAAGAGCTTCCAGTAAAGATGACAAGGGTTTTGATGAGATGGTTTACGAAGGTTATGGTCCGCATGGTGTTGCTATTTTGGTTGAAACTGCAACTGATAATACCACAAGAACAGTTGCAAATGTTCGTATGCATTTTAACAGAGGTGGCGGTGCTTTGGGAAAAACCGGGTCTTTAGATTTTCTTTTTACCCGTAAAGGAGTTTTTACTATTGAAAAGTCAGCTTTAAATGGACAAGACATTGAAGAACTGGAACTGGAGTTAATTGATTTTGGCTGTGAAGATATTGCGGTAGATGAAGACCTGGTTTATATATATACAGCTTTTACCGATTCGGGAAAAATGCAAAAAGGCCTCGAAGATAGGGGTGTTGCGGTTAAAAGTACCGAGTTTCAACGTATGCCTAATACTTTTGTAGACTTAGATGAGGAACAAGCTAAAGAAGTTTTGGAGCTGGTGGAAAATTTAGAGGCAGATGATGATGTGCAACAGGTTTTTCATAATCTTAAATAAATTTCATTCCTAATTTATATTTGGCCGATTATTTTTATCATTATTAAGTTTAGACAAATTGACAGAGCATTTTTGATGGCAGAATTATTGGTTTATAATCTTAAATTTTAATTAGTTATGGAAGAACAAAATAATAAGGTGGAAGAAACTCCGCATAACAACGAACAAACTGTTAATAATCAAATAGTTGAAGAGGCTTGTGAAGTGCCGCATACCGAAACCCCCGACGAGGTTAAGGCTGAAGTAAAAGGCGACGACACTGCTAAAATTGCAGAACTTAACGATCGTTACCTGCGTTTATATTCCGAGTTTGATAATTATAAAAAGCGTACTGCCCGCGAAAGAGTAGAATTTGCTCAAATGGCGGGTAAAGAGTTTTTCCTCGCTTTATTACCAGTTATTGATGATTTTGAGCGCGCAAAAAAATCAATAGATACTGCAACAGATATTAATGCGGTTAAAGAAGGGGTTGATTTAATCTACAATAAATTTATTAAAACTTTAAATTCAAAAGGCTTGGAGCCCATGCAAACCAAAGAATCGCTCTTTGATGCTGACTTACACGAAGCCATTACCAATATTCCGGCACCTGCCGAGGACTTAAAAGGTAAAGTATTGGATGAGGTGGAAAAAGGATATTATTTAAACGGTAAAGTAATCCGTTTTGCTAAAGTTGTTGTAGGAAATTAATTTATTGGGCATGTCTAAAAGAGATTATTACGAAGTTTTAGGGGTAACTAAAAGTGCCAATGCAGATGAGATTAAAAAGGCTTATCGTAAAATGGCCATAAAGTATCACCCTGATAAAAACCCGGGCGATAAATCGGCTGAGGATAAATTTAAAGAAGCTGCCGAGGCCTATGAGGTATTAAGTAATTCCGATAAAAAGGCCCGTTACGATCAGTTTGGCCATGCGGGTATGGGTGGCTCAGGTGGCTTTGGTGGCGGTCATCATATGAATATGGATGATATATTTAGCCAGTTTAGTGATATTTTTGGTGGTGGTTTCGGTGGTTTCGGTGGTGGAGGTAGCAGTAGGGGAGGCAGGCGCGTTAACAGGGGAACTAATCTTCGGATTAAAGTTAAAATGACACTAGAAGAAATTGCAACCGGTGTAGAAAAGAAAATAAAAGTAAATAAGTTCGTAAGTTGTAATTCTTGCAGTGGCTCGGGTGCTGCAAACGGAAGTGGGTTTAGCACTTGTGGCACTTGCCGCGGTAGCGGACAGGTAACCAGAGTGGTTAATACCATGTTGGGTCAAATGCAATCAACTTCTACATGCCCTAATTGCAGCGGCGAAGGTAGAATCATATCTGATAAATGTAAGACGTGTTTTGGCGAAGGTATTGTAAGAGGTGAAGAGGTTATTAGTATCAATATTCCGGCAGGTGTTGGCAATGATATGCAATTATCGGTTAGTGGTAAAGGAAATGCGGGCCCGCGAAGTGGTGTTAATGGCGATTTAATTGTACAAATTGAAGAAGTACCTCACGATAAGCTAAAACGCGATGGTAATAACCTAATTTACGAACATTACCTGAACTTTGCTGATGCTTCTTTGGGCACTTCTATTGATGTGCCTACACTTGAAGGTTTGGCTCGCGTAAAAATAGATGAAGGCACTCAGTCTGGTAAGTTGCTTCGTTTAAGGGGTAAAGGATTGCCAGAATTACAAGGTTATGGTAAAGGCGATTTAATCGTTAACCTTAATGTTTGGACACCTCAAAAACTGAGCACCGAAGAAAAGAAATTACTCGAAAAATTGCGTGAGTCGGAAAACTTTAAACCAAACCCGGGGAAAAAAGATAAAAGCTTTTTCGATAGAATGAAAGAGTATTTTGAGTAAGCGGTAATTTATATTGAAGAAACTGTATTGGTAATCAAGTAAGCTCAACAATCAACAGGTATTTTTGATTTCTTACCCAATGCAATATTTTTTTCTCATCAGGGTATTTCAGTTGGAAGTTGGTTAGGATGTGAAAGAAGAGATCGAAAACGTTTTTAAACAATAAACCATACAAGTGGAGGAAATCGTTAATAAAGTAACCGAAAGCGGATTAATTACCTTTAATTTGGAGGATTATTATCCTACCGAGGCCGAACTTTATAAGATTGATTTAAAGGATTTACTTTTTCAAGGGCTTATATTACGCGAAAAAGATTTGCGCGATTGGGTTAAGCAGTTTGATGCGGATCGGGTTAAAGGTAAATATGTTTGGATTACATGTTCTGCTGACGCAGTAATTCAAACCTGGGCCTATATGTTAATTGCTCAAAAATTATGCACTACTGCGGTAAAAGTAATTTTAGGTAACGAGGTTAAAATAGTTGAAGAAATTATAACGCATAAGATTTCTCAAATAGATCTTAGTCAGTTTAATGATCAGCGGGTGGTGGTAAAAGGATGCAGTAAAAAGCAAATTCCGGATTCGTTGTTTGTTTATGTTGCCAATATTCTAACACCAATGGTAAAATCTTTAATGTTTGGAGAGCCTTGTTCTACGGTTCCGCTTTATAAAAAGAAATAAACAGAACTCCTTAAAAATTTGTAATTCCTAAATTACATTTATCATAAGTCTTATAGAGTTTAAAAAGATTTTTAAACTCAGTTTTTATAATTTATTTTTCAAAATTTTAAAAGATATTCTTCAACCGATTTAATAAACTCTAATGGCTTATCCGCATGAACCCAATGCCCTGCGTTTTCAATGCTTATACAATTTACGTCAGTAAATTTCTGATGGATATCATCTATATCGGCATTAGTAATGTAGTTTGATTTACTGCCTCTAATAAAAAGTGTAGGTACTGTACAAATGCCAAATTCAAAACAGGCTTCTCCAACGTTTTCGATGTTGTCGCTAATTACCTCATAGTTGAATCTAAACGATAGTTTTCCGTTATCTTTCCAATAAATATTTTTAAGTATAAATTGAATAGTGGCCTCCTCTTTTATAAACATTCTTAAAATTTGTTCGGCATCTTTACGAGTTTTAATTATATCGAAGTTAACTGCCGAAAGGGCCTCTAATACAGTATGATGATGAGGTTCATAATATCGTGGTGAGATGTCTACTACAATTAATTTATCAAGTCGTTCCGGATAAATTTCTGCAAAACGCATGCATATCTTACCTCCCATGCTGTGGCCAATAAGTATCGCCTTTTGGGTGTCTATTTTATCAAGCAGCTCTTTTATATCTTCGGCCATAACATCATAATTCCATTCCGAGCTGTGAGGAGATAATCCATGATTTCGGTTATCTAGAATATAAACCGTAAAATGTTTGCTTAAATGTTTTCCAATATTTAACCAATTATCGCTAATGCCAAACAAGCCATGCGATATAATAAGAGGTGGACCTTCTCCTAGCTGTCTATAAAATAATTCCATTTTATTCGTTTAACCAATTAGCAATATCGTTAACCGGTTGTTGCATCATGCAGTTAAAATGTTTTTTCGGACAGATTTCAAACCCAAGCTTCGAACAAGGTTTACAAGATAAATCTACATCAAAGTTTTTGTATAGGCTTTTGGAATCATCCGGATAAAACGGAAAAAAACCGAAACGGGGAGTAGTGTTACCCCATATAACAACCATCCTTTTTTTATAAGCTGCACTAATATGCATTAAGCCGGTATCGTTTGCAATAACTTTATCGGCATTTTTTATGATGAGAGCAGATTGAGCCAGACTGCATTTATTTATAAGATTTATAAAAAGTTTATTAGTATGCTTTCTTATATCTTCTCCAATAAATTCTTCTTCCCTTCCGCCCAAAACAACTACCGGTAAATTTGTTTTATCTATAATTTTAGCAATTAATTCAGGTGGCATACACTTGGTTTTGTATTTTCCACCACTGGCTAGTGCAATATAGTTATGAGGTAAATTAAAGTTATGAATATTTGTATCCGGATTCAAGTAAAAGTTAAGGCCCTCTCCATCGTATTTTATTCCAATTGCTTCTGCAGTTTTAATATAGCGTAATGTTATATGCTCAATTTCATCTTTGGATTTTAGTCTAACCATCTTCCATTTAGCCATGTTAGCTTTAAATAAATTGTTGCTTTTATAGCCCAAACTAAGTTTTATAAATGTTGAACGGTAATTTTTATGGAGGTCTAGCACCAAATCAAATGATAAGTTTTTAAGTTCATCAATTGCTTCGCCGGCTTTTCTCTTAATGCAGATTATCTTATCAATTTGAGGATTGAACTCCAGAAGACTTAAATACATCTCTTTAGTTAAAAAGGTGATATGCGAATCAGGGTATTGCTTCTTTATTCCTCTTATTAAAGGTTCAGTAAGCACAATATCGCCTATAGAGCTAAATCGTATTATTAAGATCTTTTTCACCTTTTTCAAAAATAAGCAATTAAATTTGCATATGAATTTTACCGACACCCATTTACATCTTTATTCCGAAGAATTTGGTTCAGACATACCTGTTCTTTTGAATAATGCTTTAAAAAAGGGTGTAAGTAAGTTTATACTTCCCAATATTGATTTGGATAGTATTAAGCCGTTAAAGAACCTGTTAACTCAATACCCTGATAACTGTTTGGGTATGATGGGTCTGCATCCCTGCTATATTAAGGAAGACTATAAAGAAGTTTTAAATGTTGTAAAACAGGAGTTATATAATGGTCATTATAAGGCAGTAGGCGAGATAGGTACTGATTTATATTGGGATAAATCAACTTACAAATGGCAAGCTGAGGCATTTATTGAACAGTGTAATTGGGCATTTGATTTAAATCTGCCGGTTGCAGTCCACTGCCGCGAATCGGTTCAGGAAACAATTAATCTGGTTAAACAGATTAATGCAAGTTCTAAGCAGCAATTGCGAGGTGTCTTTCATTGTTTTTCGGGTAATTTGAATCAGGCCAAAGAATTGATAGAAATGGGCTTTTATTTAGGAATTGGCGGGGTAGTAACATTTAAAAATGGTAAAATCGATCAGTTTATAAATCAGATTCCGATCAATAGAATTGTGCTTGAAACCGATGGCCCCTATTTAGCACCTGCTCCTTATAGAGGAAAACGTAACGACCCCGAATATATAATTCTGGTTGCCCAAAAACTTGCCGATCTTTACCAAATTTCACTTAACACTTTAGCTGAAATAACTACTAATAATGCCGCTCAATTGTTTAACATTAAGAATACATAGTATAATTTGATTTCAATATGATAAGAGTTCAACTTTATACTCTCATAATTTATAACTCATAATTATTTAAATGCAACAAACTTCCATATTACTAATTTATACTGGCGGAACGATTGGAATGGTACAAGACGCCAAGAGCGGATTGCTTAAGCCTTTTAATTTTCATCAAATTACCGAACAGGTTCCGGAGCTTTCCCGCTTTACCTTAAATATTGAGGCATTAAGTTTTGAAAAGCCTATAGACTCATCCAACATGCTTCCAACGCATTGGATTAAGTTAGCGGAAATGATCGAAGAGAATTATCCAAAATACGATGGTTTTGTTATTTTGCATGGGTCCGATACCATGGCCTATACGGCATCGGCATTAAGCTTTTTACTGGAAGGCCTAGCTAAGCCGGTTATTTTAACAGGATCTCAATTGCCTATTGGTGTTATAAGAACCGATGGTAAAGAAAACCTGATCACTGCTGTTGAAATTGCGTCAGCCAAAAGTAATGGCGAGCCTGTTATTAAAGAAGTTGCAATTTATTTTGAATATACTTTACTGCGCGGAAATAGAACGATCAAATACAATAGCGAACATTTTGATGCTTTTAAATCACCTAATTATCCTCCATTGGCAGAGGCGGGTATAACCATTAAATACAACTCTCCTTATCTGCTCCGTAATCAACCTTCTGCATTTAAAGTTTATAAAAACTTAGATAATGATATTGCCTCCATTAAGCTTTTTCCGGGTGTTAGCAGAAAGATAACAGAAAGTGTTTTATTTAATCCAAGTGTAAAGGCCATTGTCCTTGAAACATTTGGTGCCGGCAATGCTACAACGCAGGAGTGGTTTATAGAGGCTCTTAAACAATCTGTTAACCTAGGTAAGATTATTTTAAATATTACACAATGTCCCGAAGGTAAGGTTGTTCAGGGTAAATATGAAACCAGTGGATCTTTTAATCAGATAGGTATAATTAGTGGTTCTGATCTAACTTTTGAA
>JBIICS010000225.1:0-3213 GCA_044238735.1 Bacteroidia bacterium
TTATAGAAAATTCTCCACCAGGAATGTTCATAGTAGCAGGTGCCCCAATATTAGTAACAGCTTGAGAGGTACCATTTACCCACTGTGTTAAAGTGGGTAACGAATTGCTGGGTAAAATCTGGGATGAAATATACCAGGTGTTGGTATTTAGCAAATTAGTACCCACCGTACCAGCGCCCTGGTTTTCTACACCATATCTGCCTTGTGTAGAACTGATAAATTCAAACCAGGCACCGTAACGTCTTCCACCTCCACTATTGTCTCCCCAACCAAATAATTCTACACCCGGACCGGAAAGAGTTCTAGCCCTCCAAACACAGGAAGTACTTACCGGTTGCGTGTTTAATACAAAAGAATTTCTGAGGGTAGTGCCACCATTAAAAAATATAGAGGGGCGGTTGGATGCGTTTTTTTGCAGAACACCGGCATTAATAATAACGGGTTGTAAAGCTGTATTTGCCTGAGTAGTATTTCTGTTATTACCGCTCTGGTCGTACCAAGTTGTAACAAAGGCGCTAGGTGCTGCGGCAGTATATGGAGAAGGAGTTGTAGGCCCGGTTATGAGGTAATAATCCGATTGAACCCATTCTATGTAGCGCCTATCGGTATTAGATAAGGCAGAACTAAAAGCTATTGCCTCAGAAATATTACCATCCATAGCACCAGCTCCAGCGGCGCCAGGAGTTGATCCCACTTGAATTTGACCTAATCCGGAAATAGCTGGTGAATTATTTGCACCAAAAAGTGTAGTAGCGAAAACAGAACCATTAAAAAAACCCGATACACCCGGTGAAATATTACCTGATGTATAAGTCCAAGACATAATATTTAAAACACCTGGTGGAAGGCTGTTACCGATCAAACCTAAACTTTGAAATTCGATAGAATTATTACCGCTAATTCTACATAAGTTTACACGCGAACCATTGCCACTATTGGCGCCCCATCCAAACAAACCAACATTATCATTATTTACACTGCCTACAAGTATGGCACTGAATGGATTACTTAATGTTGTTACAGTGCCTGAAAATACTAAGGAGCTGAAATTACCGCCAACATTAAACTTAATCGTTGGTCTTCCGTTTTGTCTCAATATAGTTCCAGTCAAAATAATCTGTGGCTGATTTGTGGAAACAGACTGGCTTAAATTTCTATTATTTCCACTTTGGTCGTACCAAATGCTTACGAAGCCACTATTGGCACCAACAAAGGTTTTTAAAGCAATTGTGTCTAAATCGCCAAGCGCTGTAAATCCAATATTACTCGTTGCGTTATCGCTACTTCTCCTCACCTGAATGGCAAAACCAGCATAGGCACAGCTTAACCTTCTTAAACTATAAGCTACTGCGGAGGAAGTGGAAAGCGCACTAAGCATCGGCCCTAAAGTAAAAGATTTTAACGCTATTGTATCTAAATCGCCCGAGCTGTTAAATCCTATATTTATGGTGGTATTATCGCAGCTTCGCCGCACATTAATGGCATTACCGGCATAGGCACATCGTAATTTTCTGAGGCTATATGCACCTTCTGAGGGAATATTAATTGCAGACAAGGGATTACCTCCGAAAACGAAATTTTTTAAAGTCACTGTATCCAATGTGCCACAGGTATTAAACCCGATATTGGCAGTAGCATTATCGCATTCGCGCCTTACTTGTATGGCGCTACCATTGTAGTTTAAGTTAAGTTTACGAAGACCGTAAAGTATGTTAGGAGAACCATAAAATACCTGCGCAGGTGATGTAGCGCCAAAGAGCGAGAAAATCACAATCCAAATAAATGTTATCAGGTAATTATTTTTCAGTTATATAGTTTTATAAATTATACGAAAAATTGGAACTTAAGTTGCAAATAAAATCATTTAATATCTGCTTAATTTTTTTCTTAATTTATCGTTGATTTTTAAATTAAAAGCTTGAATACTAAAGTAATAAAAAAACAAAAAATTACCAATTAATACTTAGGTATTCTGATTTAAAATCAATATTCATTTTTTTAAATTACCAACTTTATCCTTTTAAAATCCAATACCCAATAATATTAAAATTTGGGTAATTTTATAACTATGCTTAAAACAACACTTTGCTTTGCTCTGCCCTTTGAAGCCAAACCCTGGCTAAAAATAAGCGGCGCTAAAGCGGTTAGCCAAAGCAAGCAAATGGGATACTACCAGTCGGACCGTTTCGACGTATTGATAAGCGGTGTAGGCACTTATAAAATGGCTGCGGCAATAGGATGGTTGTTTGGCCACGGCAACAATAAACGAATTTTATTTAATATCGGATTAAGCGGTTCGGCTAATTTTAACCGACACAAATGGGTTCAACCCCATAGCGTTTCCCCAAGTGATAACGAAAATAAACCCTTTTATCCCGAAATACTTTTTAAACCGGAACTAAACACCTGCAAATTATTAACCATAAACACCCCGGCCACGCAGGAGTATTTAGCTAACCTAAGCCATACAGCGGTGGACATGGAAGCTTATGGCTTTGCCAAAAGCGCACAACAGTTTATTCCGTCTACCCAAATACATTTCTTAAAATTTATAAGCGACGATGGCGCCGACCAGGAAATAGATTTAAAAGTACTGGAGGAAGCGTATGAAAATCAACTGAACACCGCTATTGATTTTATTGAGAAAACAAACGAACTATTAAACAAGGATTTCACCAAAAAAGACTTACAGTTTAGCGAAAAAACATCAATAAGCGAAAAGCTAAAACTTACCTTTTCGCAAGAGGTGCAGCTTGAGAATGCGCTTCGTTTTATTTATTTCTACGGACTGGAAAACAGACTCGCCAATATTGAATGCCTTTTTGCTGAGGAAATAAAAGACAAGTACCAGCGAAACGCAATACTGGAAAAAATTCTTCATAAACTTTATCATGGTTAAAACAATAGTTTATATAGAAGAAGAAATTTTAAATCACGCCAATACCAATAAAATAATCAGCAATATTGGTAATCCGGAAACCGTTGTAATAAAACATTACAAAGATGTTTTTAACCAGAGTGGAAGCAACTGGCGACTGCAAAAGGAAGTACAAAAAATTATACTGGCCAAACGTACCGACCATTTTTACTACGAAGGAACCAACGTTATACAAACCTTTAACAACAAACATTTTTACTACAACACACTGGCCTTAAACTGTATTTACGATTGCGATTACTGTTACCTGCAAGGCATGTTTAATACGCCTCACC
>JBIICS010000056.1:0-16642 GCA_044238735.1 Bacteroidia bacterium
GAGAGTATGTTAACAGGCGAATCAATACCGGTTGTTAAAAAAGATGATGATTTAGTGTTTGCTGGAACCATTATTAATTCGGGCTCATTTGAAGCAAAAGTCGTGAAGATAGGTAATCAAACTTTCTTGCATCAGATAATTGAACTTGTAAAGAATGCACAAAGTAAAAAGCCCAATTTACAACGCATAGGAGATAAGGTTAGTGCGGTGTTTGTACCTTCGGTTTTGATAATTTCACTACTAACGTTTTTAATTAGTTTTTTGTTTTTTGAAATTTCTATTAAAGAATCCATTTTACATTCAGTTGCGGTATTGGTTATTTCATGCCCATGCGCAATGGGATTGGCAACTCCAACAGCAATAGCGGTAGCGGTGGGAATGGCTGCTAAACGCGGCGTTTTAATAAAAGGGGCCGAAACATTAGAGGTAATAACGGATGCCAAAACCATTGTGTTTGATAAGACAGGTACTCTAACAACAGGCGAATTTAAGATTAAAGAAATTAAATTATTTAGTGATGTTAGCCTGGACACAATTAAGAATTTAATCTTTTCTCTTGAAATACATTCCTCTCATCCCATTGCTAAGTCGCTTGTAAAAGAATTAAACAACTCGAATTTGTTAGAACTTAATAATGTAGAAGAGTTTAAAGGGAAAGGATTAAAAGCCGTGTATCAGGGCAAGGAAATTAAAATCGGTACGGCCGCATTTGTTAATTATGCTGGTATTGATGATTTAAATCTTTACATAACCTTTGATAATATTTTGTTTGCAGCAATAAGCATTACAGATGATATTAAGTCAGATGCAGTTCAATTAATAAAAGATTTAAAACTTTCAGGCTACAAGGTGGTTTTATTAAGTGGCGATAAACAAATGTCCTGTAATGAAGTAGCATATAAAACCGGAATTGATTATGTTTATTCGGAACAACTGCCTGATCAAAAGCTTAAAGTATTGGAGGAGCTTAAGAAAACTTCAAAAGTTATTATGATGGGGGATGGTGTTAATGATGCTCCATCATTAACGCTAGCAGATGTGGGGATCTCGATTTCTGGTTCAACCGATGCGGCAATGCAAAGTGCCCAAATTATTTTAACCAAAGGTAAAGAGTTTGAAAAATTAAATTATTTATTAGACTTATCAAACTCTACAATTAAAACAATAAAACAAAATTATTTTTGGGCATTTGCCTATAATATAGTTGCAATACCGATGGCTGCAATGGGCATGTTAAGCCCCATTTTAGGTTCTTTATCAATGGCTTTTTCCGATGTGGTGGTTGTTGGCAATTCGGTGTTGTTAAAATTTAAAGTAAAAGATTTATAATGGGAATAGTTCAACGTCAGGCCACCATTACAACTGCTGTTACCTATATTGGAATTGCACTCGGATTTATAAGTACAGTGTTTGTATATCCGCGGGTTTTTACCCCTGATGAAAATGGATTATTTAAAATTTTAGTTTCGGTATCGTTAATTTATGCTCAATTTTCATCCTTCGGAATCCAAAACGCCATAATTAGAATATTCCCTCATTTTAGAAATGAAGAAAAAAATCACCATGGTTTTATTTTAATCCCTTTTCTTGTAACGCTAAGTGGTTTTGTAATTTGTTCGGTAATTTATTTTTTAAGCAAGGACTGGCTCATATCTAAGAACATAGAGAAAAGTAAACTTTTTGTGGATTATATGTTTTTAATTCTCCCTCTTACTTTTTTCTCAGCTTTTTTTAGTGTATTGGATAATTATGCTCGAGCCTTATTCGACTCCGTTTCGGGAGCATTATCTAAAGAAGTACTTCAAAGAATACTCATACTTTTGGTAGCAATACTTTATTATTTTGAGGTTATCTCAGTTTATTATGCCATTATTGGATATGTTGCTGCAAACTGTTTTCCAACGGTTATATTGTTTGCTACGCAGGCTTACCAAGGTCATATTTCATTTAATTACGACAAAACCATTTACACAAAATCATTAATTAAAGAAACTATTTGGGTGAGTGCATTTTCAATTGTAACCAACTTTTCTTCCAATATTATTTCGGTTGTAGATAGCATTTTAATTAATGATAAATTAGGCCTGGCGCAAACCGGAATATATGCCATCACTTTTTATGTAGGATCAAGTATTATTATTCCAGGCAGGGCTATTAATCGCATAGCGGGCCCAGTTGTATTAAAATACTTCAGAGAGCAGGATATGGAAGGGCTAAAAGAATTTTATAAGAAATCATCTTCTACTCAAATTTTGCTCGGACTTATTCTGTTTTTGGGAATATGGGTTAATATTGATGATTTATTGATGTTCTTTCCGGAAGAATATAAGGCTGGAAAGTATGTAATCTTGTTTATTGGATTAGGAAATTTGCTGGATATGTCAACCGGTGTAAATGCTCAGATCATTTATGCCTCCAAGTTTTTTAAGGTTGATGCCTTTTTTATGTTTGTTCTCGTACTATCTACTATTGGTTTTAATTACTGGTTAATACCTGAATATGGAATTGTAGGTTCTGCAATAGCATCATGTCTTTCTTTAGGGGTGTTAAATTTTATGAGAGTAGGAGTAATAAAATGGCAATTAGGATTTATGCCGTTTAGTTTAAACTTCTTCAAGATTATAATTATAGCCGGAATTATATACACTTCTATAGCGTATATTCCAGTAAGCTCCAATTATGTCCTTAACATCTTTGTAAAAGGCTCATTGGTAGTATTGGCCTGGGTAGGCGCTATCTGGAGGTTTAATATATCGGAGGATATGAAAAAAATGATGATGGGGATAATGAATAAAACTCCTTTAAAAAAGTTTAACTCATAATTAAATCCCAAACCTTTTCTGCTGTTTTGTCCCAGCTAAATTGGGAAGCCTGAGTTTTGCTTTTTTCTATTAATGTGTTTCGCAAATTTTTATCTGATGAAATCTTAATTAAAGCATTGGCTATGCTTTCAACGTTTTCGGGATTAACCAATAGGGCAGCATCTCCGGCTACTTCGGGCATACTGGTGATGTTTGAAGTAATTACGGCTGTACCCGCCTTCATTCCTTCAATTATTGGTATACCAAATCCTTCAAAATAAGGAACGTAAGTAAGAGCATAGGAGGCGCCCATTAATTTAATTAGCTCTTCTTGCGAAACACGCCCGGTAAAAATGATATCGTTTTTATAAGTGGCTTCCTGATAGGCTTGTTCCATTTCAGATGTCCACCACTTTTTATTGCCGGCCAGTATCAGTTTAAATTGGCTTTTTGTTTTATTTTTAAAAAGTTCGAAGGCCTTTATCAACCTACTTATGTTTTTTCGAGGATGCAAGGCGCCAATAAATAAAAAGTAGTCCAGACCTCCGCTAAATTTGTTTTTTGTAGCCGTAATTTCATCCGGGTTTATTGGTTTAAACATTTCGTTTACACCATTGTATACAACTGAAATTTTGTCGGGCTTTATCTGATAGGTTTTACAAATATCAAGTTTGGAATAATCGCTAACAGTACCTATTTTTTTTGCTATGCTTGCATACTTTTTAAAATAAGTTCTATAGTATGTACGATGGCTAAAAGGCAAATCTTTAGGGAAATGTTCGAAATTTAAATCGTGTATAATCGGTATCTGGGGTATACTTGTATTTAAAGATAAAAAACCATCGGGCGAAAAAAACAGGTCGACCTTTTCCTGTTTTAATATTTTGGGCACGCTGTAATTAAACCACCAGTACCATAATAAAGGGTGACGGCTGGGCGGCCCAATAACAACAGGTTTAATGTTTTTAGAGAAAATAAATTCGCTACTATAAGGCCTATCGAAAATAAAAATGAATTCGTGTTCGGGATTATTTTGTGTTATACGTTTTAAAACCTCAAAACTAAACCAGCCAATACCCTCCAGTTTTCCTGGAAGCAATAGTCGGGTATTTACGGCAATTTTCATTTTTAGTTTATTAGCTCGTATAGCTAATTTAAATTATGTCATTAATTCTCCAGAGCAATCAGTTCAATATCGTAAACAACGGTAGTTAAGGGTGGTATTTTATTCATATCACCAATTAAGCCATGGGCAAGATGAGGCGGTAAAATAAAAAGGGCTTTTTCACCCTTACGCATAAATTTTATTCCCTCGTGTATTCCACTTTCAAAATTATCCTGATCAATTAAAAAAGTTTCTGGTCCTTTGATTTTAGAGCTGTAACATATCTGCCCATTTAATAAACTTATTTCAAAATTAACTTTAGCTTTCATACCTGAGAGAGCCTTGGGTCCGTTAGACGATTTGTAAATAAAATACCTTAAGCCTGTTCCGGTTGCAGTCATCTTATAATGATGACGATTAATATAGGACTCTATTAAATCGGATTCCTTATGCGAAAGATATTTATTTACTCGTTTTAAGGTATCACTTATTTGATGAAAACCAGGTTTTCTATTCATTACATTCGGTATAGGCTGGTGATCACAAGAAACCAAAACAAAAGACATTATCAGATATAACCCTAAACTATATTTGTAAATCATTTTTGTATTGGGGAATTATAGTTAAAAAATCATTTACCACGTCCTCAATTTTTTTGTCGGAGCTACCACCCGCAGCATTTTTATGGCCACCGCCGTTAAAATATTTTCTGGCCAGTAAATTAACATCCATTGGATCTTTACAACGAAAAGATACTTTTATCTGACCATCGCGTTCCACAAAAAAGGCCGATAATCTCACGCCATCAATTGAAAGACCGTAATTAACAAATCCCTCTGTATCACCTGTTTTATAATTGTATTTTTTTAATTCAGCATCAGTAAGCCACATGTAACTATACCCTATTTCTTTATTTACCACAAATCGATGATTTAATGCAAAGCCCATTAACTGCAAACGATCGTATGTATTAGTATCGTAAACTTTTTCGTAAATAGAAGCGTGATCTACACCTAAAGAAATTAAATACGATGCTTTTTGTAAAGTTAAGGAGCTGGCCGATTTAAAACGGAACGATCCCGTGTCGGTAACCAAACCAGTGTATATACATTTGCCTATATTTAAATCAATCTGCCTTAAATCGCCTAGCATTTCAATAAAATCATAAATAAGTTCGCAAGTAGAACTTGTGTTTACGGTTGAGAACATATATTTAGCAAAATCATCAGGCTGTTGATGATGATCGATCATAAACTTAACAGCATGAGCAGAAGCGATCCATTCACCTACATACTCAATTCGTTTTAAATTATTAAAATCGAGGCAAAAGATTAAATCAGCATTCAATATAAGTTCTTGCGCTTTTGCCTTTTTATCATCTGCTACAATTACGTATTCGTTACCGGGAAGCCAATGTAAAAAAGTTGGATAATTATTTTGAGTTATTACTTTTACTTTATGACCTTTTAATTTAAGGTAATTATAAAGTGCCAAACTAGAACCCATGGCATCTCCATCAGGCGATTTATGAGTAGTTATTACTATATTTTTTTCGGACGACAATAATTGTTTTATTTCGGTTATTTCGGTTGTATTAAGCATCTTTGTGATATAAAACACAAAGGTACGTATCTAATCTGTAAATTATGTATAAAAGCATTTCTGAAGCACTTGATTTTATTAAACCCAACATGCGTATTTTTTTGCATGGCGGTGCTGCTACTCCACGCTATTTGTGCAGTGCACTGGCAAACAAGGTAAAAGAAATATCACCCATTGAAATTACAGGTATAAGTTTGCACGGCCCTAACGCATTAATACAACCGCAATTACTTGGAGATATTCATTTTAATTCTTGTTTTTTAGGAGATAATTTAAGGGAAGCAGTGCACAACGGTTATGCCGACTATATTCCCGTTTTTTTGAGTGAAATTCCTGCACTTTTTAGCTCGGGCAAACTTAAATTAGATGTTGCCATTATTCAGGTGTCTCCACCGGATAAATTTGGTTTCTGTTCTTTAGGCGTTTCAGTAGATATAGCCAAAAGTGCTGTAAACAATGCTAAGCTAATTATTGCACAAGTTAATCCCCGTATGCCGCGTACACACGGACATGGGATTATACATATTAAAGAAATTAGTGCTATGGTTTACCACGAAGAGGAACTGGATGAAAGTTGCTTTATTAGTGAAATTAAACCAACAAGTAAAAAGATTGGAGAAAACTGTGCCGCTTTAATTGAAGACGGTTCAACCTTACAAATGGGAATTGGTGAAATACCCAATGCCGTTTTAGCTTCACTTACTAATCACAAAAACCTTGGTATACACACCGAAATGCTAAGCGATGGCGTAATTCCGTTGATGGAGATTGGAGCCATAAACAACAAAAACAAAATAAAACACCCCGGAAAAGTAGTTACTGGTTTTGCTATGGGCAGCCGAAAATTATACGATTTTATTGATGATAATCCCGAATTTGCTTTTCTGGAAAGTGAATATATTAACAACCCCTATGTGATCAGACAAAATCCAAAGGCTGTAGCTATTAACAGTGCCATTGAAATTGATTTAACCGGACAAATATGTGCTGATAGCATTGGCACTTATCAATACTCTGGTGTAGGCGGACAAATGGATTTTATTAGAGGAGCCTCGCTTAGTATTGGCGGAAAACCCATTATTGCCATGAATTCCTTAACCGGTAAAGGAAAAAGTAAAATAGTGGCTAACTTAAGTGAAGGGGCAAATGTGGTTACCACCCGAGCGCATGCACATTATATTGTAACCGAATTTGGATCGGTAGATGTAAACGGATTAAACCTGAGGCAACGGGCAAAAGCCCTAATTAATATTGCACACCCCGATTTTAGAGAGGAGCTGGAAAAATCGGCATTTGAGCGATTTAAACGTTTCTGATTTTAAAGAAAATAAATTTAGTTAATTAAGCAACCGCTATAGCTCTTTCTACCCAGTCGCCATTTTCTTTTATAAGATCTATTAGGGCTTCTACGGCGAATTCAGAATCTATATTACGCTTTACAACCTCTTTGCCTTTGTATAATGTAATTTTACCAACTCCGGTACCCACATAACCATAATCAGCATCGGCCATTTCACCCGGTCCGTTTACAATACAACCCATTATTCCGATTTTAACACCTTTTAAATGATCGGTAACTTTTCGGATGCGCTGTGTAGTTTCCTGTAAATCAAATAAGGTTCTTCCGCATGAAGGACAACTTATATACTCAGTTTTAGAAATACGAGTTCGGCTGGCCTGTAAAGTACCAAATAAGGTTTTATTTATAAAATCGCGCGATCCGCAATTGGTTGATTTTAACCAAACCCCATCTCCCATACCATCAATTAAATGCGAGCCCAAATCAGTTGGAGCGTATAACTGAAGCTGATCGGTAGTTAAATCTTTGTAGTTTCGTTTTAGAATAACGGGTGTATTTATTTTAGCTTGATTGGCAATTAAGAATAGCTTACGCAACTCAGCAACACCATGCTCATTTATCGTATCAAAAATTAAACAAACAGTATCTTCATTTCTAAACTTTTCTGCAAATTCCAAATTAAAAACAGAACTATCTACCGCCACAAAATTTAATAATGTAGAGGTATTACCTTTTTCCTTTTCGGCAAAATACTGATGACCACAGAATAATGGGTAAGCCCTTTCCTGTCGGGAATTCTCTAACCATAACTCATTATTGTAAATAATTCCTAATGTACCCGGTGTTTCAAAATTGATTTTTTGATTTCCGGCATAAATATAATCAGCAGCAAAATCACTTAGATTCCACTTATCGCTAGTTTCATTATAATTATATCCAATTGCAAATAAAGATGATGCTTTAATATCAATACTTTCACTATAATCGGCTATAACTCGGGGAACGTTAGAATTACCTATATTAATCACTTCCATTGTAGCACGCTTGTTGTATTCAAATGGGGAATAATTTAATGCAATAATACTATGATCAATTGGAGAAATGGGCTTGTGATTTAACCGGTTGCTATAACGTTCAACCAGGGCTTTTGCTACCGGAATCTCAAACTCAGGATCTTCTGTTAAAGAAACCCTTACTGTATCTCCTAAACCATCTTCAAGCAATGTACCAATACCAACTGCCGATTTTATTCTTCCATCTTCACCATCACCGGCCTCTGTAACCCCCAAATGAAGAGGATAATTCATGCCCTCTTCAATCATGCGGGAAACCAGGAGTCGATAGGCCTGAACCATCACCTGTGTATTACTGGCTTTCATCGATAAAACTATCTGGTGATAATTTTCACTACGTGCAATGCGTAAAAATTCCATTGCCGACTCCACCATACCAAAAGGCGTATCACCGTAGCGACTTAAGATACGATCGCTAAGAGAACCATGATTAGTTCCAATACGCATGGCAGTACCATACTCCTTACAAACTTTAATAAGAGGAATAAATTTATTACTGATTTTTTCAATCTCGGCCTGATACTCACTTTCACTATATTCTAGTACGTCAAACTTTTTCTTATCAACAAAATTACCCGGATTAATTCGAACTTTTTCTACAAGTCGGGCCGCTACTTCGGCAGCATTAGGAGTAAAATGAATATCGGCAACTAATGGAGTATTAAATCCTGCTTTCCGAATTTCTTTTTTAATGTTTTCGAGGTTTTGGGCTTCTTTTATTGAGGGAGCCGTAATTCTAACCAATTCGCAACCCGCCTCAATCATTCTAATACTTTGCTCAACTGTTGCTCGGGTGTCCATGGTATCGGTAGTTGTCATGGATTGAACTCTAATTGGATTTTGACCACCCAGACCAATTTCACCAATTTTTACTTCAGAGGTAATATAACGTGAATATTTAAAAAGACTATTACAAAAAGGCTTATAAGTTGAACTCATCTTATTTTTTTAGAAAAAGGCACAAAGGTGCTGTTGAAAAAACAGTTAATTAACATAAAATTGCAACAAAATTATAGACAAATTAAATATCTACAATAATATTAATAAACAATCGGTTACACAGAAAAGTTTATTTAAAAAAGCCTTTTTATTTTTTTTAGGCAAGCGGTGTATTTCTGACGACTGTTGATGCCTTATTGCCATATCCAAACCTAAATTAGTTCAGCAAATTACTCCGGTTTTAACGAATAATTTTTTTAAATAAACAATAGCCAGCGCTTTTTAACGCATCATGGTTTCCAAATATCATCCTCGCTGAAAGGAAGAACTACAGCGATTTATTCTTGTTTTAAAAAGCCAACAAATTAGATTATAAAGAACTAATTTCTAATTTCGCATAAACATCAAAAAAATGAACGTACTCTACGTTAAATCTCTTCATATAATATTTGTAGTTACTTGGTTTGCCGGCCTATTTTACATTCCGCGTTTATTCATCTATCAAACCGAAGCTAACGAAAAACCAGAACCAGATAGGAGCATCCTAATTGCTCAATTTAAAATTATGAGCAAACGACTTTGGTACGGAATTACCTGGCCCAGTATGGTTTTAACATTTATTTTTGGGTTTTGGATGGCCCAACTTACAAATGCTTGGGTTATGCCCTGGTTTATTCTAAAATTGTCTATTGTATTTGGTTTAATGTTTTACCACCTTGCAAATGGCAATATTTATCAGCAACTTCAAAATGATATTTACAAATTTAGCTCCACAAAATTGAGAATATGGAACGAAGTAGCTACTTTATTTCTCATTTCAATTGTTTTTATTGTGGTACTAAAAGATACTTTCAACTTCTTGTGGGGTATACTGGGATTGGTAATTTTTACCGTCCTTATCCTTCTGTCGATTCGTATTTATAAACAAATAAGACAAAAAAAGGAAGGAACCATCAAAAATTAATTTACTTGGAATAAAAAATAGCGGTAAGAAATTTTATTTCTTCTTTAATGTTTTTAGAAGTTTAGAAGCATAAACTAAATCATTCAGTTCAGGGTTTTCAGTTTCAAGTACCTCGGCCTTTGTGCCTTGCCACCAAATTTTTCCTTTAAACAGAAAATTTATTCTATCTCCGATTTCCACAACAGAGTTCATGTCGTGTGTAATTACAACCGTTGTGATATTGAATTCATAGGTTATTTCTTCAATAAGCTTATCAATTAAAGCCGATGTTCTGGGATCGAGACCAGAATTGGGCTCATCACAATATAAGTACTGAGGATTCATGGCGATTGCACGAGCAATACCAACACGTTTTTTTTGTCCTCCACTAATCTCGGAAGGCAATAAATTATTTTTGTTAAACAGGTTAACCCGTTTTAACACTTCATTAGCTCTATCGCGCTTTTCGGACTCACTCATTTCGGTAAACATCGATAGAGGAAACATTACATTTTCTTCAACGGTTAACGAATCAAACAAGGCTGAACCTTGAAAAAGCATTCCTATTTCTTTTCTTATTTCCCTTCTGTCCCTAAAACCCATCTTCACAAAATCCCGATTATTATATAAAATTTGGCCAGTATCAGGTTCAAATAACCCCACCATGCATTTAGTTAAAACGGTTTTACCACTTCCGCTTTCGCCAATAATTAAATTACATTTTCCGGGCTCAAATTTAATATTGATGTTTTCCAATATGGAATTTCCATTAAAGGATTTATTTAAATCTACAACCTCTATCATGCCAACAAAATTTGAGTGAGGATATAGTTGAAAACCAAAATTAAGATACTACTGTATACCACACCCTTTGTACTTGATTTTCCAACATCAAGAGCACCTCCACTGGTATAATAACCATGATATGCGGAAACTGTTGTAATTATAAATGCAAATACTATCGTTTTGATTATAGCGTAAGTAAAATTAAAGGGGCGAAAATCGTATTGAATACCGTAAATATATTCGTATGGTGTAACAACCTCGGTTAATACTCCAAATATCCATCCTCCCCATAAACCTAAAAACATACTGATGATAACCAACAACGGATTAAAAAACAAAGAAGCTACAATTTTAGGTAAAATAAGAAATGCCCTCGAATTAACACCCATAATCTCAAGCGCATCTATTTGCTCTGTTACACGCATGGTTCCAATTTCGGAACTTATATTTGAACCCACCTTTCCGGCCAAAATTAAACTTACCATGGTGGGACAAAACTCGAGCATGAGTGTATCGCGGGAGGCAACGCCTACAGCATAAAGCGGTATCCAGGGGCTCTCAAAACCAAATGCCGACTGAATGGTAATAACCCCACCCATAAAAATAGAAATTATAGCCACAATAGGTAATGACCCCAATCCAAGCGCTTCAATTTCCTGAAACAATTGCTTTCGGTAAATCTGGATCTTTTCGGGTTTGCTAAAAACCTGATAAAGCATTAACGTATACCTACCTATATGAAAAAACCAATTTTTAAACACTATGCAAAAATATACTAAATACCTTCAAATTTTAAAATATTTACAACACAATGCACAGATGTTATTTAATTTTTTGCATTTTATCTCTATTTAAGTGTACTTTCAAATAAAGAAGGCTAATTGAGCGACCAATAGCAATTACTTTACTACCTGTGGACGTATTAAAACAAGTAAAAAATTAAAAGCAACTGTTAAAAACCAGTAAAACCTTTGCTTTTTAAGGAATAACCTCATCATTCGTATTCTTCTGATTTAAACTATCAGGACTTAATTTCGGCTGAAGTGGCAAAGAATTATTAATGGATTTTTTACGCTTTCTACTGATTAATTCGCCAATGGTATAAAATTCTTCCTTATATATTAAACCTACCCCTTGCCGGTTATATCCCTGGGTGAAATAATTTATAAAATCATTCGGTTTATTATAGGCCTTAACCCGAAATTTACCGTTGTTAGTTAATTTATATTCCACGTTAACATCAACAAGACTGGATGCTGCAGCAGTTTGCTGATTATTAGCAACGCCAAAATTACCGTCAATAGACAATCTATCGTTAAACAACTGAGTAGAAATTGCAAGTTCTATCTGACGACTTGTTAAGTCGGTTGAAGGCTTATAATTTACACCCAGATTTACATTCTTGCTCAACTGTGAAATCCAGTTATTAAACTGAGCAGACAACAATTCGGCCGAACTATTACCAATACCTTGCTGAACACGAGTAGCAGCCTGACTGCCACCGGAAGGAGGAATAAAAGATCCAATCATTAGCAAAGCAAAAACCTGACGATTTAATTCGTTATTATTATCGTTGCCTATTATGGAGTTAACCTGTGCCTTTAAAGTTTCATTGTTTGATTGGGTAGGAAAATTAATGCCAAAAGAAATGGAGGGATTAAATAATTTATCCTTTAGCTTAAGCATAACATTAACCGGAATATTTCGCTTATACTCGGCACTAGAATCCTGAAGCAAAGTAGAAAGAGCAGTTTTAGTTTTGTAAACAGTAGCAATATCAATATTGGCATTATATGGATCTCCATTCCACGAAATAATACTTCCGGGCTCTATTTTAAATCTTTTATTGATTGCATTTTCAAACGTAAATAAATAATCACCCTCAGTAAAACGATAATCGCCGTACATGTTAAATAATCCATTGGTGTTTATTTCCATTTTTATATTTCCTTCACCCCTTCCCTTAATAACATCTCCCACTTTACTATCAAAAACCATCTGAAACTGTGCTTCGGGGGTTACTTCCAAATCAAAGTTCATTTGCAAACCCGTTAAATCTGTTTTTTGTATTTTCTTAACAGAAACAGCAGTATCTTTATTTACAAAACGAACAAATGAGTTTTCAGACACGGTTGTTTGATCACTATATGGAATAAATAATTGAGTTCCCTTTTCTGTTCGGGCGGCAATATCAATTTCAAGTAAATCTGTAGGTCCCTTTATTTTCATTAGACCCGAAGAAAATGCTTTACCATAAAACAAATCATTATCTTTTAAGGTAGTGTTTAAAACCATCAAATTTTGAGCTTTAATGGCAATATCAAAACCAAAATTTCTAAAATTCTGATGATACATTTTAAAATCGGCATGAGATAAATTTCCCATCTCATCAAATAATTCAGCATTTATAACCTCAAACACTTCCGGCTTGATATTTAAATTTCCATTAAACGAATAGGCTGTGTTTAGATAATCTACTTTAAAACCACCTTTCAAAATTTCTACTTTGCCATATAATTCAGGTTTAAAACTAGAGCCAACAATTAACACATCGCCCGTTGCATATCCCCTTAAGTCTGATAATACTCCAGTAGTAAAACGTTGCAAGATTTTTAACTGTGTTTTATTAAGATTAATTGAAAATTCCAAATCATCTTCCTTCTTAAATGGAAAATACATTCCGGTAAATTTAATAGTAGGTAAATTACCTTTACTTAGATTACCTTCCATCTTAATATTTCTTCGGCTGTCATCGTAATTGGCGAAAATTTTTCCGTGACCGAAATTTTCATCATTAATAACAAAGTCTTTAAAATCTAATTCGGAATTAAAAACAGGCTTGCGATAAACATCAGATATCTTTATAAACCCATTAGCCTGTCCGGCTAACTGAACATCATAACTAATTAGGAGAGGATTAAGATTTTCGATAATAAAATGATCCAAAGAAATAAACAACTGATCGGCTGGATTTTTACTTATTATACCATTTACATTTATTTTCTGAGTACCCGTTCCGAATTCAAGCCCTGCAATTTTAATTTTAGAGGTGTCTATTGCAACAGAACCCGGATTTTTAAGAATCCAATTTGTATCTCTTATAAAAACAGAAGCTTCCGTTAAACTAACCAGAGTATTGGATGAATCATTAAAAGCAACCTTCCCTTCAATTTCGCCGGCATTTTTAAATTTTTCTTTATTATCCCATTTTAAGTTTGTTGTAATCTGGTTGTTCCATGGGTAAGAATGAATTTGAACATTTTTAAAAGCGATACTATCATTAAGGGTAGCTTTGGCAATATTGTTCTTGATTGAAAATTCTTTTTGTAAACCCGTTAAACTGGCATTGTATTGATAAAGATGAACACCATATAAATTGGCCTCCGGAATATTTGCATTTAAATCGACCGTTCTATTTAAGTTGTTAAATCTTCCATCTATAGTTGAGGGCTGAAGAAAGACAACATCGGGCATAAACAACTCAGATAAGTCAGTTGTGCTTTTTAACTTTACATTAAAAGAAAAATCCTGAAACGTTTTATTGGCTGTAACATCCCGCGTGTTAAATAAATTAGGGAAATGATAATTAATTAACTGTTTAATGCTTGGCAAAATATTTTCGAAATTATAATTGCCTGTTACACGAGCATCAATCATATCTGATACCAGGATGAGCTTTTTACGATTTAATTCCTCATTGGCGTTAATCAAAATTTCCCCAAGAGAATACTCGCCTTTTAAAGTTTCAACCTTAAGATCCTCCAGAGAAACATTTCCTACAAAATCATCCAGATTATTTCCTTTTAAATCAATTTCCATGTAAGAGGATACTTTAAAGGGCTCGTTGTTATTATTATAAAAACCCAGAGCATCTAAGTTGGCGTTTTCCACTTTTGCATTAAAACCAAACAATGGTTTAGCTTCTTTAAGATTAATATCACCATCAAAATCCATAAAGAGGTTTATGTCATTTATGATACATTTACCTTTAAAATATTTATTTTTAAAATTTCCATCTACCATAATATTTTGATAATGATAGTTGTTAAAATCTACACTTCTGATATTACCCTTTGCACTTGCATCTAAAGAATTTACTGTAAATCCTTTACCGTTAATGGTCAAGTTTGCGTCTATAAAACCCAGCAAATTATTGTTGAGTAACTTTCGCATATTAAAATTTTGAGTGTTTATTTTACCGGAGTATTCTGTAATTTCAGTTTCCAGGTTGTAGTTTATTTTTAAATCTGTTTTTGCTAACCCTATATCCGATTTTATAGCTCCGTAAGTAACAAAATTATTGTAGAATCCAGTAAATTCGCCTACATAAGATATTTCCCCCATACTGTATATTTCTTCGGGTAATTGAATATATTCTTTACTAGTGAATGGCGGAAGCGGAATACTCTCTATATCCTCTTTGTTGGTTTGAAGTTGTTTTATTTTAAAATCAATTAAAGTATTTTCGGCATCCGGCAAACCCTGCATTCTGAGTTTTCCTTTTAAGAAAGTTTTTTTACCGAAACGAATCGAAATAGGATATGCCGTAAAATTGTTAACTGTACCATTTGCTAAACCTTCAATATATACTTCCTTTTTAATACCTTCCAATTCTTTAGCAAAATAGGATATATCGGCCATGTCTATTTTAGAGCGCTTAATATCAGCATCAATCTTTACTCGTTCAATAAAATCATCAAAATCGGCCCAGCTGTTATACTTAAATCGAATGTCTGCCTCAAATTGAGTATTATGAGATTGTGCCTCAAAATTTTTAAAATGCATTTTTTGCGAGTAGGCTTTAAAAAAGCAGGAAGCATTGGAAACATAGAAACCACTTACCTCATAAAAAGATAAATCCTTAATATAGGTATTAATGGTATCGCCGTATGTATGCAAACTGTATAGATTTAAATTAAGGTTCCTTAATTTTACATAATCCCAATCGATACCCCAGGTTCCATGTTTTTTATACAATAAAGAATAATTTAATCGACAGTTTTTTAATGAGATATTATTACATAAAAGCTCAGCCCCTTTGCTTTTTGTAGTATCTGATGAACCCGAAAAAGCATCGATAATAAACTGAAAGTTAAAATCGCCTCCCCGTTTAAATTTTCGAAGATTAACATAAGCATCCTCTAATATCACATCCCCTATTTGAATGATATTATTGTTTAAATCTAAATTGCTTAGTGTTAATTTAAAATGAGGGGCAAAAATTAACGTGTCCTGTCCGTGATCCTGAATGTATAAATCTTCTAAAACAAGTTTATCAAAAAACTCAATATCAACTCCCCCTATGGTAACTTTAGTATGAAGTTTATTAGATAAATACGATACAATTTTTTGCGTGATGAATGTTTGAACTCGGGCACTTTTAAAAACCGCATATCCCCCTAAAGTAATTAACACTAAAAGGGATGTTATGATTATTAATATTTTATACCTTTTTTTAATATTTTTGAGCTCAATACAAATTTAACATAATGCAGCAAAATGGCCCTATAATTCTGGCAATTGAATCGTCCTGTGATGAAACTTCTGCTGCTGTAATCCAAAAACGCAAAATTCTTGCCAATATTACCTCTACTCAGGCTATTCATGAACAATACGGGGGTGTTGTTCCGGAACTTGCGAGCAGAGCCCATTTACAAAATATTGTTCCGGTTGTTAATGCTGCCATAGAAAAATCTAAACTAAATTTAAGTGATCTCGATGCTATTGCTTATACCCGAGGTCCAGGTCTTCTTGGGGCGCTTTTAGTTGGAACATCATTTGCAAAAGGTCTTTCACTTTCGCTTGGCAAACCCCTTATTGAGGTAAACCATATGCAGGCCCATATTTTAGCTCATTTAATAGATAATGGTTCTGAAACACCCGAATTCCCTTTTTTGTGTTTAACCGTATCGGGCGGGCATACTCAAATTGTCCTGGTTAAATCGCCGCTGGAACAAAGTATTTTAGGAGAAACTATAGATGATGCTGCTGGCGAAGCTTTTGATAAAGTGGCTAAAACAATTGGAATCCCTTATCCCGGCGGACCCCTGGTAGATAATTGGGCTAAAGAAGGAAATCCAAACCGATTTAAAT
>JBIICS010000141.1:0-7241 GCA_044238735.1 Bacteroidia bacterium
CTTACCCTCAAATACATCATTACAACTATAGTTTTAGTGGTATTAAAACTTCCTTTTTATATTTTATTCAGAATAATTTAAAAGAAGATTCCCAATTTGTAGCAAATAACAAAGCCGATATTTGTGCCTCTATTCAAAATCATATTGTATCCTATTTGCTAACTAAATTTTTAAAGGCCGCAAAAGATTTAAAAATTAAACAACTGGCAATTGCGGGTGGAGTATCGGCTAACAGCGAACTTCGCCAACAACTATTTGAGCTTAAAAATAAAGGGTATAAAGTGTTTATTCCAGCCTTCGAGTATTGTACTGACAATGCCGGTATGATTGCAATTGCTGCGCATTTTAAATTCCTTAATGGTGATTTTTCCAACCAAAGCGCAACCCCATTAGCCCGGATGCCTTTATGAAATTGACAAAAGCTATATTAATACTCTTATTAATCAGTACTTATACCTACAGCCAAAAGGTTAATCGGGATTCTCTCCTAAACATTCAACCCATTCGGTTTATAAACAAGAGTAATCCGTTTGCTATTTTTTGGGGCCCCATTTTTACTTCCGGCGAATATAAAATTAGCAGAGAAGTAATAATAGATAAGCAACACTCCTGGGAGTTTGGATTTTCATATCTTGATAAAAATCCGATAATTGGTGTGTTCGAGAGAATACTAAACCCGACTACAAGTGGTACCCGTTTTTATGTAAAAGGTTTCCGAACTCAATTAATGACCCGTTTCTATCCCAACTTAGGATTTGGAAAAAGACCCGGAACAGCTCCCCATGGCCTCTACCTGGCCCCACATTTTTCATATTCAACAGCCTTTATTTCAACAAGCACACTATTTAAAGGAGGTTATTATTACAGGGCCAGTAACCTAAACATTAACTTTCTTTGTGGTTTACAATTTTTAGTGAGTAAATACTTTACGGTGGATTTTTTTGGAGGAATTGGACTTAAACAAATAGCACTTAAATATACTACTCCGCAATACTCCAAATTTGTCGACCCTAAAGATTTTTTTTTGTTTCCAGGAAAGTTTAAACTAACCATGGGGTTTAGTTTAGGAATTCCGATATACAGAAAATAAACTTTGAGCTAATTAAAAAATATAAAAGAGTATTAAAAAAACTCTTTTTTAATTAACTCTAATTTCGGATTTTGAGGATACTTTTTACGTAAGTGATTAAATATTTTTTGAGCAGTAGGTTTATTTCCAATTAATAAATTTAAACTCAAATTATTCATCAAAACAGATTCATTATCAGGATCCGCTTTTAGAGCTGCAGCAAGTAACTTTTGAGCATCCTTAGTTTTATTTTCAATCAACATGATATATCCTAATCCATTTAAGGCCAGAACAAATTCTTTATCCTCCTTAAGTATAAAGGTGTAAACCGATTTGGCCTTATCTAAATCCCCTAACTTAAAGTAAACACTTGCCAATTTCGAATTAAAATCAAGATTATAAGGCGATAATTTAACTGCCCTCTCCATATAAATTAAAGCCAATTCGCTTTTGTTTAGTTTTACAAAACTTTCCGAGATCCGATAAAGCGTCCATGCATGGTAATTATCATAACTTTTTACAGAAAGAATCTTCTTCAAATTATCGAGCCCCAACTGTTTAACAAAATTAACGATGGAAGTAAAATCATCTCTTAAAAAATAATAATTAATCCACTCGCATATAAACGCAGAAGAAGTCTTGTATTTACTTAACAAAACATAAGCCGAATCTAAGTAATACTGGTTTTTTTCAAACTTTTCATACTGTTGCAAATACGCCTTTATGTATTCCTTATCTGTAATTTTAGGATTATTTATTGATTTTAAACCAACGAATTTTTTAATAGCTTGTTTCTCCTTATTTAAAATAGGCTTACGTATATAATGATCGTGAATGCTAACATGTGGAATATCTATGCTTCCGCTATTGGGCATATGACACGATACGCAATCATTTAAATTACGAGTTTTTAATCCAGTAAATTCTTTTATCTCTTTAGCATCATGGGTAAAACCTTTGTGACAATTTAAACATTTCTGATTAAAATAATTTTCGTCGGTTTTAGTTACTGAAACATGAGGATTATGGCAAGTTATACAAGTAAGTGCGCTTTTATAGGGCTTTATAGACTTATTGTCTTTACCTTTTTTATAACTTTCAATAAAACATTTACTTTGCTTTAATCTATCGGCATGCGACGCCATTATAAATTCATCCTCTCCGTTTTCAAACTTAGGCAGAAAAACACTTATATAATCCGATAACTTAGCACCCGGTTTATAATCCAGAAAAGATTTTCCTTCTTTTAAAACAGCATTTCCCTGAAGATGACAACGTTGACAAATATCAAACTGCAGATCGATTGGTAACTTGGCAGGATTAACAATAGAATAATCTATTTGATTGGCGGTATCGGTCCTGTTGCCATTAATAAATTGAGCGAGATGAGCTCCTCCCGGACCATGGCAACGTTCGCAATCGATTCCACCCGGTACCACCGAAAATTTATTTTCTGAACCGTCAGCAAATTTTGGCAAGGCATTATGGCAAGACATACATTCAAGTCCAATTTTACGACTAAAACGCGAATTAAAACCCTGCTCGAAACCTGGAGGTATATCCATTATTTTTTTTTGAGCATAAAACGTAAAAGGCATCTGGTAAACATAACCTCCTCTGTTTAGCAAATGTGAATTGGTATGATGACCGGATCCTATTACATAATCTATATCAACAGTTAAACGATGTGAGGTATCCGACTTACTTAATCTATATTCAGTTAAACGAAGGCGGTTGTCATATAATTGAGCCCGATAATGGAAATCACTGAATTTGTCGTAATAGTATGTATTCTTTATAATGGAAATGATACTTTTAGAAGCATTAGCAATTCCAAAGGATTTACCCATACCGGTTTCAAGAAAAGTCTTTTTATCGGAATGACATTCTAAACACTTGGCCATTCCAATATAGGAAGTAGTATCCTGGAGCGAGGCATATTGATTTGAATGTTCGGAGCTGTTTTGTTTTTCCGATTTATCAGAATTACAATAAACAAATACAATAACACAAATAAAGAAAACAAAAAATGCCTTTATCCAGTTCAATAGCATCATAACATAAGCTGATAAAATCCTACATTATAATATTTTCCGTCATTTTTTCTGATCCAATTATACTTTATACCCGACTTGTTAAATTTTAGACTTTCAAACAATTTAATACTCGGTATATTTGATTCTTCGATGGTGCAAAAGAGACTGGTTAGTTTCAGCGTTTTTAAGCAATAATCTATTAATAATTTTAATGCCTCTTTAGAAAATCCTTTACCTCTGTATTCCTTATTACCGATCAAAATACCTATGCCGGCTCTTAAATGTTGGGGATCGAAATCAAACAAGTCTATTGTTCCAATGGGTAAATTATTTTTAAAGCAAATTATAAAACGATATTGTTTAGTTGTGTAAATATCTTTATCCGAATTATCTATAAAACTTTTTAAAATGTCTTTCGAAAATGGCGTAAGAGTACCGCTTACTTCCCAATTTTCGGTATCATTCTCCCAATCATATAATAAATTTAGGTCAGTAGATTCAAGGCTTCTTAAATATATATTATCGGACCTTAACATTATTTTAACTCGTTGATGTATTGATAAACTTGTTCCCTGGTGTATTCTTTTAATTGAAAATTGATTAGAAACTCATTACCGAGATAATAAAAATCCTGAGTTGTATTAATTTCTTTTATTTTTTTTAATACATCAAATATTGTATCACAGTTTTCCAATGATTCATTAATACTAAGCACTAAAATTTTTTTTAATGGATCCAGGCAGGTAATGCCGTTTAAATTTAAATTAAATCCTTTAAAAATTTCTTCAATTGATTCTCTATTTATCGAGGAAGAATTTTGCAGAGGTAAATAACACGCCTTCTTCTTTTTGATACGTATCCAATTTAAAAACTTCTCTTTAGAATAAACCTGAAAACCCTTAGTGGTTAATTCAATGAAATTATTTTCAATAAAAAAACCAAGATGAATCGGACACAAATCTAAATCAACCAATACTAAACCGAAATTAAAATCAGTAGGTTTTTCTTTGTATTTAAATCGAATCTCCACCTTAAATAGTTATCGTTCCCTCAAAAGTTTTCTCTGCCTTGCCTAAAAGCCAAACATCATTTAAACCCTCCTGCATCTTCCTAAAAAACACCTGTAACTTTCCACCTGCAGTTTCAATATTTACTTTAGAAAACTTATAATTATTTATACTACTATATACAATTGCTGCTGCGGTTACACCGGTTCCACAACTTAACGTTTCATCCTCTACCCCGCGTTCATATGTTCTTACAGCAATAGTGCCATATTTAAGCTCGTTTACAAAGTTTACATTGGTTCCTTTATCGGCAAAACGTTTATTGTAGCGAATTTTTTTTCCTTCCACATAAACATCTAATTTATTTAATTGATCGGAAAATTTTACGTAATGAGGCGAGCCGGTATCAATAAAATGATCTTTATTAACACTTACAGGCAAGGCGCAATCAATCATTTTTAGTTTGACTGAATCCTTTTTTATTTCCGCACGATGCGCACCGTCGGGAGCCCAAAAGAATACATTTTGTTTTATTATATCTAAATTGTATGCAAACATAACTATACAGCGTCCGCCGTTACCACACATGCTACTCTTGTTTCCATCACTATTAAAATAAACCATTTCAAAATCGTAGCCTTTTTTATTTTGCAGTAACATTAAACCATCCGCTCCAATTCCAAAATTACGATTGCACAATAAGGCTATTTTTTTTGAACTAAGTTTAACAAATCCTTTACGATTATCTATTAAGATAAAGTCGTTTCCGGTACCTTGATATTTGTAAAATTTAATTTGCTTCATTCAAAAAGGCTTAAAATAGAAGGATTGGTAACCTTTTCTGAGGATTTAAATTCTTCTGTAAAAGTTAATCGTAATACCCCATTAATAGTTTTGAGGTAATAAATATTATCCGATATAACCATAGCTAATGACTCGTCTTGGGGTTCTAAACCAAAAATAATAAGTTTATTTTTTACAAATTTATATCCACGGTAATTGATAGGAGATTTCCAAAACTCCAAACTAACCGTTGTTTTCTTAAAACTCTTATTATCCAACTGAACCCCACTAATGGCCTGGAGCAAAGAATCTTTAGAAGAACGATTAATAATATCAAGGTTAAGGGCGTCAATATTTTTTATAGCAAGAAGCTGATCTTTTTTTACTTCAATTAATTCATCAGTTAATAAAGCAGTATCCATTTTAAGCGAACTTGTATCTTTATTTAAAATGGCAGAATCTGCTCCAGTCAAAGAATTCTTATTGTCAATTTTTTTAACTATCCTTTTATTAACCTTATCCAACGAGTCTTTTTTTGCATTCATATCACCCATTACACGTTGTACAATTTTTTCAATTGTTTTCTGAGACACCTCAATAGGGTATTTAATGATCTGGGTATTTTGAGAGAAGAAAAAAAATGCTCCACCCAAAACTAAACCTAATGATAAACCGGTTATGAAAACTAATTTAATATTTCTTTTTTCTTCACTCATATTTAGATCAGTAAAAATAGCCATTATTAATGTGATTTCTTATTTTTATACTTAACGAATTTTAACCTTCGTAAACAGATTTTTAAACACTAGCGGAACAGTTTTTGCGTTGTTTTGTATAATTAAAATAATTTGTGCTATGAAAGCTAAAAGTTTATTTGGAAACCTATTAACAGCAGCTGTAGGCGGAGCTACAGCCTTAGGAGTTTATACTTATTGGATTGCTCCCCAAAACAAATTAAAAGCCTTTAGTATCCAGCAACCCATTATCAGAACATCTGCCCATGCGGTTGCAAACGCTATAGACTTTACAGTCCCCGCCGAAATGTCTGTTAATGCCGTTGTCCATATCAAAACTAAATCAACAGTAAATCCAAACACTTACCACGATCCTTTTTTTGATTTCTTCTTCGGAAGTCCCAACATGGGGCGACCTCAGGTACAAATCGGGACCGGTTCTGGGGTTATAATTTCTCAAGATGGATATATTTCTACCAATAATCACGTAGTTGCCGGTGCCGAAGAAGTTGAAATAACCTTAAATAACAACAAAACATATACAGCAAAAGTTATTGGCACCGACCCTTCAACCGATTTAGCCCTTTTAAAAGTGGAGGCCGATGAGCAATTACCCTACTTGGCATATGGAAATTCGGACGAAGTTAAAGTAGGCCAATGGGTATTGGCTGTTGGAAACCCGTTTAACCTAACCTCCACCGTTACAGCCGGAATTGTAAGTGCAAAAGGAAGAAACATTAATATTATTGGCGGAGGAGACCCCAATAAAAATGTATTTCCAATAGAATCTTTTATACAAACAGATGCTGCAGTTAATCCTGGAAATAGCGGTGGTGCGCTGGTAAACTCTTCCGGCGAACTAATTGGAATAAATACCGCTATTGCCTCTAACACCGGATCGTATGCAGGATATTCCTTTGCGGTTCCGGTTAACATAGTTAAAAAAGTAATGAGTGATTTATTAGAATTTGGGTTAGTGCAGAGAGCCTTCATTGGAATTAGCATTCGAGATATTGATAATAACCTGGCAGAAGAAAAAGGCATCAAGGATTATAATGGTGTTTATGTAGCCGGATTAAACGAGGGTGGATCTGCTGAGGAAGCCGGCATTAGAGAAGGAGATATTATAAAGAAAATTGGTGCCGTAAATGTTAACACCTCCGCTCAGCTGCAAGAACAAGTGGGTAAATATCGCCCCGGAGATAAAATATTGGTAACGTTAATTCGCGATGGAAAAGAAAAACAATTAGATCTGGTTTTAAAAAATAAAAACGGAAGTACCAATGTTTTAAAACGCACCAAAGAAGAAACATTTAATGCTTTGGGTGCCAGTTTCGAAGAAATTTCAGTTGAGGATAAAAAAGACTTACGAATAGATTACGGATTAAGGGTATTAAATTTAAGCGCTGGCAAATTAAGAAGCGCAGGAGTAAAAGAAGGTTTTATAATTACATCTATCGATAAAAAACCGATCAAATCGATTGACGACTTATCGCTTGCCATAAAAGAAAAAAGAGGTGGAATTTTACTGGAAGGAGTATACCCTAATGGTTTAAGGGCCTATTACGGATTTGGCCTTTAAAGAATAGCGGCTTAGGCCGCTTTTTTTATG
>JBIICS010000072.1:0-14316 GCA_044238735.1 Bacteroidia bacterium
AATTCAGTTAATTAATAAATATTAATAAGCTTATTGCAACATTAGTTGACATTGCGCGTTGAAAGCCCTAATTTTGTAATTCTTTGTTAAACTTAATTTAACCTATAATTTAAGCATGAGACAGCTTAAGATAACCAAATCCATCACCAACCGCGAAAGCGCCTCTTTAGATAAGTATCTGCAAGAAATCGGAAGAGAAGAACTAATTACCGCAGAAGAAGAAGTAATATTAGCCCGTAAAATACGTGAAGGAGACCAAAGAGCTCTGGAAAGATTAACTCGCGCCAACCTCCGTTTCGTGGTTTCTGTAGCTAAACAATATCAAAACCAGGGTTTAAGTTTGCCCGATTTAATTAATGAAGGAAATTTAGGTTTAATAAAAGCTGCCCGTCGATTTGACGAAACACGTGGTTTTAAATTTATTTCTTATGCTGTTTGGTGGATTCGTCAGTCTATTCTTCAGGCTTTAGCCGAACAAGCTCGTATTGTTCGATTACCTTTAAATCAGGTAGGTTCTTTAAACAAAATAAATAAAGCTTTTTCTAAGTTAGAACAAGAATATGAAAGAACTCCATCTGCCGAGGAGTTATCAGAAGTTTTAGATTTACCGGAAGATAAAATTGCCGATACGTTACGAGTTTCAGGCCGCCATGTTTCTATGGATGCCCCGCTTCTGGCCGGTGAAGAAAATACTCTTTTAGATGTTTTGATTAATTCTGATTCGCCAAGGGCTGATACCGATTTAATTAAAGAATCCCTTCAGAGAGAAATTGAGCGTTCTTTATCTACTCTAACCGAGAGAGAGAGAGATGTTATTCGTTTGTTTTACGGTATTGGCATGAGCCACGAATATACATTGGAGGAAATTGGCGATAAGTTCGACTTAACACGAGAGCGTGTGCGTCAAATTAAAGAAAAAGCCATTAAACGCCTAAAACACTCTTCAAGAAGCAAATTATTGAAAACCTACTTAGGATAATAATGATAAAGGCTGCCTGTTGGTGGCCTTTTTTTATTTACACTTTAAAATCAACTAATCAAAAATCATAATTTAATTTCAGCAATGTCAACCGCAACATTAAACCTTAACACTAAAAACTCTTACGAAAAAAATTTACAAAACTGGATTGAAAATGAAAAGGCTGCTATCGAATTAATTGGGGTAGTGGGTTCTTTATGGTTCGATCGTTCCGTAGAACTAATTATCTTCCGTAATCAAATGGTAGATAAAAGCGCTTCTGAACTTTTAAATTTCCACGAATACGCCCATAATGTAGTTAAGCAATCTATTACTGTTAAAGATACTTTAGCAATTGCTAAAGCTATAACTAAGTTGGATATTGCACCGTCTCGAATCGATATAGGAAGATTAGGTGCAGAATGGTTAAAAGAAGGTTCTAATTTTAAAAGTATTGAAGAATTTGTAGGCAATAAATTAAACGGATTTTTAGGTCAGGATAAAAACACTATTAAACCTAAAGATGTTGTTTTATATGGTTTTGGAAGAATTGGTCGTTTAGCTGCACGCGAACTAATTAGTCAGGCCGGTAAAGGGGAGCAATTACGTTTACGTGCTATTGTAACACGCTCTAATTCACCTGAAGATACTATTAAACGTGCAGAATTACTTAGAACAGATTCGGTTCATGGTCCTTTTCCGGGAACTGTAATTGCGGATGTTGAAAACAACAGTATAATTGTAAACGGTCATACAATTCATTTGATAGCTGCTAAAAATGCTGATGAAATAGATTATGAAGCATATGATATTCATGATGCTTTAGTAATTGATAATACTGGCGTTGCGCGCGACAGAGAGGGATTAGGAAAACACTTAAAATCTAAAGGGGTTAGCAAAGTTTTATTAACTGCCCCCGGTAAGGGAGATATTCCAAACATCGTTTATGGTGTAAATCATGAATCCTACGAAGCTAATGAAACCATTTTCTCCGCAGCTTCATGTACTACTAATGCTATTGTACCTGTTTTAAAGGTAATTAATGATAAATTAGGCATTGATAAAGGACACGTAGAAACTATTCACTCCTATACAAACGACCAAAATTTATTAGATAATTATCATCCCAAGTATCGTCGCGGACGTTCTGCTGCTCTTAATATGGTAATTACAGAGACTGGTGCTGATAAAGCGGTTTCGAAAGCATTACCTGAATTAACTGGTAAAATGACAGGTAACTCGGTGCGTGTACCAACTCCTGATGTTTCCTTAGCGATTCTGAGTTTACAAATTACAAAACCTACAGATAAAGAAGCAGTAAATGCCATTATGCGCGAAGCAGCCCTAAATGGTGGTTTAGTAGAACAAATTCAATACTCGGTATCCAACGAATTGGTTTCTACCGATTGTATAGGTAATTCATGCGCTTCTATATTTGATAGCCCTGCCACCATTGTATCTAAAGATGGTAAAACGGCTAATCTTTATGTTTGGTACGACAACGAATACGGGTATACTCGTCAGGTTATGCGTTTGGCAAAACAAATAGCTAACGTTGTAAGACTTAGATATTATTAATCCAAAACTAAACAATATCAAGGGAGCTAACAGCTCCCTTTTTTATTTTAAACAAGTATGAATACATACAAACCATTTAAAGGTTTAAAAGTTATCGAATTAGCATCCGTTTTAGCTGGACCAAGTGTTGGAATGTTTTTTGCCGAACTTGGGGCTACCGTTTTTAAAATAGAAAATCCAAATACAAATGGCGATATTACCAGAGGCTGGAAACTAAAAAATGAAAGAGATACCGGCACCTCAGCTTATTACCAGTCGATTAATTGGGGGAAAAAAGTGAAATTTTGGGATTTAAACACTTCTGAATATCTACAAAAACTACACAAACTTGTTGAAAAATCAGATATTGTTATTGCCAATTACAAGCTAAACGACGATTTAAAACTAGGAGTTGATTATAAAACACTAAAAAAAATAAACCCAAGTTTAATTTATGGCAAAATAGAAGGGTTTCCGGACAATAGACGGGTGGCTTTCGATTTGGTCTTGCAAGCAGAAACCGGTTTTATGAGTATGACCGGCACTCCTTCAAGCGGACCGGTAAAAATGCCTGTAGCGTTAATTGATTTGCTTGCGGGGCATCAATTAAAAGAAGGAATTTTATGTGCCTTAATTAAACGAAATAAAACAGGAACCGGAAGTTTAATTAAAGTTTCTTTGTTTGATTCTGCCATTTGCTCATTAGTAAATCAGGCCTCCAATTATCTACTAAACAACCAAATCCCAAAGCCTTTGGGCAGTTTACACCCCAATATTGCCCCTTATGGCGAAATTTTTACAACAGCCGACAATGTTCAATTTACACTTGCCATTGGAAGCGAAAAACAATTTGACGATTTACTTGAAATACTTCAAATAGATAAAAATAAAAAACTGATAAACAACCAGTTAAGGGTAAAAAACAGAGCTTTATTAAAAGAAATTCTTAAAGCAAAAATTAGTAAACGAACAGCAAAACCATTGATTAAGGATATGCTCATTAAAAATATACCGTTTGGTGAAATTAAAAACCTGAAAGAAGTAATTAATGGACTGGATTCAAGTTATTTTCTTAACTATAAAAATCAGAATAAGATTCTAAAAACAGTTGCTTTTAAACCGGTTAATAAATGATCTTTATTTTTTTTGCCTTACAATTGTTTTTTAGGTTAAAGTTCTTAACTTTAAGACTGTAAAAGTTTTCTAATTAGAAACCTTAATTAACTGATGAAAAAAATTTTTCTCTATATACTTTTTCTAATCCCCATTTTAGCTGATGCCCAATCGTGGAAACGATATCGAAGGGAATATTTATATGCCTTCGGTGTGTCGAATGTTCTTTCTGATTTAGGAGGCGCTAATCAAATTGGGACTCATTTTTTAAAAGATTATGAATGGGCTGCCACCCGAGGTATCGCTACTTTTGGATACCGATACAGAATTGATCGACACCATTCTCTCAGTGGATCAATCAGTGCTGGCTGGATGTACATGAGTGATAAGTTAACTGCTGAACAATTTAGAAATAAAAGAAATATAACAGTCAGAACACCTATTATAGAAGTTGTGGGACGTTATGAATATTTTATTAATAAAGACAAAGAAGGAAATCGTTACAATATCCGACATGCAAAAGGGATAAGAAATTTCCATTTACATACTTATGGATTTGCTGGTATTGGCTTGTTTTATTTTCAACCGCAAGGACAATATATAGATGGCTCTTGGCAAAACCTCAGAAAATTAAGCACAGAAGGACAGGGTTTACCCGGAGGGGTTCCAAAATATAGTCCGGTTAGCGTTTGTTTCCCTGTAGGCATTGGTACTAAATATGCATTAACCCGTCTTCTTAGTATTGGTCTCGAGTTTGGAAAAAGATATACGCTTACCAATTACTTAGATGATACTGGTGGTAAATATTATGATTACAATACTATATTACAGAACAAAGGTACTATAGCCGCTCACTTTTCTGATCCTGCCGTTGCAAATGGAGATCATGCTGGTGGTGCATGGAATGGAGAAACCAGAGGTAAAAAAGATAAGGATACATACTTATTCTTACAGGTAACTGTTTCTCAAAAAATTGCCCCTAAACGTACAAAAGCAAAATTCTAAAGAGGGTTATCGCTTTTCAGTTGTCCTTATTTTTTATTCATCTTTTCAAAAAATTATTTAACCGGGTTTAGCCTCCATGTAGGATTGCATGGAATTTGTTCAGTTAAATTCACAAGTATCAAATCCATAGTTCAGCATTTATTTCATATAAGATTCTACAAGTATTTATTGGAACAAAATTGTTTTATTAAACATTTATAAAACATAAATTAGGGATAAACTCAAATTTTCAAAAACAATTAACACACACAAACGTTTAGAGTATAAATTCAAAAATGAACATTGCAAAAAAATTAATACTTTTTTTATTACCTATAAGTGCTTGCACGCATGCTCAAGAACAAAATAAAAATAACCAGAAAATGTCAACATCATTTGAAATCAATAAAAGCGAGGAGGAGTGGAGAAAAATTCTATCCGATGAAGAATATTACATTTTAAGAGAAAAAGGGACAGAAAGACCCTACACCGGAAAACTATTAAACAATAAAGAGGAAGGACTATACAGTTGTGCGGCTTGCGGGAACGAATTATTTAATTCGGATTCTAAATTCGACTCTCATTGTGGCTGGCCCAGTTTTTATGCCGAAAAAGCAAAAGGTAAAATTACTTATGTTAAAGATACCAGCCACGGCATGATTAGAACCGAAATTATGTGCTCTAAATGCGGGGGACATTTGGGACATGTTTTTGATGATGGACCGGAACCAACCGGATTAAGATATTGTGTAAATTCTGTTTCTATAAAGTTTACACCCATTAAAAAATAATCAAAAAAAATAATATAGATAGCCTCATCATACAGATTATCTAATTGTGTTGTATATAACTCGTAAATAGAAAATTTACAATACTAATCTACCTAATATAAGTTAGATATCAAGCAAATGTCACAAATAGTTTAAATCCAAACTTAATACTACTAGCTAAAAATTATAATTACAAAAAAAAAGCGCTCAAATAACTTGAGCGCTTATACTTATAATTAAGACTAATTATCCGTGCAAGTGACCGGCATCAACTAAAACACGACCACAATGTTCGCAAACAATAATTTTTTTGTGGGTACGAATATCCAATTGAGTTTGAGGAGGTATCTTATTAAAACATCCACCGCATGAATCGCGCTCAACAGTTACAACTGCCAAACCGTTACGAGAATTAGAACGAATACGCTTGTATGCATTAACAAGACGAGCCTCAATTTTCTTTTCTGCAGCTTGAGATTGCGCTATTAAATCTTCTTCTTCTTTTTGAGTTTCAGCAATAATTTCTTCTAAATCTTTTTTCTTGATAGTTAGATCTTTTCTGCGCTCCTCTATGTTTGCTTCAGTTTCCGTAACTAACTCTGATTTAGTGATAATAGCCGCTTTGTATTCTTTAATTCTCTTTTCAGCTAATTGAATCTCAAGATTTTGAAATTCGATTTCCTTACTTAACGATTCAAACTCGCGATTGTTACGAACTTTATCTTGCTGAGTTTCGTATTTTTTAATTGCTGTAAGGGAATCCTTAATTAAATTTTTCTTATCGTTAATACTTTCTTCCAAAGCATCTACTTCTGCTTTAATATTTTGAAATCTAGTTTCTAATCCCGCCAATTCATCCTCTAAATCAGCAACCTCTAAAGGTAACTCTCCACGTACTGTACGGATTTTATCAATTTTCGAATCAACTTGCTGAAGATTGTATAATGCTCTTAACTTTTCTTCAACTGAAAGTTCGTTTTTTTCAGCTACACTTTTTTCTTTGGCCATCTTTAAAAATAATTTACTGGGTTTGTATTAGTTTCCGATAAATAGAGGGCGAAATTACTAAATTTTTTACTTAAAATCTCAAAAAATAGTTGTTTTGTATGCTTTTCGGTCTCATAATGCCCTATATCAGCCGTTAACATTCGATTTTCGGCATCAAAAAATTCATGATATTTGATATCTGCCGTAACATAAGCGTCTGCTCCGGCCGCCAGAGCGGATTTAAGCAGGAAACTACCACTACCTCCGCATAAAGCCACTTTTTTAATTTTATGGTTAGGAGGTACCGATGTAAATCTAACCTGCTTTAAATCAAGGCTTTTCTTTAGTTTTTGTAGAAATTCTTCACAGCTTAACGCCTCTTCCAGTTCACCTATAACACCCGATCCAATTAATGAATTGCTGTTCTGAAGCAAATAAAGATCGTAAGCCACTTCCTCATATGGGTGAACTTCTTTTAAGGTTTTTACCACTGCATCTTGCAAATGCAACGGAAAAACACCCTCAATTCTATCTTCGTTTTCGTAATGAATTCTGTTTAATTCTCCAATGAAAGGATTGGCCCCATCCAACGCCCTAAAAGAACCTTGACCGCTTACCTTAAAACTACACGAATCATAATTACCAATATTTCCCATTCCTGCACCAAATAAAGCCTCTAAAACATTTGACGTATGCGCAACCGGGCAAAAAGTAACCAACTTTATTAATTGCTGAGCTTTAGGTTGTAAAATCTGAAGATGCGAAAGTTGCAATAAATTGCCTAAAAATTGATTTACTCCATTTTTTAATACATTATCAAAATGAGTGTGAGCAGCATAAATTGCGATATCATGTTTTATGGCCTTAATTATTACTCGCTCCACATAATTTTTTCCGATTATTCTTTTTAGACCAGTAAATACAATAGGATGGTGTGCCACTATTAAATTACACCCTTTTTTAATGGCCTCATCAATTACATCTTCGGTACAATCGAGCGTTGTTAAAACACCTTTTATGTCCCAATTTTTATCACCAACCAATAACCCGCTATTGTCGTAACTTTCCTGAAGAGATAGAGGAGCAATTTGTTCCAGGTAATTACATATTTCCAGTATTTTCATGCTTGTAGTTTAGAAGATTTACAGTATTTATTTTTTATCAAAAATACTATCTTTAAGGCGATGAACGTACGCAGAATATTTTTATTTCCAATTTCTATTTTATACGGCATTGGCGTTTGGATTCGTAATTTTTTTTATGACATAGGTGTTTTAAAGCCCAAAGAGGTAAATGTAAATACGATTGGTGTAGGAAACCTAAGCACCGGTGGTACAGGCAAAACACCACATGTTGAGTATATAATAAAATTAATTAAAGATCAGCTTAATGTTGCTACGCTCAGCAGAGGCTATGGTAGAAAAAGCAGTGGCTATGTTTTAGCAGATGCAAATAGTAAGTCTGACCAAATTGGGGACGAACCCAGGCAATACAAACAAAAGTTTAAAAATCTTACAGTAGCCGTTTGCGAGAACAGATTAGATGGAATTAAAAATATATTAAACCAATATCCGGATACCAATGTAGTTGTGTTAGATGATGTTTTTCAGCATCGGTCGCTAAAAACCGAATTAAATATAGTTTTAACCGACTATAATAACCTGTACTATAAAGACATGATATTACCCTCCGGAAATTTAAGAGAATTTGCCGGTGGCATTAAACGTGCCGATGTAATAATTGTAACGAAAACACCTCTCGATTTCTCTCCATACGACCGCAGAAATATTGAATTAAAAATTGCGGCTAAAGGTTACCAAAAAGTTTTCTTCTCTTATCTTAAGTACGGACAACCTGTTCCAATTAATGAAGCAGCGGAATTAAATCCGGTAAGCATAATTGAACTAAAGCAAACAAAACCAGGAATTTTGCTTTTTTCAGGAATAGCTAATCCCTCTCCACTTGAAGATTACTTAAAATGGATAACTCCCCACTTTACACAAATTCGTTTTAGCGATCATCACCTTTACAACTCCAGCGATATGCAACGCATAAAAAAAAATATGGAGTTATTGCCCGTTCAAAATAAAATTATCATTACCACCGAAAAAGATTTTAATAGATTAGACCAATACAATTTAGCCGAGGAATTTCAAAATATTCCCTTTTATTATTTACCAATAGAGGTAGAGTTTAACGAAAAAGATAAAGAAGAATTTAATAACATAATTATAAAATATGCTACACGAAATAAAATCTACGTCGGAGTTTATAAAGGGTAAAATTAGTTTAACGCCTCAAATTGGAATAATCTTAGGTACGGGCTTAGGGGGCTTGGTTAAAGAGATTGAAATTAAGCATATTTTAGAATATACTGACATTCCAAACTTCCCTGTTTCTACTGTAGAAGGCCACCAAGGGCGTTTAATTTTCGGAATTTTAGGGGGTAAAAATGTGGTTGCCATGCAAGGGCGATTTCATTTTTATGAAGGATACAACATGCAACAAATTGTTTTTCCGGTTAGAGTAATGAAATTTTTAGGCATACAAAAACTTTTTGTTTCTAATGCCTGCGGAGGAGTAAATCCGAACTTTGAAATTGGTGATCTCATGATCATAAATGATCATATCAACTTATTTCCCACTAATCCTTTAATTGGAAAAAACACGAGTGAATTAGGTCCGCGTTTCCCCGATTTTAGCGAAGCTTATAATCATAATATGATTAAGATGGCTAAAGATATAGCATCCGAAAACAACATAAGAGTAGTAGAAGGTGTGTATGCCGGACTTACAGGACCATGCCTAGAGACACCAGCAGAATATCGCTATATTTATAATATTGGAGCTGATGCAGTTGGAATGAGTACTGTTCCCGAAGTAATTGCGGCCGTTCACATGGGGATACCTTGTTTTGGGATGAGCATTATAACAGACCTGGGAGTTCAGGGTAAAATTGTTAAAGTAACACACGAAGAAGTGCAACAGGTAGCCTCAAAAGCAGAACCATTGATGACTTTAATTATGAAGAAATTAATAGAAAGAGTGAAAGTAATCGATTAGTGATGGGTTAGCTGCGATAATTAGATTCACTATCAACAATCCATTCTTTATATCAAACAATAATCTAAAAACTGTAAACAAAAAAACGAATGCTTATAACGGAACTTTTTAATATTAAATACCCTGTTGTTCAGGGAGGGATGATTTGGTGCAGCGGTCATAAACTTGCCTCTGCCGTTAGTAATAATGGGGGATTAGGTTTAATTGGCTCTGGCAGCATGCATCCGGAAACATTAGAGGAACATATTATAAAATGCAAAGATGAGACTACTAATCCGTTTGGTGTTAACGTTCCGCTTCTATACCCCGAAATGGATAGGATAATTGATATTATTATAAAACATGGAGTAAAAATAGTTTTTACATCTGCAGGAAATCCGGCCCTATGGACAGCTAAATTAAAGAAACATGGCATTAAAGTAGTGCATGTGGTAAGTAATGTGAAATTTGCTCTTAAAGCACAGGAAGCAGGTGTAGATGCAGTTGTTGCAGAAGGATTTGAAGCAGGGGGGCATAACGGAAAAGAAGAAACCACCACCTTATGTTTAGTGCCCGAAGTTGTTAGAGCAGTAAAAATACCCGTAATAGCTGCAGGAGGCGTTGGTTCTGGGGCGGCAATGCTGGCCTGCCTCTCTATGGGTGCTCAAGGAGTGCAGGTGGGCAGTTTGTTTGCTGCAACAGAGGAGTCATCTGCTCATGTAAATTTTAAACAGATGATTATAAACGCCAGAGAGGGCGATACCCAATTATCACTTAAAAAACATATTCCCGTTCGTTTACTTAAAAATGAATTTTACCAACAGGTTAAAGCACTGGAGGAGGAAGGAGGTAGCGCAGAAGAATTAGCCGAATTATTAGGAAAAGGAAGAGCTAAAAAAGGAATGTTTGAAGGCGATATTGCAAACGGTGAATTAGAAATAGGTCAAGTATCCAGTCAGATTAAAGAAATAAAAACCGTTGAACAAGTTATGCAGGAATTAATAACCGGATATAACCGTGCTTTAACTCGCATTCAGCTTTTAGACCATTATCGATAGGTTCTATAGTTTATTGTAGCTATTAGTAGAAAACAACTAGCGCCTTTAGGTATAAATCAACCTTATTTTTACTATAGCGATAACGAGGATGTCAATAAAATGCATTTAAAACAGAAATAACAAATACTTTAAGTATTATAAGGCATATAAACACTATATATCATCCTCGATGCAAAATGAGTACCATTTGAAGTTAATTCTTTTTATTTATAAATCAAATATTTATCGCGCTTTGCTTTATATTCATCTAGTTTAGGATTCCATGACTTTCTGATTTCCTCTTCAGATTTACCTTCGATAATCATTTGCTTTAATTCCTTAGTCCCTGCAAGATTCTTAAAATAATTATTAAAAAACTTTGATTTATCGGGAAACATTTTGTATGCATTCATAATAAAAGACAGTTCAATTTTCTTATTCGTATATACATCGAATACTTTTTCACTTACATCATAACCGTTACATTTTTGATCTTGAAATGGAGGGTTTTTACTGGCTCCGGGTTTTGTTACAGGTGTGAAGCTAAATTCGGTTATTGGAAAAGTAGGGTGTCCGTATATTTGAAAAGGCTTTTCGGTCCCTCTACCAACACTTATATCGGTACCTTCAAACAAACACAAAGATGGATATAAAATGATAGATGCCAAATTAGGTAAATTAGGTGATGGCTTAATAGGTAATTCTATTAAATCTTCGTGCTTATAGCTTTTAACGTTTATTACTTTAATTGCAGGATTTTTTTTTGTTTTTAGCCACCCCTCCCCTATCATCATTTGAGCAAGTTCTGCAACCGTACATCCATGCACGATCGGAATTGGAATAATTCCTACATAAGATTTGCAAGAGTCATCCAAAACAGGACCATCCACATAGAAACCGTTTGGATTAGGCCTGTCTAATATTATGTATTCTTTATTTAATTCTGCTGCTGACTGTAAAGTATAAAATAACGTAGAAATGTAGGTGTAAAATCGAGCTCCCACATCCTGTAAATCATAAACAATAACATCAATATCTTTTAAATCGGCAGGCTTGGGTTTGTAATTTTTTCCATATAAAGAAATTATTGTTAAACCTGTTTTAAAATCTTTAACATTCTTAACATGCTCGCCCGCATCAGCTTTACCCCTAAAACCATGTTCGGGCGAAAACACCTTTTTAACTTTTATCCCCAGTGCCAATAAAGTATCAGCCAGATGGATATTATTAAACACAGAACTTTGATTTGCAACAAGGGCCACCCGCTTCCCTTTAAGCAACGGTAAATACTCATTTAACTGAACATCGCCATTAACGTAATTCCGATTAATAAAAGGATCGAGTCTGTTCGCATTTTGAGCTAAAGCAATTTGCGAGGCCAATAGGGCACTTACAATAAAAATGATAATTTTAAGCATAAATTAAGTAACCGTGGGTTTCGAGTTTTTTATAGCAAAACGCATACTAAATAGCAAAAATAAGGCTAGCGGTGTTAAAAATAAGGTTTTAACCAAACCTATTATTAACATTGCAACCTTAGGAATTGCTCTAAGCATTACGGTGATGATTGTTTCAGTAGCCATTTTAATGGGTTTTCAGAACGAAATTAGAGATAAAGTTGCCGGCTTTGGCGGGCACTTACACATATCCGTATTTAACGATAATCAATCTATCGAAAACAGTCCAATAAATAAAAACTTCGAAGGACTTTCGGCCATCAGGCAAATAGCTTACATTAAATCGGTTTCCGAGTTTGCAACCAAGGCCGGTATAATTAAACATAAAGCCGATATTGAGGGAGTTGTTTTAAAAGGTGTTGGGGTGGACTATAACTGGGACTTTTTTAAATCTAAACTTGTGTCGGGAAATGTTATTGCTTTTAACGATACCGGAAAAAGCAACGATATTTTAATTTCTGAACAAACAGCTTTAAAGCTAAACTATAGGGTTGGCGATTATTTAATTATGTTTTTCATACAACAACCTCCTCGCATGCGAAAATTTAAAATTTGTGGAATATACAAAACCGGTTTAGAGGAATACGATAAGATGTATGCTATTGGAGATATCAAGCACCTGAAAAAATTAAATAATTGGAGCGAAAATCAAACCGGGGGCTACGAAATTAGTTTACATAATTTTAGTAACCTTCAAAATGCAGAGGCTGCAGTTGTTAATTTACTTCCATTTGATTTGTATGTGCAAACGATCAAACAAAAAGAACCTCAGATTTTTGATTGGCTTAATCTTCAGGATATAAATGTGCAAATTATTTTGGCACTTATGATATTAGTGGCTGGTATAAACATGATTACAGCATTGCTCGTATTAATTTTAGAAAAAACCCCTATTATTGGCGTTTTAAAAGCCATGGGAGCAACTCATAAAAGCGTTAGAAAAATTTTTGCTATTCAGGCTTTATATATAGTTGGTAAAGGAATGTTAATAGGAAATATAATTGCCATAGGCTTGTGTCTTTATCAGGATCATACTCATTTTTTAAAGCTGGATCAGGCATCGTATTATATTTCCTACGTTCCAGTTTACATTAGCTTTTGGCCTTTATTTTGGGTGAATTTAGGCACGGTGTTAATATGCAGTTTAATGCTTATTTTACCTAGTGCTGTAATAGCCCGAATAAGCCCTATCAAAGCAATACGCTACAACTAGTTCATATTTAAATTCGATTATGGACAGAGTAACTTATTTCAAGTCTCATTATTTTGTACCTATTTAATCGCCTTTTGCAATTATAAGATACAAGTATTATAATAGCATAAATTATAATTCGTCACAAATTTTGCATTTAAAAAAACATCAGTTACTCAGTTATAGATTAACACAAAAATTCACCGGCTTAATACTTCAAAAAAAAACAGTTTACGTAAATAAAAAAGGTCGCTATGTAGCGACCTTTTCAATTTAAAATAGAGTTACATTAAACCCAGATTATGCAATAAAAAATACAAATTATACCAAAAGGCCAATAAACAATTCGCTTTATCGGGCTTATCTTGAAACGATACCAAAATTAAGAGCCCCTATGTAATAGCCGTTAAATTCATATCTTAATTCAGGTTTTAACAAAATTAATCAATACTTATTTGTTTAATTGTATTTAAAGGTTTTTCCAATTGCTTTGGAATACCAATCTGCAATAATCCATTTTCGTATTTAGCCTTAATTGCATCTTTGTTTACGCTTTCCGGCAAAGTAAAGCTACGCTTAAATGATGCAAGAGTAAACTCTTTGCGTGAGTAGTTTTTATCATTCTTGCTATCCTCTTTGTTGTATGCACCACTAACAATTAACACATCGTGCTCCACTTCAATAGTAATTTGTTCTTTGGTAAAACCCGGTGCTGTAAATTCCAAAACGTAATTTTCGTTTGTTTCGCTAATATTTACACTCGGAACAGTTGAGATACTTCCCTGATAAGATAAAGGATTTACAAATTCATCAAATAAACTCGCAAATGGTGAACTCGATAATAAAGCATTAGAAGTTCTTAATGTTGGTCTGTTAAATTTTACTGTTGTCATTTTTTTAATTTTTTAAAAAGATTAATTAGTTTGTTGTGATAGCAAACGACAAATAACTTACCAGTCAAAAAAATAAAGACATTATGTCTTATTTATTAAAAATAAACGTCATTTTGACGTTTTTAATCGAAAAAAAATAAAATTACGTTACATAATGAAGGTGTAATCGTTAATAAGTTAATGTGAAGCAGACCATTTAATGAGTGCAATAAAATTATTTTTAACTAATCAGAACTAAAAATGAGCAAAAACAAAAAACTATCATCGTCTTTTTATGTGTTGGTTTCGGTATTCTTTTTTTGGGGATTTGTGGCCGCTAGTAACAC
>JBIICS010000226.1:0-3201 GCA_044238735.1 Bacteroidia bacterium
TTATCATTAACAGTAACTCTTCTTTCGTCAATTAATACCGAAGCCTTTCGTCTGGAGCAGAATCCGGAATGACCGATGTATTTGTCTACTTTCAATTAAATTAATTTAGATAGAATTGCCTCAGCACATTTTTCTCCATCTATGGCTGCAGAAATTATCCCTCCTGCATATCCGGCTCCTTCTCCGCAAGGATAAAGGTTAGTGAGTTGTGGGTGATTCAAGCTTTCTTTTTCACGAGGAATTCTTGCCGGTGATGAGGTGCGCGTTTCAAATCCAACTAAGATCGCTTCATTGGTTAAATATCCTTTCATGTTTTTACCAAACATTTTTAATGCCTCTTGCATGGGGCGTGTAAATTCTTTTGGCATCAATATATTTAAGGGAGTGCTGATCACTCCGGGTATATAAGAACAATTTGGTAAATTATCCGAAATCCGGTTATTGATAAAATCCACCATTCGTTGAGCAGGTGCAACTTGTGTTTTTCCACCGGCTTTAAATGCAGTTTTCTCAAATTCCTGTTGTAGTCTTAATCCTGCAAGTGGTCCATCATTGCTGTATTTCTGGTAGTCTTCCGGTTTTACTTCCACTACCAGTCCCGAATTTGCAAATGGATTATCACGTTTTGATGGTGACCATCCATTGGTTACAATTTCTCCGGGAGCAGTGGCGCAAGGTGCAATAATTCCTCCCGGACACATACAAAATGAATACACTCCTTTGTTTAAAGCTTGTGTAACCAGCGAATAGGAGGCAGGCGGAAGTAAAGGACCTCTGTCTTTTTTATGATACTGAATTTCGTCTATTAAACCCTGAGGATGTTCAATTCTAACCCCCATTGCAAATGGCTTGGCTTCAATTAAATATTGATTGTTGTTAAACCATTCAAAAATATCCCTTGAACTGTGTCCAGTGGCTAAAATAACAGAGTCGCCCTTGAATTCTGAAATTTGTTGGGTAATAGTATTTTCAGTTTTTACACCTAGTACTTTATTCTCTTTAATAATGAAATCAAAAACCCTTTCATTAAATCGAACTTCTCCTCCGTGATTTTCTATGGTATTCCGAATTGCTGTGATGATCTGCGGTAATTTATTAGTTCCAATATGAGGGTGAGCGTCAATTAAAATGTTTTCGTTTGCTCCGTGTTGAACAAGAAGTTCGAGTATTCTTTTTACATCTCCTCTTTTAGTAGAACGGGTATATAATTTTCCATCCGAATAAGTTCCGGCACCTCCTTCGCCAAAACAATAATTACTATCGGGATTAACCAGGTGTTCTTTAGTTATTGCAGCTAAATCTCTTCTTCTCTCTTTAACTGTTTTTCCTCTTTCAATAATGATTGGTTTTATTCCTCTTTCCAAGAGTTTTAAAGCGGCAAAATAACCTGCGGGTCCTGCACCAACTATTATTACAGGATTTTTGAAGGCCTGTTTAAACGAATAATGAATGGGTTTAGAAGTGTTTACAAAATCGATCTCATTATAAATCACCTTAATCTTTAAAACAAATTTCACCTCTCTACCTCTAGCGTCAATAGACCTTCTTAAAACTTCGAGATGATTTATTTCATTTTGGCTTACTCCTATTTTAGAGGCAACAACAATTTTTAATTTATGGATATTGGCTGCCTCTTCGGGCAGAACAGATATCTGCAATTCTGCATTCACTATCTTAATTTTTGCAAAGATAGCTTCAATTTTATTAAATTAAACAGTCCTTTTTTAGAAAAGGAATTCTAAATAATTTATTTTTTTAATCATTTTTTAATCATAGACCATTTGGGGGGGCTAATAGGCACAAAACCTTTTAATTGTATATAAAACTTGAAACAACAAGAAAAATAATCAACTTTTGCCCTAAATATTTAATTTATGAAGTACATTATACTTTTTGTTGGATTGATCAGTTTTAACTTCAATGTTTCTGCTCAGCGGGCTAAATCGAAAAACATCACCTTTAGAAGTAAACTTCCTTTTGGAACCAATGCCAGCGACCTATCAAACATTGGAGGATACAAAGATGCCCAGGGAAATGAATATGCATTGGTTGGATGGGAACAGGGTTTAAAAATTGTAGATGTAACCAATCCGGATGCTATAGTTCAAAAAATAAATATAGCAGGTGTGCAGTCTGTTTGGCGTGAAGTTAAAACCCGTGGCGACTATGCCTATGTTACAACTGAAGGTGGTAATGGTCTACAAATTATTGATCTTACAGCATTGCCAAATGAAAATGCTATTCAAGTTAAACAATGGCAGCCCGTTTATTTAGGTAAAACGTTAAGTACAATACACGCCTTGCATATTGATAGAAATTTTCTGTATTTATATGGAACAAATGTGGGCAATAAGGGGGCTTTAGTATGTGATATCACCGATCCTTGGAATCCGAGTATCCTCGGAGCATATGATGATTATTATGTACACGATGGTTTTGTACTTAATGATACTTTATATGCCTGTCATATATACGATGGTTTTTTTACAGCTGTGGATATGACCAATAAAGCGGCTCCACAGGTTTTAGCTCAGCAAGATACCCCAAATAAGTTTTCTCATAATTCATGGTTAACCGACGACCATAAAACTTTGTTAACAACGGATGAAGTTGATGGTTCTTATGTAACTGCCTATGATATTTCGGATTTAAATAATATTACTGAAATTGATAGGATTCAGTCTCAAAACCCTGGCTCCAATTCAATAGGTCATAATGTTCACATATTAAATGATTATGCGATTACTTCTTGGTATAAAGATGGAGTGGTTATAATAGACGCACACCGCCCTCAGAATTTAGTGGTTGTAGGCTGGTATGATACTTCACCCCTAAGTGGAGGCGATTTTGATGGTGATTGGGGTGTATATCCCTTTTTGCCTTCCCAAAATTTAGTTGTATCAGATATTTCTCAAGGCTTGTATGTTTTAACTCCAACTTATAAAAGAGCTTGTTATTTAGAAGGTACTGTAATTGATAGTTCCTGTATGAGCCCTGTTATAGGTGCAAAAATTAGAGCATTGGGTGCCGATACCATAATTGAATTAACCAATATTAATGGCGAATTTAAAACTGGTACTCCCGATCCGGGGCTATACACAATTGAGGTTTCCAAGCAAGGTTATCCAACCAAATATTACACAGTTAATTTACAACCCGGTTCTGTATTTAATTTAAATATTAGTTTAACCTCGCCTTCTG
>JBIICS010000095.1:0-11085 GCA_044238735.1 Bacteroidia bacterium
GCGTTTTTTTTAAGTTTTTTCATATACAAAAAAAGTTTAGTGAAACGACTTTCACTAAACTTTCTTGTAGCCCAATAGCATAAAGGGTTATAGAGCTTTTTACCAACTATTTTTTGCTATTATGCCTGAAAAAAATAATCACTTTATGTTTAGTTGATGCCCCATCTTATCTTTTTTGGTTTTTAGATAGTCGGCGTTATGAGGATTGGCTTCAATTTCAATAGCAACATTTTCTACTATTTCTAGTCCATAACCAATTAGTCCTGCGCGTTTAACTGGGTTATTACTCATTAATCTAATTTTAGAAACCCCTAGGTCTCTTAAAATTTGAGCTCCTATACCATAATCACGTTCATCCATTTTGAATCCCAACTCTAAATTAGCTTCAACTGTATCTAAACCACCTTCTTGTAATTTATAGGCTTTTAATTTATTAATTAAACCAATTCCTCTTCCCTCCTGATTCATGTATAGAATTACACCTTTTCCTTCTCTCTCTACCATTTCCATAGCTTTATGTAATTGCGGACCACAATCGCAGCGGCAACTACCAAAAATATCACCGGTCATACAAGAAGAATGTACTCTTACCAATAAAGGTTCATCGGGATTCCATTCGCCCTTTATTAAAGCTAAATGATCCATATCGGTAGCCTTATGTTTATAAGCAATTAGTTTAAAATTGCCCATATTGGTTGGCATGTCAACATCTACTATTCGTTCAACCGATCGGTCAAATTTTAGTCGGTAGCTAATTAAATCCTGAATAGAAACAATTTTTAAATCGAATTTATCCGCAATTTTGTATAAGTCGGGTAAGCGGGCCATTGTACCGTCTTCGTTCATTATTTCCACGATAACACCCGCGGGTTCAAATCCGGCTAAACGGGCAAAGTCAATAGCAGCCTCGGTATGACCAGCTCTTCTTAAAACCCCTTCCTTTTTAGCTCGCAACGGAAAAATATGTCCGGGTTTACCTAACTCTTCCGGCTTGGTATTAAGGTTAATAAGTGCGAGAATAGTTTTAGCGCGATCCTGAGCAGAAATACCGGTGGTACAGCCATGTCCAATTAAATCTACAGATATAGTGAAAGGAGTTTCAAAAGTAGCAGAGTTTTTGGTTACCATTAACTCTAGTCCAAGTTCATCGCAACGATCTTCAACTAATGGGGCGCAAATTAATCCGCGACCATGGGTTGCCATAAAGTTTACAATTTCGGGTGTTATAGATCTGGCGGCACACAAAAAATCCCCTTCATTTTCTCTATCTTCATCATCAACCACAATAATCACCTTTCCTGATTTAATATCCTCAATAGCCTCTTCTATTGTGTTTAGTTTATTCCGCATAATTTACATTTTAACAAATTTAAGAATAAATACCCTTTGTTTTTTTTTATTAAGAGCTTAAGCCTTACAAGCTATTAAATAATTAAAAAAATTATTTTTAAAAGGGTTTAAGTCAATAAACAACATATGCTTTAAAAAAAAAGCTCCCATATTGGGAGCTTTTAATTGATAATAGATTATTAACTTAACTTTTTACTTCTTCGTAGTCAACATCGGTCGCTTCAGCACCTGAACTATTTGATGTGTTGGCACTTGCAGCATCCCCTTGAGCACCGCCTTGCGTGGCTTTGTACATATCTTCAGATGCAGCGCTCCAAGCAGTATTCAACGTTTCGGTTGCTTTTTCAATTCCGGATAAGTCTTTTGAAGCATGAGCTGTTTTAAGTGTAGTTAATGCACTTTCGATAGCACCTTTTTTATCAGCTGGTATCTTGTCGCCAAATTCTTTTAATTGTTTTTCGGTTTGGAAGATTAATGAATCAGCGCCATTAAGTTTTTCAATTTCTTCTTTAGCTTTTTTATCTGCCTCGGCATTTGCCTCTGCTTCCGCTTTCATACGTTTAATTTCTTCATCGTTTAATTTAGATGAACCCTCTATACGTATATTTTGCTCTTTGTTTGTGGCTTTGTCTTTAGCTGTAACACTAATAATACCATTTGCATCAATATCAAAAACTACTTCAATTTGAGGAATGCCACGTGGCGATGGAGGTATACCATCCAGAATAAATCTTCCAAGGGTTTTATTATCTTTTGCCATAGATCTTTCTCCCTGCAAAATGTGAATTTCTACGGAGGGTTGATTATCTGCGGCTGTAGAAAACACTTCTGATTTTTTAGTTGGAATAGTGGTATTAGCCTCAATCATTTTGGTCATAACTCCACCCATAGTTTCAATCCCTAAAGAAAGCGGTGTAACATCCAGTAACAAAACGTCTTTAACTTCACCCGTTAAAACACCTCCTTGAATGGCTGCCCCTACTGCAACTACTTCATCCGGATTTACTCCTTTAGAAGGAGATTTACCAAAGAAAGATTCAACAGCAGTTTGAATTGCCGGAATACGAGTAGAACCTCCAACTAAAATAATTTCGTCAATATCTTTAACACTTAAGCCGGCATTTTGAAGTGCGGAACGACAAGGGTCAATAGTACGTTTTACTAAATCATCCACTAATTGTTCAAATTTTGCACGAGTAAGGTTACGTACTAAGTGTTTCGGAACACCATCTACAGGCATAATATAAGGTAAGTTGATTTCGGTAGAAGAAGAACTGGATAATTCAATTTTAGCTTTTTCCGCCGCCTCTTTTAAACGTTGAAGGGCCATTGGATCTTTGCGTAAATCCAAACCTTCATCATTTTTAAATTCGTCAGCTAACCAGTCAATAATTCTTTGGTCGAAATCGTCACCCCCTAGGTGAGTGTCTCCATCGGTTGATTTTACTTCGAAAACTCCATCGCCAAGTTCAAGAACAGAAACGTCATGTGTACCACCTCCGCAGTCGAACACCACAATTTTCAAGTCCTGTCCTTTTTTATCTAAACCATATGCTAAAGCAGCGGCCGTTGGTTCGTTAATAATACGACGCACTTTTAAACCTGCAATTTCTCCAGCTTCTTTAGTAGCCTGGCGTTGTGCATCGTTAAAATAGGCAGGAACTGTAATTACTGCTTCATGTACATCGGTTCCCAAGAAATCTTCGGCTGTTTTTTTCATTTTCTGAAGAATCATGGCTGAAATTTCTTGTGGAGTATAGTTTCTGTCTGCAATTTTAACCCTTGGAGTATTGTTGTCGCCTTTAACAACTTCGTAGGGCATACGGCTGATCTCTCTTGAAGATTCGTCGTAACTGTTCCCCATAAAACGTTTTATTGAATAAATGGTTTTTTTAGGGTTTGTAATGGACTGACGTTTGGCAGGATCACCTACTTTACGTTCTCCGTTATCTAAAAAAGCTACAATGGAAGGAGTTGTTCTTTTACCTTCGGCATTAGCTATTACTACAGGTTCGTTACCTTCCATTACTGCAACGCAAGAGTTGGTAGTACCTAAGTCGATTCCGATTATTTTACTCATAACTTTATTTTTAAAATTTATTTTACACCTTAAGGTCAACTTTTATGCCTTTGCCAAAAATTAGATTTTATACTGAATTAAAGTCATATTCTTTAAAACAAAACAAAAGCCTGTCAGAAACAGGCTTTAAATAAGAAAATATGTCAGTTTTTTTTTAAGGGACATATAATGTATCCAATGGATTAGAACCGGTAGAGGTAAAATAAGCAAATCCTAAATTTTTGGTGTATTTACCAGTAGCAAGTTCATAGAGGGAGGGATAGTTTAATCCACCTGCAGAAACACTACTGGTGCTATTGTCTATGTAAAACTCACGCAAGTCGGTAGGATATTTATAATAATTTTTGTGTGTAGTGAAATTGGTATATTTTGAAGCAAAAATGCCTAAACCATTTGTGATGTTAGTAAAAATTGGCTTTTCCAGCGTAGTATTAGAGGATGTTTTGCTTACGGTGTAAAAGGTATCAAAATCGCTGTTACCGGTTTCAACAACAAAGCTAACACTATCAACAAATCGTTTTACACCAGATTTAACCTTAATTTTTTCACCGATGTAACGATATAACTCTTCCGAATTTAGATTTAAATCAATTTTTTCATCTCCTTCCGAATTATTAGATCGAATGTATTGCATAGGAAAATCGATAAACAATGCAGAGGATTTAACATTAGCAAACAATTCGTGATAGAAAAAACGAACATATGGAAAAATAATTTTGGTGTTTTTTCCGGTAGTAAATTCAATTGAAACGTTGGTATATTGTTTAGTATTAGCACCAAATAAGTTTAAGGTATATACTGCAGGATTACTTTTAAAAAAATAAAAACTAAGCGGTAAACTTATGGCAGATTGTAATACCGGTAAAGTCTTAGCGAAAGCTTTGTAACCTGTTTTTAGGTTCTCTATTTCCAGCACAAATTCGCTTTTATCATTGGCAATTAATTTTGGGGAAGTTGTGGCTGCTTTAAAAATCACATTGGGCTCTTTGTAAAACAAACCCGGATCTTTTACATAGCTGGAGTCTAAGACAAAAGCATAGGCTTCTTTTTCAACAAGCTTGCTGTTTACCGTTTCCAACCTTTTTAAAGTAACCTTTATATCTGTTCCAAAATTCATTAAACCAGCATTTTGTGCAGCTTCAATAGCATTTGCTTTAACAAGGTATGTTTTGTTAATACGTAAATATTGAAACTTAGCGTTTGGGTCTATTATACCATAAACGACAGCTGTTTCTTTTGGATCTGAATTGATATCAAGATCATTTTTACAGGATGATGCAAAAATGAACAAAACAAAAAGCTTAAACAGGAAGAAATTTCTCATTAAAAAAATATAGCGAGACCAAATTTAAAAAATACCTTTGTATAACCATGCACAAAACAACGCAATTAAATAATTTTAATAATACTTGGTATAATTCAGGTGCTGGCAGTGTTAAGAAGTTGGCCTGGTATATTACGAATGCACTTTTCTTTAATTCAGCTTTCCCGCATATGGGTATAAAGCGTTTTTTACTTCGATTTTTTGGTGCAAGAATAGGCAAAGGACTCATTATAAAAAATCATGTTAATATTAAATATCCTTGGTTTTTAAGCATTGGTGACCATTGCTGGATTGGCGAACAGGTTTGGATTGATAACCTGGCTCCTGTTAAAATCGCGCATCATGTTTGCGTTTCGCAAGGAGCCATGTTGCTTACCGGAAATCATAATTACAAAAAAGAAACGTTTGATTTAATGGTTGGAGAAATTACAATTGATGACGGGGTTTGGATTGGTGCTAAATCGGTAGTTTGTCCGGGACTTTCTTTAAAATCGCATTCAGTTATAAGTGTTGGTTCGGTTTTAACCCAAAATACAGAAGCCTATTTTATATACCGTGGTAACCCTGCCCAAAAAATTAAACAGAGAGTAATTGCTTAAAGTAAGTATTATAACCGTCTGTTTTAATAGTGCATCCACAATTAAGGATACCATTAAAAGCGTTATTAATCAAACATACCCCAATATAGAATATATAATTATTGATGGTAAATCTGATGACGAGACCAATAATATAGTTGAAAGTTTCGGCAATAAAATTAGCATTCACATCAGTGAACCCGACCACGGAATTTACGATGGTTTAAATAAGGGTATTTCAAAAGCTTCGGGCGATATTATTGGCATTTTGCATGCCGACGATTTTTATGCACATAATACCGTAATTGAGGAAATTGTAGATTGTTTTGAAAAATACGATACGGATAGTGTTTACGCAGATTTAGATTATGTTAATCCTATAAATACATCTAAAATTATCAGACATTGGGTGTCGGGAAAATATAAAGAAGGAAAATTTTTATTTGGATGGATGCCGCCTCATCCCACTTTTTTTGTTAAGAGAGCAATTTACGATCGTTTAGGAAAATTTAATACCAAATTAAAATCGGCAGCAGATTACGAGTTAATGCTCCGCTTTATACATAAACATAACATTAAAACAACTTATTTGCCTTTTGTTACAGTAAAAATGAGAGCCGGCGGAATGAGTAATAAAAATATGGCCAACCGCTTAAGAGCAAATAATGAAGACAGATTAGCCTGGGAGTTAAATTCGATTAAACCTTATTTTTTTACATTATACTTAAAACCACTACGTAAAATTTTTCAATATATTTTAAAGTAATTAATCTAACCACCTTGAGTACCATGGTTTTTTAATTTGTATGAGATTTTGCGGATTTTGAGCATACGATATCAATTCGTTTAAAAGCAGTTCCACCGATTGATAACGTTCATGCTGTCCTTCTATAATTAACTCGATAATTTTATCCTGAGACAAAAGCGCTGGGGGTTTTCCAAATCTTTTTTTGTAAGAACCCTTATTTAAAATTGAAAACAATTCACCGTCTATATTTTCATGACTAGGAATAGGATTATTTAACTGCAAATTCATTAAAAATTCTGGATTATCGCTGTAGAATGCTTTTTCGCCGGTAAATAGTTCGTAAAAAGTAAGACTTAGCGCATATACATCGCTATTATAATTTATAAGCTGATGTTTATTTAATAACTGTTCGGGAGGTGAATATATTAATGCGAATGGAATTTTTATTTCAAGATCTATCTTTTCGTTTTTTTGCTGAGCCATACCAAAATCGATTAGTTTAATAATAGGATTTAGCTCGGGGTTTAGTTTAAAATCCTGAATATTACAAACGATAAAGTTAGAGGGTCTAATGTCGCGATGAATAATGCCAAGTTCATGGATCGATTGAACAGCCTTACATAATTCGATGGCTATTTTAATTTTAAATTGCTTGGAGAGTGGTTTAAAAAAATGTTTTTGCTCAATAACTGTTTTAAGACTTTCGCCGGGGATAAAAGGCCTAACTAAAAAAATCCTGTTACCCAGTTCAAAGAAATCGACGGGTTTACTGCAATATTCGTTATCGGGTGTATATTTTATTTCGCGTGCTATACCAGCAATTCCTATTTGGGCGGTAGATAAATTCTTATTTACCTCCTTAAAATAAACTTTTTGATTTTGCTCATTAAATGCAATAAATGAAGAACCGAATTTTCCATCTTTTTTTAAGACAAAATCACTCTCTTTTCCTTTTAAATAATAGGAGTTGTTGTGGCCTTTTAATCTGTTCATAGTGGTTAATGAATCAATTTACCATTATAAAATAATTTTTTTATTTAAAATATAAAAAAATAGAGCAACGTATCATTTTTATCGCTAAATTCGGATATTATTAATCCGAAATGGTAGTGTTTTTTTCTTGTTTGTTGTGTTTGGTTTAGCAATAACAAAAAAATCTGCCAATAAAGGATGAAATCAAGTTTGTTGATTTAAATATTCCTTATGCAGATATACATTTCGGGAAAAGGGGGACAAAATGTTCCCCTTTTTTATACGTTAATGTTGCCTGTTTCGGACTCTTTTCTCTTTTCGGAAAAAAAAACCGGCTAAAAACCACTACGTTTTTTAGCCGGGCAAAATAGTTGAACTACTATTCTAAATTCGAATTCAACAAAACCAGTTAGGAAAAAAATAATTTATTTTATCATTCTAATTCTTCCTTTTGCTCCACTTGCATCGGTGGTGTTTACAATGAATTCTTTGCGTTTATCTTCTTCTATGGTCCATACCTGAGCGTATGCTGTAGAATCAGTATCAGTAATGGTAATGGTTTCGCCTGTATTCGTCCATTTGAAGTTAGATTCATCTGTTGAGGTTGTTCCAAATAAATTGAGTGTTAATTTAAGTTTTCCGGTACCATCATCCTTAAAATCGATTGTACCCGCATCGGTAAATGTAAGTGTTAAACCACTCGTAATAGTGTATTCTTTAATATTCCAAGTGCCTTCTAAGCGATTTTCAATTCTAGCTTGTTTCGAACATGAAGCGATGAATAGAGTTGATACTAAAAGTAAAAGTGATAATTTTTTCATTTTTAATGTTATTATTTGATGAATAAAAAAACCCAACCTTATGGGCTGGGCTAAATTAAGTAAATTTTTAATTGTTAGGCTTCTGCAACAACAGGATTTATTGATACAAAAGATTTACCATTAGTAGATTTTTTGAAAGTTACAACACCATCAACAAGGGCAAATAAAGTGTGGTCTTTACCCATACCTACATTTTCTCCTGGTTTGTGAACTGTACCTCTTTGACGAACGATAATGTTACCAGCGATAGCTGCTTGTCCGCCATAAATTTTAACACCTAAACGCTTACTGTGTGATTCACGTCCGTTTTTTACCGATCCTACACCTTTCTTATGTGCCATTTCTTATAAAATTTAAATTATTAAGCTTTTACTTCGTTAATTTCAATTTGGGTAAATGATTGACGGTGACCATTCATTTTTTGATACCCCTTTCTTCTTTTCTTTTTGAAAATCAGAACTTTATCACCTTTAAGGTGAGATAAGATAGTGGCAGAAACTTTAGCACCACTAACTTCTGGAGAGCCAACTTTAACTTTTCCGTTATCGTCAACTAATAATACTTTTTCAAAATTTACTTTGCTACCTTCAGCACCTTCTAAACGGTGAACAAATAACTTTTGATCCTTGCTAACTTTAAACTGTTGTCCAGCTATTTCAACTATTGCGTACATTTCTTTAGATATTTATCTTAAAAATCGGACTGCGAAGATACATAATTCTTTTAAAACACCGAATTTTTCTGTAAAAACTATTTATAAATATTGCTTAAGATTATTTATAATATTGTAAATCAATGTTTTAAATGTAGGGTTTTTATTTATAAATTTACCTCATGAGATTTTTTTTTCTTTTTTGTTTTCTGTTAATCAGTAATTTAATTTTATCGCAAAAACCTAACGACTCTATTTATATTGAAAAAACTCCTTGTTTTGGAAAATGTCCGGTATTTAAATTAACCCTAAAAGGAACTGGTGAAATTTTTTTAAAAGTAGATACTAATCTAACATTACCCAGGGGGACTTACACCAGTAATTTAGATTTAATAAGAACTAAGGAGATTTTTGAAGCTTTTAAAACACAAAAAATATTTTCGTTTAAAAACGAATACCTGGGCAAAATGACCGATTTTCCAACTACCTATCTAATATTTAAGAGAGGAAAAAAAATAAAAAAGATTAAAAACCAATATGGTGCCCCTCCCGAACTTAAAAACCTAGAAGGCCTTTTAGTAAATCTAATTAGCGAAATTGATAATTGGAAAAGGGTGGAAGGTGAATAGTATATAGTTGAGAGTTGAGAGTTAATTGTTGAAAGGGAAATCTCTAATTGTCTATCTATTATTCACTAATCACTAGTTACTCGTCACTTTTTTAAGTTTAATTTATTGTAAAAAATAGATAGAAATCTTTAGTTTCACACAATAATTGATAAGCAGTGGTCGTTATAGGGGTAACAAAAACGATATAAATGATTAAAACTTCTACTCCCACCACTTCTTTAAACGAATCTTCTAACGAAATGCCCCGAAAGCAAATTGTGAATAATATTTTAAATTATTCCAAATCGTTATGCATTCAAAAGTCAAAATTAATTGAAAAGGTGACCATTATCTTAAATTAATCGTTACCGAATATCGGGTAGCTCACTATTTTTTTATTATTTCGTAAAAAAAACGTGAGCAACCCGTTTAACATTATTAAAAATCTTCTGCTTTGCCTTAAACACGAAAAAGAAGAAGAACTTAAACAGTTTAATGAAGATTTAAAAAATCTCAATACCGATCAAAAGGTAAAAGCGGGTATTTGTTGGTATCCCCTTGAAATAAAAGAAAGCGGTTACGGACTGGGAGATTATCCATTCCTGGTTGTTCAACGTCATCGCTATAAAGAAGTTCGCCATAAATTCGATGGCGGTAAACAGGTTAGTCTATTTAGCGGAAATCCACAATTTAATAACGATCAGGTAAGAGGAACGATACACTTTGTTACACCTGATACCATGAAAATTATATTTTACACTAACGATTTGCCCGATTGGGTAGATGAAGGTAAAATAGGCGTTCAGCTTCATTTTGACGAATCTGGATATAAAGAAATGGACAAGGCTCTTGAAAACTTGATGAATGCCCATAAAAACCGATTAGCCGAACTACGCGATATAGTTTATGGAGTTTCAGAATCTCAATATAATTTAGATAGAAATTACACTTTTAATCCGCTCTTAAACGACTCCCAAAATCAGGCCATTAAAAATGTACTTCAAAGTAACGATGTAGCCCTGGTTCATGGTCCGCCCGGAACCGGCAAAACCACTACTATAACCTACGCCATTAAAGAACTGGTTAAGCAGGAATCTCAAGTATTGGTTTGCGCTCCAAGTAATGCCGCTGCCGATTTATTAACCGAACGACTAGCCGCTCTGGGTGTTTATGTTTTACGTGTTGGTAATATTTCCAGAATAGACCATGAAGTACTGGAACATACAGTAGAAGAAAAACTTACCGGTCATAGTGAATATAAACGGGTTAAGGAATTTAAAAAGCAGGCCGACGAGTATCGCCGCATGGCCCATAAATACAAACGTAGTTTTGGACCACAGGAAAGAGAGCAACGTAAACTTTTACTAAAAGAAGCCAAGAACCTGGCTTATGAAGCCGTTGAAATGGAATACCGTTTAGTTGATTCGTTAATTGAGAATGCGCAAGCTATTGTGTGTACGTTAATTGGTAGTGCCCATAAATTTTTAGAGGGGAAACTCTTTAAGACAGTAATCATTGATGAAGCTGCACAGGCCCTTGAACCGGCATGCTGGGTAGCCATCCAAAAGGCACAGAAAGTAATGATGGCCGGCGACCCCTTCCAATTACCCGCTACAGTAAAGTCAACTGAAGCTGCTAAACTTGGTTTAGCAGTTAGTTTAATGGAGAAGGGAATAGAATATTTACCCAATAACAACCTGCTGAATATTCAGTACCGGATGAATGAAAGCATTATGCGTTTTTCTAACCATTATTTTTATAAGGATAAATTACATGCGCATGAAAGTGTAAAAGACCGTATGCTTAAAATTATATTTAACAATCCGGTAGAGTTTATCGATACAGCAGGTTGCGGATACGATGAAAAAGAAAATCCCGAATCGCAGAGTTTATTTAATCCCGAGGAAGCTCAGATTCTTAATAAACACTTGGAAAGTTTATGTGATGAATTA
>JBIICS010000228.1:0-3148 GCA_044238735.1 Bacteroidia bacterium
ATTTTTTATAAAGTATCTTAAGAACAAGGCTAGAAAAAGTAATTGAATGGGTTCAGGTTTTGGCATTTGTATAAAATACCAGGTAAAATGAAGACCTAAACAACCAAATAAAAATAAAAAACTGTAAAGCTTTCCTTTAATAAAAGTTGAATTAAGAATTAGTAAAGCCATTAAAATAAAAAGACTATGAATAGTTCGTATTGAAAACACCATAGCCTCTATTCCACCCATTTTATATGGAATCCAAGAGATTAAGGCGTCTACATAAAACATAACCCTTCCATAATAAATAATATCCCCACTAATAATGGCCATTATAAAATGTTTGAAACTTATTGGTTCAAAAATGGAATATACTTCTCGAATGGTTAGATATTCATCATGACCAGTTATATGCCTGTTAATATTTGCACCATCCAGAAATTGAAGATTAATTACACATGCAATTATTAGGAATAAAAAACTAAAAATAGCTTCAACAGGATATTTAAGTAATAAATTTCGTGGATTCATTTTAAGTTTTAAAATGTTAGATGTAAAAAAACTAGTTATAAAAATTAGTTTTTTACTTTTTTTCTCAATTCAAAAATATATTTGAGTATACGCCTAATTAATTTCCATCTGGTTTTCCAACTACTACCGCTGCCCCCTTTTGCTTCACCCGCCACTCTTTTGGCGAAAAAAACAGGAAACTCAATAATCTTTCCTCTTTTCTTTGCATGATATAAAAAATAAAGGTCTAACGAAAAATCATGAGGAGCATCTTGCTGAATTTGATCAAAGAATACTTTACTAAAAAGTTTGGGCTGAGCATTTATCTCCGTTAATCGTGTACCTAACGCAATTGATGATAAAACCCCCATTACCCATGAAAAAAAAGCCTCTGTAATTTTTCGATTTTTTCTATACCCTTTTACCAGTAGCGACTCATCTTTTTTTGCTAAATAAATTTCATAAGCCTTAATTACATCCAACGGATCTGTTTGCCTGTCGGCGTGAGTAACGGATAAAATATCTCCTTTTGCAGCTCTTAATCCACTCAATATCCCATAACCATATCCAATATTTTTTTCAACCTTAATTACTTTAAAAACATTAGTGTCTCTTTTGTTCAATTCACTGATAAATATTTGGTCAGAATTATCGGTTGAACCATTATCAACTAATAAAATTTCAAGGTTTTTATATTTACTGCAAACCGGATCTATACTTTTAAATAACTCAACTAGATTATCTGCTTCATTAAAACAAGGGATAACAATGGATAAAGTCATTTGTAAATTATCTATTTTGTTTATTTAATCCTTTATAGTAGGCCTCCCAATATAAAAATGTTTTATAATCTGCAGGTGTACCCCAACAAATATAATGATCAACCTCAAACACTTTAGCATTATAACCTAATTGTATGATGTCGTTAATACATTCGTCTACATAAAATTCATTGTTAACTCTCCTATTCTGCGCAATCATTCTTTCTGCTGCTTCAACAAATAAACTACCCTTTTTAAACCAAAAAGCACCCACATAGGCATGCTGATTCATCGGGTCGGGCATATCAAATTTAACTTTGGCTTCTTTAATTGTTAATCCATCCTCTTCTACCAATACCCAGCCATAAGCTTTAGGTTTTGGTAAAACAGTAGGATTATTTCGAAAGGTAAAAACTAAGGCGTCAGCATCCTTTTTGATTTTTTCAAATTTTTCATCCTTAAACAACATACCATTATCACTTGCACCGATGAATAGCTCATTATCATTATTAATTAAATCTTTTGCGAGTAAACACGTACTGGCCTGACCTTCTGTTAATTTATTAATCTGAATTGTTTTTGCACCAGGAAAATGAGAATCAATGGTTTTATCGATTCCATATTCACTCACATGAAAATCACGCATAATAAATATCATGTTTTCATCCTTACCCGGTAATGCCTTTGCAGAACTCACAACCATAGGAAAGCCCATTATTGGCAATAAAGGTTTGGGTATTTCATATCCATTTTCTTTAAAACGGCTACCCTCTCCAGCCATTGGAATTAATTTATTTATCATTATTTATAGCTTCAAATATTTCAGACCATTTAACATACTGCTCCATATCTTGAGGAGTACCCCACTGACAAAAATAAGGTACATCTGCATACACTTTTACCTTAAGACCATCTCTAACCATTAAATTATAGGGTAAACTGATAAAATATTCATCGAATACTGTTATCTTTTTTTCCATCAGTTCATCGAAATATTTTTTAATATACTTACCCTTGGCGAAATAATAGGTTCCTCCCGAATAATATCCCTTTTCGCGATCTGTTTCATAATTATGCTTTTCAGTAATTTCGCGCATATTCATATCGTTATCGCATAAACAGGTAGCATAAAGATTTTCGGGTGGTACCAAATGCGGATCCATCAACTTTTGTATCCATCATTTGATTCTTAAAGTGATTGTAGTTCCAAACCATACTAAAGTCACAATAATTACAAATTACAGGTTCATCATCATCAATTAAATCATAAATTTTTGAAACCGTATAAACAGGTCCTAGTTTATGAGCATCTATACCAATAATTTTAGCAGTTGGCACCAAACTTAAAAGATAGGATTCCAAATCCGTTCCATTTAACATATCGTTTCTACAAATAAAAATAAAGTCCGTTTCGCCCGGAAACAATCCTACAATATGCTCTATTACCGGTTTATCATGTATTTTAATAAGGGCTTTGTATGTGTCGTATCCGGCTTTTTTAAATCTACTACCCTGCCCGGTCATTGGTATTATAATCTTCATCTTATTTAAATTCTTTTTTTGTTTCTATCAATAACGAAGGGAAATCGGTATAAAATGCTTCTACACCCATATTAATAAACCGAATCATATCCTCTTTAAGATTAACAACGCAAGCACCTAGCAATATACCTTCTTTTTTTACTGCCAACGCTCTTTCTGGAGTTAATCCCTCTTTTACATACATCAAACAGTCGAAATTAAATTTTTTAGAAATAAATATATCAGTAATTAAATCTGTATGTGGTAAACGGTCCCAAAATACAGGAATAGCGGGATTTATTTGCTTTGCTTCTATTAAATATTCGCAATTAATATCGTTAAAAGCAATTCTATCTATCAAACCATGTCTATAT
>JBIICS010000096.1:0-11026 GCA_044238735.1 Bacteroidia bacterium
GGCTTGAAAATAAAGTTTGTAATTTTTGTAGTTAATTAAATTACTCCCCGATAAATTTAACAGGTAAGTAGCTGAATCTCCCGAGCTTAAATTGGTTATCGAAAAAGAATTTCCAGCAATGGTGTTTGCTGTAAATGCATTATTGCCACTAACAGTTCCTCCGGTTTGCGAATAAAACGTACTATCGCTATACCATATACTGCTTATGCCGGGAGAATTGTTTGCAGTTAAACTACTAAAAGTAGAACCAGAATTAAAATTGTAATTAATTAGTGTGGTTTGAGAATATAAAGCATTCACAAACAAGCTAAGAAGGGCCAGAATTAATTTTTTCATAAATAAATTTTATGAAGATGGTTCGGAACAGTAAGATATTACCGGAGCCGATAGGGTATTCACCTTCTTTTTAAGACAAGCCAAAAATACAAAACATCCTTAAACAAAGGATAGTTATTGTTTAATAAATCTTTAAAATATTGAGAATTATTTATTAAGATTATTTTGGTTTACCAACCTTTCCGGGTGATTGTTTCGGATTGCTGAAATTTTGCGGTTTTGCAAATCCATTTTGATACATTATAACTTTCTTATCGGTAAAAGTTGCAAATTCTTTTTTATCCAAGATATCTAAAGGATATTCTGTTTTTTCATATCCGGAAGCTTCTAATATCACTCTATAGTGTCCTGCAGGTAATGCTAATATAAAATTATGTTTTAAGGGGTTATATCTAAAATCACCCGGATAATTCTTAGAGGTTCCACGATCAATAACGGTTATATTTAAATCACTAGCATTAAATGCAGTACTACTATCATTCATAAATAGTTTTGTAACCACCGCTGTTAAAGGCGCTTCCACAGAATTAATAATAACTCTATATATATCAAGATCGCCATACCCTTCGTCTCTTACAGCAGAGATGTAGGCTTCGTGCCCACTTTTGGATACTGCATAATGTAAATCATCTTCAGTGGTATTTATAGGAAATCCAATGTTTTTGGGTTCCGACCAAGTATTGGTTTGAGTATTGAATGTACTTTTAAAAATGTCAAATCCCCCTATATTATAGTGCCCTTTAGAACTAAAGTATAATGTTTTACCATCTTCTGTTAATTGAGGAAAATCTTCGTCGTATTTAGAGTTAACAACAGGACCTAAATTTTGAGGTTCGGACCATTCGTTTCCAGGAAGTTTTCTAGAAATATAAATATCGGTTCCTCCCTTTCCTCCTGGTCTGTTAGATGCAAATACAAGTATATCTTCATTTTCATTGGTAGATCCCGAACTTTCGAGGTATTTGGAATTAATGTTTAAACTAAAGGGCTCGGTAGCTCCAAATCCTTTTTTATCTTTATGCGAAATATATAAATCACCTACAGCTTCAGTATGGTCTATGTATATAAACATAGATTTTCCATTAGGTGTTAACCCAACACATTCTTCATTTTCTGCAGTGTTTATCATGGTACCAATACTTTTTGCTTTTTGAAATTCGCCATTCACATCTTCAGTAATAAAAATATCAGAGGAGTATAAACCATCATACTCTAATACAGCACCCGGACTCTTTCTTCTGGTTGTAAAAGCAACGTATGATTCGTCACTAGGGCAAAATGGATAATAGTCTGCATATTCAGAGTTGATGTGCTTTCCTAAATTTTGGAAAGTAACATTAAGAGGATTTTTTGTGATTTGTTCAGCGTGAATAGTAGTTTCAATTAACCAGTCAACTGTATTTAAATCATTTCCTTTTGCTTTTTCCTTAAATTTATTGAATGCTTCTCTGGCTTTTTCAAATTGATAATTGTAATGATAGGCTTTACCAAGTTCAAGCCAGGTTTCGTGAACAAATTTAGGTTGTTTAACAATAAATTCTAGATAAGGAATTGCGTTTTTTTTGCCCAAATTGGCGTTTAAATAACATTGAGCGATTTTATAATTTATTTCAACATCATTCTTCTTTTTCTCATAATCTTTTAAGAATAGCTTAAGAGCCTCTTTATAATTTTGAGTTGCAAAATACTCATCAGCAGTTTTTATTTGCGCAAGCGCAAAAAACGTGTAAAGAATTGATAATATGAGTAAATAAAATTTCAGTGTAATTTATATTTAATTAGATTTAAAAATTAACAACAGATGGCTAAATCTATTTAACTAAAAATTGACAAAAATTATTCCAAAACTTTAAAATAGATAAATTGGAATTTCTCATATGTTTTGCGGTTTTCGGCAAAATCAGACATGTATTGCGGACCCCCTACTTTATAATCAAACGTAACTATTTTTAAGTTACCCATTTCTTTAACACCTGCATCTTTTAATTTGGAAAACAATAAATTTTTACCGTTCTCGCCACGGGTTTTTGCTAATTCAATATTTCCGTTAAATGATTTTGTTGGCACTTTAGAGGCACTTGCTTCAACCTTAAGTTTAATTTTTTTACCAGCTTTAAGTTCACCGGCAACATAATTTATGAAATTGGTAAACTCTGCGTCGTCTACGTCTATTTTATTTTTGTTGTATGTAAAGTAATGCATAAATTCCATCGCTTCTGCAGCTTTGGCTTTTGCTTTAGCATTTTCTTCGGCTTCTTTCTGTTTCTGTAACTCGGCCTTGCCTTTTTCAGCTTCAGCTTTTGCTAATGCACTTTGAGCAGGATCTTCGAAACCTATCGGTTTAATCATAACCTCTCGGTGAATTTCGTTATAACCTGTTCCGGGTGGTACAACAATTTTTTCTACGTGCGGAGCAAATCCAGCAACATCATAGGTTACAATATAGGTTTTGCCTGGAAGAAGAGTTAGTACATATTTGCCATTTGTTCTTGCTCTTGATATGGCATAGAGTTCTCCATTTTCCTCCATGGTAACCGTAATAGTATTGTCTCCCACTTTGGATTGTCCATTGATAAATATTTTTCCGGTAAGTAAGGTAATGTCAGTTTCTTTTCTATCCATTTCAATCATATAGATATCCTTTTCACCAAAACCTCCCTCGTGATCAGAAGAATAATATGCTCTTTTACCATCTGCAGAAGTAACAAAAAACACGTCATCATCTGTGGAGTTTATCGGAAAGCCTAAGTTTGAAGGGGCACCCCAAACACCTTCTTCGTTCTGAGTACTAAAGAAGATATCAAATCCACCCATAGACTGGTGTCCATTAGAGGAAAAATATAAATCCTTATTATCCGGGTGAATAAATACTCCATCCTCGTCGTACTTAGTGTTAATCGTTGGTCCTAAATTTTGGGCTTTACTCCACTCGCCATTCGGGAGTTTATTGCAACGATAAATGTCTCTTCCGCCAAATCCTCCCGGTCTATCGCTAACGAAATATAATTGCTGACCGTTAGAACTAATACTTGCATGGGTTTCCCAATATTTAGTGTTTATATCAGACCCTAATTTTTCAGGCACAGACCATACATCACCATTTAATCTACTAAAATATAAGTCACCATCCTGGCGCTTAGATTTAACTGCTTCGTAAATAAAAACCATATTACCATCAGAAGAAACAGAGGTAGCTGCTTCATGATCCCATGTACTAATATTTTCTCCCAACTGTCTGGCTTTTTCCCAGCTTCCATCTTCTTTTTTATGTGCATAATAGATGTCTTCGTAATATTGACCATCATCTGTTAAGCGACCACCAGTGCTGCCCTCACGTCTAGAGGTGAAAATGATCATGCCTTCGTCTGCGGTTACGCCCGGAGCATAATCAGGATAAGGACTATTAACACTGTCTCCTAAATTCGTTATTTTTATATTAACAGGCGATTTAACGATTTCTTTTCCGTACTTACACATCTCAATCTGATGATCTAAATCATCCAAACGGTCAAAATCTTTAGCTCTAATAAAAGGTCTGAATTTTTCAAAAAATTCAATGGCTTTATCAAATTTATAATCGTGATGATACGCTTTAGCCATAAAGTAATAAGCCATAACTGGAGCATGTTTTTCACTGGCCTCAAATTCAATATACCGATCTGAAACATCTAATACGGCTTTTTCGAGATAAGGTATAGATAAAAGTTTTTCACCGGTAATATTCATGTAACAAAAACCTACTTTGTAGTTAAGATTTGCATTTTCCGGTTCCTCATTATGTAACTCTAAATATATTGGGAGTGCTAAAAGATAATTTTCATTTATTATATGGAATTCTGCGTCGGAATAGCGACTTGAAAAACTTTTTTTGTTATCATCGGTTATAGGCGCTTTTTTTTGGCTGAAGGCATTTAATGAGATGGTTATGTAAAATACCAATAGGGCTAATAGTCTTAATTGTTTCATGGACAATAATGTAAATACGAACAAATTTAATTTTTAAAATCTTTATTTAAAAGTTATTTAAAGGAAGTTTCCGTTTTTTTGAAGTTTTTATTCAATAATTTTTAATCATTTAAAATATTACACCATAAATCCAGAAAAAGTTGATTGAAATTTGATATACCTATAAAAAACAAGCCCGAAACTTACTTTTCGGGCTTAGGTTTGGTTTTATATTTCACGATTAACGTCAAATTGCTCCAGATAGTCTGCTACTCTCCTAACAAATTGTCCTCCCAAAGATCCATCCACCACCCTATGGTCGTAGGAGTGGGATAAAAACATCATGTGACGGATACCAATGGTGTCGCCAAAAGGAGTTTCAATTACGGCCGGCTTTTTACGAACGGCACCAACAGCCATAATTGCTACTTGTGGCTGGGGTATAATAGGCGTTCCCATTACATTTCCAAATGATCCAACATTACTAATCGTGTAGGTTCCTCCTGATAATTCATCTGGAGTTAATTTCCCCAGGCGAGCTCTATTGGCCAAGTCATTTACTGATTTTGTTAAACCCAATAAATTTAATTGATCCGCCTTTTTAATAACCGGAACAATTAAATTACCGGAAGGTAAAGCCGTAGCCATCCCAATATTTATATCTCCACGTTTTATAATGTTGGTTCCATCAACCGAAATATTAATCATTGGGAAATCTTTAATCGCTTTAACTATGGCCTCAATAAATAATGGTGTAAACGTTAGTTTTTCTTTCTCACGTTTTTCGAATTCTTTTTTAACCTTATCTCTCCACATTACCAAATTAGTTACATCCGCTTCCACGAAAGAAGTTACATGCGGAGAAGTGCGTTTACTTGCCACCATATTTTCGGCAATTATTTTACGCATTCGGTCCATTTCAATAATTTCATCGTTTGGACCAACCGGTAGGGCCGGTTTAACGGGTTCGGTTTTTGGAGGGGAAATAACAACGGGAGCAGCAACAGGCTGAGCGCTTATTGTCGGTTGAACAGTTGTTGTTGGTGCAGCTGTTTTATTTCTGTTTGGAATATAATTTAATATATCTGTTTTAGTAACTCTTCCTTCTTTGCCGGTGCCCGGAATGGTATCGAGTTCGGCCTGACTTATACCCTCTTGCGTGGCAATATTTCTTACTAATGGAGAATAAAAACGATTCTCGTTAGAACTAATTTTTTCCGCAACTGAATTTCCGTTAGCCGAGACAACTGTTGCAGGAGCAGGTGCTGAATTGTTTGCTGCAACTGTTGGGGCCGACACAGGTTGTGGTGCCGCTGGTGTTGCTCCCTCTTTACCAATTTGGGCAATTATGGCTCCTACCTGAACTACTTCACCTTCGGCAAAATTCCTTTTTATTAAAATTCCTTCAAACGGAGAAGGTACTTCAGAGTCTACTTTGTCGGTAGCAATCTCCAATACAGGTTCATCAATTGCAATTTTATCACCCTCGTTTTTAAGCCATTTTATAATAGTAGCTTCTGCTACACTTTCGCCCATTTTAGGCATTAATAAGTCAAAATTTGCCATAATTGTTTGTTATAACGGCTGCAAAAATAAGCTTTTTATCCCGGATTTAATATTTTTTATATTACAATTGTTTCCGTTCAATTGATTTATTGATACTTAATAAATTATGTAAAGTATTGATTTTAAGAATATTATCTTCCAAGGTATTTTAACCCCTTTAAAATGATCTTGAGATCGTTTTCTGGCTTATAGTCTTTTGCATATAAAAGATTTAACCTTCTGTTTAACTCTTCGTCAAAACGTTCTTGATTTAAAATTAAGTATGGACTTAAAATTGCCGGTTTTAATTTGGGTAAATTTTCGGTATCGGCAGACTTAAGGGCCTTAAAATATCCAACCCAAGATTTATAGCCCAATAATACACTAAAAATGTTTTTTATTAGTCCAAAAGGGTTTTTAACAATAAAAATTAATATCGGCAGGAAAAGAATAAAAGTTAAACTGGCCCATAAATCAATTAATTTTTTATTTCGTTGATTCCGTGGTTTATTAATAGAGTTGATGTCTACAGTATAAAAATCACCATTTTTATCAATAGAATTTGATCCAATAATATAAAGCGATTCAGGGGGTGCAATTTTGTAATCTACATTGGTTTCACCAAAATTAGACATGAGGTCGATAATCTTTTGGGAGCTTATATTTTTAGCGCAAAAGATAATTTCATCAACCTTATATATTTGAATCATCTCTTTTAACTGATTAATATTTCCAATAAAAATAGAGTTGTTGTTTTCATTTTCTGAATTTACATAACCAATAAATTCAAACTCTAATTGAGATTGCAACAAAAGGTTGTTAACTCTTTGTACCTCTTCTTTTCCGCCTACTATTAATACTCTTCTTTTTAAATTGCTTTGTAAACGGTACTCCTTTTTAGCAAAAAAACTGAGCAAAAAACGCCATCCTGTTAATGAGGTCAATGTCCAGATAGATCCCAATAATATGATAGCCCGCGAATAACGATAAATTTCGGGCAAGAGCGAATAAATTACCAAAATTGTAAACGTTCCAATAATAACACCTCTTAGTGTTCTGCGCAAGCTGATGGGTTTATCGTATCCCCCGTTAATAAATATGCAAAACAACCAAACGATGGTAAAAGCCGGAACCCAGTATAGTAAAAATTCGGTTGGATATTGTAAACCTTCGGATGCTTTAACTTTTGTTTCCCAATAATTTTTAATAAGATAAATTCCACCAATAATCAGAGAGGCGTCGGTTAAAGGGAGAAAGATTCGTTTTACAAAGCGATTAAATATGGCAATACCTGCTCTTAAATAAATAGCAAAGTTGATAATAGCTGAAAAAAGTTTAGCATTTTTTTGCGAGAAATGTTTTTTTGCGAAGATGATCATGGCATTATAAAACACAAACACATAGTTAACACTGCTTTTTTTGGTGCTTTCTCCTTTATAATGTATGATGCGGGTTTCCGGAAAGTAATAATTTTTATAACCTCCTTTTGTTATTCGGTAGGATAAGTCAATATCTTCTCCGTACATAAAAAAGGCTTCATCCAATAATCCTACTTTATCTAAAGCCGCCTTACGCATTAACATAAAGGCACCCGACAATACATCTATTTGATGGGTTTTACGGTCATCTAAATATCCAAGATGGTAACGGCCAAAACGTTGTGATTTGGGAAATAATGTAGAAAATCCAAAAATTTTCCAAAACGCTACTTCAGGAGTAGGTAATCCGCGTTTAGACTCAGGTAAAAAGTTTCCTTTACCATCTATCATTTTTACCCCTAATCCACCTGCGTCCGGATGTTCGTCCATAAAGCTGATTACTTTCTTAAAAGTGTCTTCTTCAACAACTGTATCGGGATTGAGTAAGAGTATGTATTCGCCTTTACTGATTTTTATGGCCTGATTATTTGCAAACGAAAATCCGGTATTTTCTTTATTTGCAATTACATGTACATGCGGAAATTTCTCGCGTACCATCTCTACCGATCTGTCTACACTATTATTGTCTACTACAAAGACTTCTATAGGTATATTAACAGAAGCTTTTACAACCGAATGCAGGCATTGTTCTAAGAAATACTTTACGTTATAGTTTACAATTACAACACTTAGTTTCATATACTATTGTGCAAACGTATTTTCGAAGGGTACTCTGTTTAGGATGCTTTTACCGAGTGTTACTTCATCAGTATATTCAAGCTCGTCTCCAATTGCAATTCCGCGGGCAATTTGAGTAATTTTAACGGGAAATTCTTTTAATTTTTTATAGAGATAGAAATTGGTGGTATCGCCTTCCATGGTGGGTTTAATGGCAATAACCAATTCGTTTATATTGTTTTCTGCTACTTTCTGTATTAAAGTTTCAATGTTTAAGTCTTTCGGACCAATTCCATCAATAGGGGAGATTACCCCGCCTAATACATGATAGACGCCCTTGTATTGAGCTGTATTTTCTATTGCCATTACATCTTTGATGTTTTCTACGATGCAAATGGTGCTTTTATCACGTGAGGGACTTTTGCAGATGCTGCAAATTGGTTCGTCTGAGATGTTGTGGCATTGAGAGCAGTATTGAGTTTTTTCTCGAAGCTCAATAAAAGTTTTTCCAAATCGTTGAATATCACTCACGTCCTTTTTTAAAAGATGCAAAACAAAACGTAATGCCGTTTTTTTACCGATACCTGGTAAAGAGGCAAATTCGTTTACTGCCTGCTCTATTAATTTGGATGGATATTCGCTCACTTTGTTCAATTCTTTTACAAGATAGTGAAATTTAAAATACTAATAAAAAGCCCCGAAAATCGGGGCTTTAAAGGGTAAGATAACAAGAAATTTATCCTGAGCAGCTTTCGCATGCATCCGGGTTATCCAAACTGCAGGCTAATTCGCTTTGGGTTTGATCAAATTGTTCCGTTTCAGTTTTAACTACCGGGGTAAATTGAGCCTCGGCTTGTTTTTCTACTGTAAATTTAATAGCATCGGCAGCTGCTTTGGTGCGTAAGTAATACATACCTGTTTTTAATCCTTTTTTCCAAGCATAGAAATGCATCGAAGTTAATTTAGCCGCATTTGGATTTTGCAGGAATAGATTTAATGATTGGCTTTGATCAATGTATGCACCTCGGTCGGCCGCCATATCGATGATAGCTTTTTGTGAAATTTCCCAAACGGTTTTGTATAAATCTTTAATGTTTTGAGGGATTTCTTCAATGTCCTGTATTGACCCGTTAGCTGCAATTATTTTGTTTTTCATTGAATCGTTCCACAATCCAAGCTTTACTAAATCGCGTAATAAGTATTTATTTACAATAATGAACTCTCCGCTTAAAGTACCACGCTTGTATACATTACTGGTAAAGGGTTCGAAACACTCGTTGTTTCCTAAGATTTGCGATGTAGAAGCGGTTGGCATTGGGGCTACTAATAAAGAATTACGAACTCCATGTTCTTTTACTTCTTCTTTAAGTACATCCCATTCCCAACGGCTGGTTGGTGTTATTCCCCACATATCAAACTGGAATATGCCTTTAGAAACCGGTGATCCTTCGTAAGTTTCGTATGCGCCATGTTCTTTAGCTAGATCTTTACTGGCCGTCATAGCAGCATAGTAAATAGTTTCAAAAATTTCTTTATTTAATTCGCGGGCTTCATCACTATCAAAAGGCATTCGAAGCATTACAAATGCATCTGCCAATCCCTGAACACCTAGCCCGATAGGGCGGTGGCGCATATTGCTATTGCGCGCTTCAATTACCGGATAATAATTGCGATCAATAATTTTGTTTAAGTTTTTGGTTGCTACATAGGTAACATCAAATAAACGTTGGTGATCAAATTCTCCATTTTCTATAAAACGTGGTAAAGCAATAGAGGCTAAATTACAAACTGCTACTTCATCCGGAGCTGTATATTCAACTATTTCCGTGCACAAGTTAGAAGATTTAATGGTACCTAAGTTCTTTTGATTACTCTTTTCGTTACAAGCATCTTTGTATAAGATGTAAGGAGTTCCCGTTTCAGTTTGAGAGTCTAATACTTTACCCCACAGTTCACGAGCCGGTATTGTTTTGCGACCACGACCTTCTTGTTCGTATTTGGTATATAGTTCAACAAACTTTTCGCCGTAAACTTCGCTTAAACCTGGCGCCTCGTTAGGGCAGAATAAAGTCCAGTTTTCGTTTGCTTCTACGCGTTGCATAAATAGATCAGAAACCCACAAAGCCAGGAACAAATCGCGTGCGCGTAATTCTTCTTTACCTTGATTTTTACGTAGATCTAGGAACTCATATATATCGGCATGCCATGGCTCTAAGTATATAGCGAATGAACCTTTACGTTTACCACCCCCTTGGTCTACATAGCGAGCAGTATCATTAAACACGCGCAACATAGGAATGATGCCGTTAGAGGTTCCGTTGGTTCCTTTAATGTAGGAGCCGGTAGCGCGCACATTATGAATGGCTAAACCTATACCCCCGGCACTTTGTGAAATTTTTGCACATTGTTTAAGGGTATCATAAATACCATCAATACTATCATCTTTCATGGTTAATAAAAAACAAGATGACATTTGAGGTTTAGGAGTACCGGCATTAAATAATGTTGGAGTGGCGTGTGTAAACCAACGCTCGCTCATAAGATTATAAGTTTCGATTGCTGAGTCGATATCTTCTTTATGAATTCCAATGGCCACACGCATAAGCATGTGTTGAGGGCGCTCAGCAACTTTACCATTTAGTTTTAAGAGATACGATCGTTCGAGTGTTTTAAAACCAAAATAATCGTAGCCAAAGTCGCGATCGTAAATAATGGTACTGTCTAATATCTGTGCGTTATCCATCACGATCTGATAAACATCTTCAGAAATTAAGCTGGCCAATTGTCCGGTTTTTGGATCTACATAGTGAAATAAATCGTGCATCGTTTTAGAGAACGATTTATTGGTGCTTTTGTGCAAGTTGGATACAGCGATTCGTGCTGCAAGTATGGCATAATCGGGGTGAACCGTTGTTAATGAAGCGGCAACTTCAGCCCCTAAATTATCTAACTGCATAGTAGTAACGCCATCGTATAATCCATCAATTACACGCATGGCTACTTTTACCGAATCTACGTGCACCGGATCTAATCCGTAGCATAGTTTTTGTATACGAGCTGTGATTTTATCGAATTTTACAGCTTCTTTTCTTCCGTCGCGTTTT
>JBIICS010000097.1:0-11012 GCA_044238735.1 Bacteroidia bacterium
AGTAACAGTTTCTGACACCGTTAGTGTAGAAATTAATCCCATTGCCGGAGCAACTTTTCAATATACTTCATCTGCTTTTTGTAAGGGAGGATCTAACCCGTTACCTATTAATGTTGCAAATGGAAATTTGTTTTCATCAAGTCCGGCCGGTCTAGTTTTTATTAATACTACTACAGGCGAAATTGACATTGCAAACTCCGATAGCGGTACCTATGTAATTAGTTTGGATGGTTCCGGTGCATGTCCTTTACCTGCCCAGCAAACCATCACTATTCAAAATGCTCCTTCTGCAATTATTTCGGGTACCAACAGTATTTGTAGTGGCGATAGCGCCACGTTATCAATTGCTTTTAATGGTACCGCCCCCTATACATATACTCTAAACGGGCCTTCCGGTAACCAAACCTTTACTACTTTTCAAAATCCACATTTAGTTAAGGTTGGTGAAATTGGTAATTATTCAATATCGGCCCTATCCGATGCCGCATGTAATGGATCTACATCAGGCAATGTTGTAATTTCATCTAAACCAAAACCTAATGTTACATTTAGCGGTGGCAGTAATTTTTGTTTAGGAAGTAATCCAACACCAATAATTTTAATTTTTACGGGTACACCTCCATTTGTGCTCAATTATACTGAGAATGGTAATCCGGTTAGTCAAACTATAACTACAAATACTTACACTTATACTCCCACAGGTGCTGTTAATCTACAATTTAATTTGCTAAACGATGCTAATTCTTGTGCTCAAACTTTAAATCAGAATTATAACATAGTTCAAAGCCCAAGTCCGGTTCTATCCTTAACTCCTAACGATTCAATTTGTTTTGGAAATACCAAACAGTTAATCGCTTCAGGCGCCACTAACTATACGTGGTCACCTTCATCTACTTTAAACAATACAATTAATGATACTGTTTTAGCAAAACCCAACATTAATACTATTTATACAGTAATAGGCACAAACGCTGCTGGATGTTCGGATACAGCTAAGGTATCTATTTATATTGATAACTCTGTAAATGCAGCTTTTGTTTATACACCTGATAGTCCTACCACACTGGATACTGTTAAATTCATAAATAATTCTACTACTTTACCTTTATCACACCAATGGAATTTTGGTGATAATTCTCCTTTAAGTATAGTTGCTAATGCGTCGCACTTATATACGCAGGAAGGTGAATATATAGTAATATTAACCGTTACTAACACCAGAGGTTGTTCGGATACTGTTTCGCGAAAAATAGTTGTTAAAGACCAATATGTTTTGGAGATTCCTAATGTTTTTACTCCTGATAATAATGGCAACAATGATGTTTTTAAGTTTATTAAAGCAGTAGGCATAAAAGATTTACATTGTGATATATTTAACCGATGGGGTAAAAAGGTATATCAGTTTGACGGGCCTGCGGGGGTGTGGAATGGAGAAAATATGGATGGTGGTAGTTGCAGCCAGGGAGTCTATTACTACATCGTTACCTTAACTAACAATTCTAATGAAGAAAAGGAGTTTAGCGGTAATGTAACTTTAATGAGGTAAAAGTAAATTATTAAAATTAGATTAAATCTTTTCTACAAGATTTATTTTAATTAAATTCATAGTAATGAAAATTAGGCGATGGTTATTTGTAATTTTTTTACTTAATAGTTTAATTGCTAGTGCGCAGTTGGCTATTACGCCTAGTAACAGTGGATTGCAACTTTCAAATGCACTTACTGGTAGTGGCCTTTCTGTAATTGGTACACCGCTTCTTAATTGTCCAACAGATGCCGCCGGAACATTTTCAAATGGATTGAATTCCGATATAGGTATAGCCAGTGGTGTTATTTTAACTACCGGTAGTGTTGCTGATATTACTGGTGGATCTGGAAACGATGCTTCGATATTTTTGAGTAATACAAATGGAGGTCCAACTCTTCCCGATTTGGATCCTTTAACCAATGATATTACTGAAGATGGATGTATGCTTACCTTTCAAGTTAAGCCAATATGTAATACCTTAAGTATTAATTATGTTTTTGCTTCAGAAGAATATTCGGATTTTGTAAACTCTTCTTATAATGATGTTTTTGGTTTTTTTGTTTCTGGTCCAAATCCATTGGGTGGTAATTATGTAAATCGAAATATTGCATTGGTGCCTGGAACAAATACTCCTGTAACTATTAATACTATTAACAATGGTAATGCCCCCACAGGTACTGTTCCTTCAGGGCCCGGAACAAACGCACAATACTTCAATGATAATACGAATGGACAACTTAATCCATATGATGGCATGACCAAAATGTTGATAGCAACCATTAATGTAACACCTTGTGAAATTTATACCATTAAACTCGAAATCGCAGATGTTGGAGATGGAGCTTATGATTCAGGTGTTTTGCTGGAGGCAAATTCGGTAAGTTGTCCTATAAATTTGGCTGCAAGTGCGTCTCCTCATAAAATTTGTGTCGGTCAGTCTACTACTCTAAATGCTAATGTGGTTGGTGGAACCGGAACATATTCCTGGAGTACCGGTGCTACCGGACCTTCTATATCTGTTTCGCCTACTACTAATACCGTATACACCAGTTATTATACTTTTTGTGGTGTAACGGTTACAGACACAGTTAACGTGCAGATAAATCCTATTGCAGGTGCAACTTTTCAATATTCTTCAAATGCCTATTGTAAAGGTGGATCTAATCCTACTCCTGTTAATGTTGCAAATGGAACTACGTTTACTTCATCGCCCCCCGGTTTAGTGTTTGCTAATAATTCAACAGGTGTTATTGATATTGCTTCTTCCAGTAGTGGAACATACACAATTAGTTTACCCGGCTCGGGTGCTTGTCCGGCCCCAGCTCAACAAGTTATTACTATTCAAAATGCTCCCACTGCATCAATTAGTGGTAATACTAATATATGCAGTGGCGACAGTGCATCGGTACAAATAAATTTTATTGGTACTGCTCCTTATACCTATACGTTAAATGGTCCGTCTGGTAATCAAACTTATACGACCAGCAATAATCCGCAAAATGTTAATGTTGGTGCAGTGGGAAATTATACTGTTTCTTCTTTAACTGATGCCGGGTGCCCGGGCACCACATCGGGTTTGGCTTCAGTTGGACTAAAGCCAAAGCCATCGGCTACTTTTAGCGGTGGGGCTAATTATTGTCAGGGCACTACTCCTCAACCCATTATTTTAAATCTTACCGGTACCAGTCCGTTCCAAATTTCATTCACCGAAAATGGAAATCCGGTAAACCAAACCGTTAACTCAAACACATACACGTATTCTCCTTCTGGCTCGGTTTCTTTGTCTTTTACTTCAATTTCAGATGCCACAACTTGTTCGGATGTGCTTACCCAAAATTACAATATAACACAAAATCCACAACCCGCGGGAACAGTTGCTGGAGGGGGGGCTGTGTGTTTTGGTTTAATACCACCACCGGTATCTTTTAATTTAACTGGTAACGGACCTTGGACGGTCAATTACACTATAGCAGGTGCTCCTTTTTCCGTTAATGTTGTATCTAGTCCCTTTAATCTTACTAATAATTTACCGGGTGATTATGTAATTACTTCCATTACCGACGCAAATGGTTGTTCAGGTAATGGTAACGGAACAGCAAACATTACCTTATTTCCGGGTGTAACCTCTACCGTAAATAGTGTAAATGAAATTATTTGTCCAGGCGAAATTGCAACTATAATCGGAGCCGGTGGTGTTTCGGCTTCATGGTCTCCGGTGCCCAGCATTTCGGCAGTAAATAACTATACATTACAAACCTCTCCTGCAGTTACTACCAACTACACGCTCACTGTAGATGATGGTAACGGGTGTAAAGATACTTCTGTGGTAACCGTTAGAGTAGCCCCAATTCCACAAGCTGCTTTTACATTTAATGAGGTGTGTTTTGGTAACCAAACTACCTTTACTAATACATCTTCAATTTCTTCCGGTTCAACTATTAATGCCTACAGTTGGAATTTTAATAATTTAGGAAATAACAACGTTCAGAGCCCAACATTTAATTTCCCTAATTGTGGAAACTTTGATGTTTCTTTGAAAGTTATAAGTTCAGATGGTTGTGTAGACAGTGTTTCTATTCCGGTAAAAGTAAATTGTATTCCTGTTCCAACATTTGTAATTGATGATACAGTTGCTTGTGAAAATCAAACGATTTATTTTACTAATACTTCTGTAGCTCCTTTAGGATCTACATCTAATTGGAATTTTGGTTTCGGGCAAGGTACGGGTCAAAGCACAAACGAAAGCAATGCTTATTCTAATTTTGGTAATTATAATGTTAGTTTAACAGTAACGTCTCCCGAAGGGTGCAAGGATTCAATAACTAAGCCGCTAACCGTTATTGAAAGTCCGGATGCTGATTTTACAAGCGACAAAGTATGTTTAGGAACCATAACCTCATTTACTGATAATTCGGTTTCCAATAATTCAAGTATAGTGGGTTATTCTTGGATATTTGATTTGAATTCCCTTTCAGGTACTTCAACCATTCAAAATCCAACTCATACCTTCAACTTGCCACAAATTTATAATACCCAACTGATAGTAACTGATGCAAATAATTGCACCGATACACTTATTAAACAAATTGAAGTAACTCCTGTCCCCAATGCAGATTTTAATTATAATAATGTTTGTTTAGGTAATCCCACTAATTTCCAAAATACCAGCAATATATTGGATAATTCCGGCTTAACCTATCAGTGGGATTATGAAACAAATTCAGCTATTGACGCAACAACATTTAATACCAGCTTTACTTATCCTCAATCCGGAACCTATAATGTTACACTTTATGTTTTAAGTAACAACAATTGTAGAGACAGCATCATTAAAATAATAAATGTATATGATTACCCCGTAGTAGATTTTTTAGCCGATACATTGGCTGGATGTGAACCACTCCCGGTAAATTTTGCAAATGCAACTATTGTTTCTAACCCCAGTAATATTTCGCAGTTTTCCTGGTATATAAATGATGTGTATGTATCAAGTGTTGAAAATGTAAGTTATAATTTTAGTCCAGGCTTTTATACTATTAAACTTATTGCAAGATCTAATTTTGGTTGTGTAGATAGTTTAACTAAAATTAATTATATAGAGTCTTATCCAAAACCAACTGCAAATTTTGATTTTAAACCAAAAGATGCGAGTGTTTTAAACCCAATAGTTTCTTTTATGGATATATCGTTAGGCAATATATCTCAGTGGTATTGGAGTTTTGGAGATACCTTAGGTGGAAAATTAATTACCGATAGTCCGCAGTATCCGGAGTATCAATATGCCGATTCGGGCAATTACAATGTGGGTCTTATAGTTATATCTGATAAAGGTTGTGTTGATTCTGTATTTAAGATTATCAGAATAAATCCTGAATTTATAGTTTATGTTCCAAATGCATTTACGCCCAATGGCGATGACTATAACGGATTATTTTTCCCTAAAGGAATTGGAGTAAATGAAACTAAGGATTATCAGTTTTATATTTACGATCGTTGGGGTAATGAAATTTACAAAACTACTAATTGGAAAGATGGTTGGAATGGTAAGTTTAATAATACCGGGCAACCCTGCATGCGAGACTTGTATATATATAAAATATACCTGGTGGATGTTTTTGGAAGAAAACATCAGTATTATGGGCATGTTAATTTAATCAGGTAATCAACATTTTAGTTTTAGTAATTTATTGTAGGTTGAAAATTTATGCGCTTGTTTATGCGTAAATTGGAGCATGGCCTTAAATTACATTTGGATAGCATTTTTTGTTATCGCATTTATCATAGCAAGTATTAAACTTATTTTTTTTGGAGATTTAGAGGTTTTTACCCAAATAATGAATGGAACATTTGATTCAGCAAAAACGGGTTTTGAGATTTCTATTGGATTAACAGGGGCAATGACTTTATGGCTGGGTATAATGAAAATTGGTGAAAATGCAGGTGCTATAAATTTTGTTACGCGGCTAATAAACCCTTTTTTTTCTCGCCTTTTTCCCGATATCCCTCAAAACCATCCGGTAATGGGGCAAATGATTATGAATTTATCTGCTAACCTATTAGGGCTGGATAATGCCGCCACTCCTCTCGGTTTGAAAGCTATGCAAGGATTAAACGAAATTAACCAAAATAAAGATACGGCCAGTAATGCTCAAATTATGTTTTTGGTTTTGCATACTTCAGGATTAACTTTAATACCAGTTTCCATAATGGCCTATCGCCTCCAGGCAGGGGCTTTAAATCCCGCCGATATATTTATTCCCTGTTTACTTGCCACATTTACAGCAACTATTGCAGGAATTTTATTTGTTGGAATAAAGCAGAAATTAAAATTTGACAAGGTGCTTGTTTTTTGGATAGTAGCAATTATCGGTTCAATTTTATCAATTTGTTGGGGCATAAATCAGTTGCCTCAAGAAAAAATAACAGTAGTATCCTCCGTAGCCAGCAGTTTTATTTTGTTTGGAATTATAATCACGTTTATTAGTGCTGGTATTTATAGGAAAATAAATATTTATGATTCTTTTATTGATGGAGCTAAATCGGGATTTGAGACAGCCATTAAAATAATTCCTTTTTTAATTGGTATGTTGGTTGCCATTAGTGTATTTAGAAACTCGGGTGCAATGGATTATCTGAATGCAGGAATTAAATGGATCTTTTCTGCTGCTGGTTTTGACACCCAATTTGTGGATGCATTGCCGGTAGCCTTAATGAAACCGCTTAGTGGAAGCGGATCGAGGGCTCTAATGGTAGATGCAATGAAAAATTTTGGAGCAGATTCTTTTGTAGGTAGATTATCCAGTGTTATTCAAGGCTCCGCCGATACAACATTTTACATTGTGGCCTTGTATTTTGGAAGTGTGGGAATCAAAAATTCACGCTATGCAGTATCTGCAGGATTGTTTACAGACTTTATTGGGATTGTTACCGCTATTTTAATTTCCTATCTATTTTTTGGTTAATTTAATAATGTAAGAATTAAAGCCTAGCTAAAAATTGATTAAAATTTCAAAGAAAATTTCAATTTTTTTTTCTTTCCAACCATTTAAATAGTAATTTGTTACAATTTTAGTTCTATTATGAAAAATATTATTTCAGCTGTTTTAATACTTTTTTCTTTTTCCTCGGTAATTGCTCAAGAAGAAGAATTATCTCCTTATGATTTTTTTCTGGATGGTTTTTATAAAGACGCAATTAAAGGCTATAAAAAAATTTTACAAAAAGATCCTGCTAATTTTGATGCAAACAGAAAAATAGGTATTTGTTATCTAAGTGTTAGTGGCGATAAAAGCAGAGCAATAGATCATCTTGAGTTTGTTCGTAATAATGATAAAACAAATTCAAGAAATGAAGAACTCTTAATTGATTTAGCAAGCGCTTATCATCAGGCCTATCGTTTCGAAGAAGCCATTAAGGTTTATCAGGAATTAAGAACGATTACTACCTCAAAAAATTATCCTTTCGTGGATCGTCAAATCGAAATTTGCAAAAATGCTATTGAACTTGTAGCAAAGCCGGTAAACGTTACTTTTGTGAATTTGGGAAAGGAAGTTAATTCATCCGAAGATGATTATTATCCTTTTGTTACCACTGATGAATCTTACCTGATCTTCACAACACGCAGGAAAGGAACCACGGGAAATTTAACCGGACTAAATGGATTATTTACCTCTGATATTTATTTTTCTACAGTTATAGATGGTAAATGGTCTAAAGCTAAAAGCTTAAGTCCAATTGTAAATACAGCTGAAGATGAACAAGCAGTGGGAATGAGCACAGACGCCAACAACTTGATGGTTTATCAAGAAACCCCTGAGGTTTATGGTGATATCTATATTTCTACAAAGATAAAGGGCAAATATGTTAAACCCGAAAAATTTGGGCCAGCTATAAATACAAAAGATTTGGAAACCGAAGCCTATATAATGCCTGATGGAAAAACTATGTATTTTGTAAGTAATAAACCAGGAGGAATTGGAAAAGCCGATATTTACCTTGTTAAAAAAGATATGGATGGTAATTGGGGTGTTCCCGAAAATTTAGGCGATATAATAAATACCGATGATGATGAAGGTTTCCCGCGTTTAACAGATGATGGAAAAACACTTTATTTCGCATCTAAAGGACATAAGACAATGGGAGGGTATGATATTTTTAAATCTTTTTGGGATGAAAATAAAAAGGAGTGGACAAAGCCCGAAAATGTTGGATATCCAATTAATAATCCAGATAATAATATGGTGTTCTCCCTTTGTTCCAATAATCGTGATGCTTATGTATCAATGTACAGAAAGGAAGACTCGATGGGAGAATTAGATATTTATAAAGTTATTTTTAATGAAGTGGAAGAAAGAAAAACTGCACTAAAAGGTTTAGTTACTTTTGAGGGCATTGAGACCAAAGATATCAAAGTGCATTTAAAAGTATACAAGGACACTTTATTAATTACCGACCGTGATCTAAATTTTAAAACGGAACGATTTACCGTTAATTTGGAGCCCGGCAAGTATAAATTTATTCTCGAAACTGAAAAATATCCAAAAATCGAAGAACAGATCAAAATTTTAGGCATGAGCAATTATAAGGAAGAAATGGAAAAAGTATTCAATTTTACTTTACAGCCCGCAGAAATAAAAAGTGATAAAAAAACAGCCCCCGCTAAACCACCGGTTAAAAAATGATTTCTTCAAAATTTAATGATTTAGAACCCGACGAATATTATAAATCTCCTGAGGGATTTATTGTATTTACCGAAAAGTATCATTTAAAGCGTGGTTATTGTTGTAAAAGCGGATGCCGCCATTGTCCTTATGGCTTCAATAAAAAAACAGGAACCATTGATAAAAAGAAAGATCAAACGTAAAGTATTTATAATCTATCGAATGAAATGTAAAAGAACTTAAACCGATAGCATTTCTGAAGCTTCTTTTCCAATTATGCTTCCTATAGCTACACCCATACCGCCCATTTTAACTGCGCAATATACATTATTCTTTAAATGTTTTACAATTGGATATTTATTTTTGCCAAAAGCCATAATACCGCTCCATTCAAATTCTGTATCAAATATAGTGTAGGGTAAAATCTGGTTTTTAGCTAATTTTAAAAGAGCTTCTTTAATTAAGATGTTAGTCCCAAATTGATGGGTTTCTTCACCTTTAAAATCAAGATTCCTTCCACCTCCAATCAGCAGGCGGTTCCCAATGTTTCTGAAATAAATGTAACCCTTATCCATATGGTATATGCCGTTTAGTTTTAAATCTAAAATAGGCTTACTAACCAATATCAAGCCCCTGCCCGGTATAACATCAATTTCGGGAATTAATTGTTTGGAAAAAGCGTTTGAACATAGAATTAACTTGCCAAACTTTATGGAGTGTGTGTTTTTTATTTGTACTGAATTTGAGTTAAAATCAATCGACTCTACCTCAATACCATTTAAAATTTTAATCCCAATTTTTAAGCATTTTAATAAAAGCTCATTATAAATTTTACCCGAATTTAGTGATCCTTCAAATTGATTGAAAATTAGATGATTAACCCCTGAAAATCCATAATCTTTTATTTTTTCGGTTGCCACTGAAAAAGCATCCGAAGGTAAAAATCGGAGACATTCTTTATTGAATAATTGAATATTTTTCAGAGCATTTTGATAATCCTTTTCTTCAGTAAATAATTCATAACTACCGCATTCAATAAAATCGATATTTGAATCCCCCAGTGTTTCCCTTAATAACTTTAAACCCTGGTACCTTCTTTCCATCAGGTTTATTAATTCATTCAATTCATGACTTTCCAGATTGTCAGAAAGTTCGCCCAAGCTGCCGTAACAGGCAAAACCGGCATTTCGTGTTGAAGCACCGGAAGGAATAGCACCTCTTTCTAAAATCAATACACGGGCCTTTGGATTCTTTTTTTTATAAAACAAAGCCGTTGATAAACCCACAATACCGCTCCCAATGATTATTAAATCGTTGTTTAAAAAAAACTGTTCATTTTCCCAATACGAGTAAGAGTACATGGTATTTAATCGCTTCTATTTTGCTAAATTAGCGGGTTATTATCAATAAACCCATTTTGTGCGTTTTTTATTTTTAGCTCTAGGCTTGTTTTTTTGCTTCGACTTGTTTTCGCAACCGGCAAAATGGTTTATGGATATTGGTGCCACGGTAAAAAAGGATAATAAAAAGCTTGATGGTGCCACAGTTACTTTAATTAAAAACGGTAAAGAGCATGAGAAAACGGTTACTAGTCCAAGTGGTAAGTTTGTTTTTAAGTTAGAGAGTAATGCCGATTATACGATAAAATTTTCTAAACCGGGGCATGTTTCCAAATTAATTAGTGTTAGTACTAAGGGAATACCTCCTGATGATATTGTAGGATTTAAAGAGGGGGAGGATATTTTTACTTTTGCTGGTTGGGAGATTTCTTTGTTTGAGGAAATACCTGGACTAAACACCTCAATTTTAAATAATCCCGTTGCCAAGATTTCGTATAATCATGTTGCCAGAAGTTTTGATTATGATAAACAGTATTCTAAATCAGTTCAGTCTCAATTAGCCCAACTTCAGGATGAATTAGAGCAAAGATTAGCCGAGGAGGCAGCTAAGAAAAATGCCGAGGCCGCTGCCGCCGCAAAGGCAGAGGCTGATGCTAAACGGAAGTTGGAAGAGGAAGCTAAAGTAAAAGCAATTGCTGAGGCCAAAGCTAAAGCTGCGGCAGAAGCCGCCGCAAAGGCTGATGCAGATGCCAGACTGAAGGCTGAGGCCGAAGCCAAAAGGAAGGCTGAATTGGAGGCTAAAACACAAGCCGCCGCCAAAGCAGCAGAAGAAGCAAGACTGAAAAAAGAGGCAGAAGATAAAGCTAAAGCAGAAGCATTGGAGAAAGCACGTTTAGAAGCCGAAGCAAAAAAGAAAGCAGATGAAGAGGCTAAAGCTAAAGCATTAGCTGATGCCAAAGCTAAGGCAGACGCAGAGGCTGCCGC
>JBIICS010000229.1:0-3119 GCA_044238735.1 Bacteroidia bacterium
TCTATTTTAAAACCTGGAAAAATAGAATCCGTTTTTGCAATGAGTTTATCAATGTTTGTATAGGGTTTTATATTTTTGGGTTGTTCAACTGGTGTTGCCCATGTTTTTTTATCAAACACAGTCCAATTCATTTGTAATCCACTGTAAAAAATAACGATATTAAAAAATAAACTCCAAACTCCAATATACCTATGTAGTCCAGAGGTTCCTGTTCTCCAATTTTTCCATTGCACGGGCGCTCGAAATATCATCGCTTTGAAGAAGTATTTTCTGTATATAACTATACCAGTCAATATGTTTAGAAACAACAGGATTCCTGCTATCGTGATGATCAATAAGCCGGGTGTTCCCATATGCAAAGAATAATGGAACGTATGAAGCCAATGTAAAAAACTTACAAAATCTCTATAATAGCCCTCTCTTACAATTTTTCCTGTGTATGGATTTATGTCTACCTGATATAAATCCCAACTGTAAAAGTTAGATTTTATTTTTGCATTGTCATACAGTCGAAAGCTATAACAATCATTATCATCCTTAGGAAAATAAGTAATATTGGTTCCACTAGCTTCAGGATGTTTAGCTCGTACAATTTTATAAAGTGAATCAACAGATAGTCTTTCGTTCTTTTTTTCTACTCTAAGCACATCAGAATTAATATATCGATCTATCTCAACATAATAAACCAAAAGTGATCCTGAAATACCCAATATTACAAGCCATACCCCATTAAATAAACCCAACCAACTATGTATTTTAAATAGTGTTTTCATAGTAAATGAAAAAAGTAGGACAACACTAATCGGTTGTCCTACATATTAGTTTTTCTATTATTTAATGGTATAAGAAATGCCTAATCTCCAATTTGCTGGTGTACCAACTGGTACTTGTAAATCTGAATAGTAAGCACCTAGAATGTAATTAGTGTTTAAAAGGTTATATGCATTAAATGTAATCTCAAATTGTTTTATTTTATATGACATCATTCCATCTAACAGAAAATAAGCAGGAAGCACAAAATGTTGGTTAAATCCAGAACCTACTCTATCACCCACATATTTACCACCTAATGAAATGTTTAGACCTGATAATTTGCTTTTTTCAGCAAATGTATATTTAAGCCATAAGTTAGCTAAATGATATGGTGAATTATCGTATCTGCCTCCTTTAATACCTAAAGGGCTTTCTTTGGAGAAAGTAACATTATTATATGCGTAACCAGCAATGATATTAAAATTATTAATTCTACCCTGTACGGTAAATTCAGCACCTTTACTGTTTACTCCTGGAGCGGGCATTTGTTTCACTCCTGACGGGTCACTAGGATCTGGTCTTAGCACGTTTACATAATCAATATTGTATAACGCTACAGTAGTAAACAGTCTTTGTTTTAGCCATTCTGCCTTGTAACCTATTTCATATTGAATACCTTTTTGTGGAGGGAATGGTCCACCATTTCCTTTACTATTTGAGGTTTGAGGTTGGAATGATTCACAATAACTTGTATAAACACTTTGATTAGTTTTTAGATTATAAACTAATCCAATTCTTGGCAAAAACGCATTAACATCCGAAGAGTCTGTTTCGGATCTGTAATTCATTGCTGAAAGAGGTGAAATGATAGAATGGTAAGTGTCATATCTCCCTGCAAGTAACAAATGTAACTTATTATTATAGCTTAACATATATTGAACATATCCGCCAAGTTGCTTTGTTGTTTCCTTATCATCTTGAACAAATGTTAAAGAGTCAATTGTATAGTTACTGAAATTATCATTGCTATAGTTTGGATTGTTTATTGCCAATGGTGTCGCAGCTCCATCAATGTAATTGTTTTTTCTATCGCCATAAACTTGATAATCTAAACCAGCAACTATACGGTGCTTTAATTTCTCATTCCCTAACTGGATTGTGGTAAATACACTATTTTGAAAATTATAAGGTTTGTATAACCATTTGTCATAATTGCGATTTATTGTGTCTAGGTTTGTTAGATAATTATTACCGTAATATACACCGTAATGTTCTCCCATTTCAAAGACCGTATTTCTGTAACGTGATAAATAGGTGATTTTTATTTTATCACTAAAAGCATGATTAAATCTAAATGTTGTATAATGGGTGTTGATAGAAGAATAGTCAGCAGGACTATTGTGGACAAATTTACTCAATGCCCCATTCCAGTTATATGTACTGTCCGGATTCATAAATACTAATCCTCCCCGATCATATGCAAAGCGGGTATTATTGTAAGCATATACATAATCCAAGTCAATTGAAGTTTTATCGCTAAAATTATATGTAAGAGAAGGAGCAATCAAAGCATTTTTAGTGTACTGATACGGCCTGAAACTATTTGTTGAATTGTACCCGATATTTAAACGATACAACAGTTTTTTATTTTTAGTTAATGCTCCTGTTAGATCGGTTGAAACATCCATAAAATTCCATGAGCCATATTGAGCATTGAAAGAATACTTAGATTTTTCTTGAGGTCGTTTGGTTACCATATTAATAACTCCTCCTGGAGTTCCTACACTAAATAATGCGGATGCCGGACCAGATATCAGTTCAACTTTATCAATATTGTATAATTGAACCATTTGACTCCACTGATACATATTTCCAATAAAGCCATCAAAAGTTATGAATGAATTTGGCCAATAATTACTAAAGCCTCTCATAGTGTAAGAGGTGTACATGTTATTATTTACTACACCAGTCATATTTTTAGTAACCTCATTAAGGTTTTGTGCTTGCTGATCTTTTAATATATCATTCGTAATGACCTGAATGGTTTGTGGCGTTTCAATTAATTTCAAAGGAAGTCTGGTTGAAGAAGTAGAAATGGTATCTGTGTATTTTTTAATAATAGCTCCAGAAATTACTACTTCCTTTAATGTTTTTGTTTTTGTTGTGTCTTGTTCTTGGGCATACGCAACTGAACCCATCAGCAATATTGCTATTGCAGAAAATGATATTATTAAATTCATTTTAAAATTTGATTGAATGTTTAACATAAAGATTTAAGGAGAGCATATAGCAATCCTAAGACTCACATTGCCGAAGGCAATGCAGTTGTTTTTTGTTTTGGCGAAGCCAAAACAAAAACATTAAAT
>JBIICS010000230.1:0-3094 GCA_044238735.1 Bacteroidia bacterium
ATGGACAAACCAATTGGTTTAATTATCAGGGTGGACTTCGCTTCGAACAAAGCTATTATGCCGGAAATATTGTAAATAAGAACCAAAAGTTCTCATACATGTATCCGAATAGTAGTGGAAATATTATGAAATCAATTTTCCCGGGTATTTATTTATCCAAAAAATTTGGTACAGGACAAGAAATTCAAATGAATTTTTCACGTAAAATAAATCGTCCTAATTTTTTCCAATTAATGCCCTTTATTATGTTTGCCGATCAGCAAAATATCAGAATTGGAAATCCGCAACTAACCCCCGAATTTATTAATCTGGCCGAAATAAATTACAATCTCATTAAAGGAAAAATAAACTGGCTACCTTCCTTCTATTTACGACAAACCGAAAACCCAATAACCAATATAAGTTATCCCTTAACTCCAAATTCTGCTACACTGGTAAATACCTTTACCAATGGATCAAATGCCATTTCGTATGGTTGGGATAATACCATTAAGGCAACTAACATTAAAAAACTGGATGTTACATTAAACACAAATATTTTTTACACCTATATTACCTGGAACGCAGGCCCCATGTCGTTTAGCAACACCGGTTACAGTTACATAGCTAAATTAAATTTATCCTACAAATTACCTTGGGATGTTAACACGCAAATAAACGGAACTTATGAAGCACCTAAAATTATTCCACAAGGCACTACCAATCCGGTTTATTTTACAGATTTAAGCTTTGGTAAAACCATTAAAATGAAGTGGACCTTTAATTTTACCATTAGTGATGTGTTTAATACAAAAAGAATGGGTACACATTATGAAACTCAATTTTATAATCAGGACTTATCCAGAAGAAGAGAAACACGATTTTTTAAACTTTCTGTTACCTATATGTTTGGAAAAATGGACTCTTCCATTATGCGTAAATTTAAATCCATGCGTAGAGGCGATGGAAATGGCGGAGGCGGAAACCAGGACGGATTAGATTTTTAAAAAACAAAAGGGAGAATTTAGATCTCCCTTTTTTGTACTTGTACACTAAGTTTTAAAATCTCTTTTGTAAAAGATTTATAAATTTCTAATAGAACCGGATCATCTTTTAACAACAATTCCTGTAATTCAATAGTTTTATAATCTTTTCGTGAAGCTGGACCAGTTTGCAGAACGGCCGGACTTACATCCTCAATTCTTTTAGCTGTTATTTTTATTAGCGGCTTAAGTAAGTTAAAGTCGATTTGATTTTGAACGCAAATACTTTCGGCAATAGTGTATAAATGATTTGTAAAATTACATGCAAAAACAGCTGCTAAATGCAAGTGCTGCCGCTGTTTTGAGTTAAGTTCATAAACATTGTTACTTAAATTACGCGCAATACTTAATAATTTGTTTTTGTTAGCTATTGTATTGGCTTCAATTAATAAAGGAACCTCTTTAAATTTTGCTTTTTGTTCTTTTTTAAATGTTTGAAGAGGATAAAATACACCAATATTTTTAGAATATGGCCTAAGAATATTAAGAGGAGTGCTTCCGGATGTATGGACAATTAGCCTATTGGTTAAATCAATTTTATTTAAAAATTGATGGATCACATCATCCTTTACACACAAAAAATAAATATCCGCTGCTTTATTTAATTTAGCAACCGAATTAGAAAATGGCACATTTAATTCGGTGCCTAACGCTTTTGCATTTGCCATTGTTTTGCTAAAAACCTGCACCAAATTATACCCTCGTTTTATAAGAACACGACCTAAATGTGTAGCCAAATTACCGGAGCCAATAATTACGATGGAAGGTTTAAATTGCTCAGACTGTTTTTGCATTTTTTATTCTGCTGTAAATAGCAATTATGGAACCAACAATCATCACTAAGCAACCTAACCATAAAACGTTTATGCCCGGAAAAATAATTGCTTTCAAAACGATAAATTCTTTTTTAGCTTCCGGTTTATCAAAAACATTTAAATCCACTTTACCGGAAACGGGATCAAGCTTAGTAAATAAAAAACGAAGATTTAGCTTTTCAACTTTAGCTTCAATTGGATAGATATAATTATCTCGAATTACAAATACAGGCTCAGCAGTATAAACACTGCCATCCATAGCTCTTATTTTTAAGTTGAGGCTTAACGCTATATCATTTTCTCTAAGTTTTAACTCATTCTTGTTTTTTATTTCCTTATTTATTCCCTCAACAGTAACAATAGCTGTACTTGTAAAAACAGTATCCCCTATCTGCAAAGCGTTATATTTTTTTTCATTCCACTCCTTAGGCTTTGTATCCTGATCCTCTAAATCGGCAAATGTAATATGCGTATAAACATCCTTATGAAGAAAATGACGAGTTGCCGGTTCCGCTACATTACCCATTTTATCATTTAACTGAATGATCGGTTCGAGTGTAAATTCTTTAACAAAAGATCCGTTTACTTTGCTGAGGTAATTTATTTTATGATACAAATTAACCCCTTCGCGATATTTATTTTGATAAGTAACATAATAATCACCCATTTTTAAGGTATCGCCTTTGGTAAGCATGATATTTTCTGAATTCCTAAAATCTTTACCCAATTGTTCTACACTTATTCCGCTGGTGTTTTGAGAAATAATTTCTTTTTTGGAGGTAGAAATTAGCACCCCCACCAATATTAACCCAAAACCAATGTGAGAAATAGAAGCACCCGCCGATTTAATTTTTCCGCTTAAAACGCGTAACCAATATTCGGTATTGGCCAAAACAGAATAAATAGCTGCAAAAAAGAATAAGGAGTAATAAAACTTACTAAATCCCCACAACACGCTTACCACAATCGCAATAAACAAACTAAAAATAGTAGACCATGCAATTTGTTTATAGAAAACTTTTGGATCGGTTTTTTTGTACTTAAAGAATTGAGTTATAGCCATAATTAAAGCAATTATTATAGCAAAGGGTAATTGCCAGCTATTGTAATGAGAAATAGGATCGGTTGGAGGGGCTATTTTTTTGGAAAGATTTAGCACTTTATTAATTACAGGAATTGAGGTAGTAAACGTTATTTGAAAAGCAGAAATACACAGCACCAATGACGCTATGAACATCCAAAATTCTCGGCTCCATA
>JBIICS010000231.1:0-3080 GCA_044238735.1 Bacteroidia bacterium
TAGATTCTTTATTTAATTTGAAAACTTAATAGTATAGATCCCGGGTCAAGCCCGGGATGACGAAGTGGGGTTAAATATAGTACATGTCTAATTGATCAACACACCCCGTCATTGCGGCCACCGAGCCGCAATCTTTCTATGACTTGGATTCCGAAATGCGCAGGGAGGAAGTAAGGGATGGTTTTGAATTAGACAAAGTTTAGAATTGAAATCAAAAAAACTTCATTAATACCTCCTAATTAAATAGCACCCCACTCATCAGACGTATTCAATTTATATGCTGAACTATTTAGAAAAATTATTTTTTTTCTGCTGTAGAACTAATAGCCAATTCTTTTAATTGCTCATCGCTTATCATGCTTGGCGCTTCAATCATAACATCGCGACCACTGTTGTTTTTAGGGAAGGCAATAAAATCGCGTATGCTGTCAGCACCGCCAAATAAAGAACATAATCGATCAAAACCAAACGCTATACCACCGTGTGGTGGCGCACCAAATTCAAAAGCATTCATTAAAAATCCAAACTGTGCCTGCGCCTCTTCAGCCGAAAAGCCAAGCGTTTCGAACATCTTAGCCTGCAAATTACGATCGAAAATACGTATTGAACCTCCGCCCACTTCCACGCCATTTATAACCATATCGTATGCATTAGCTCTAACGGCTCCCGGATCGGTACTTAATAACTGAATGTCTTCCGGCTTTGGGGATGTAAAAGGGTGATGCTTGGCTACCCACCTTCCTCGCAATGATTCTAATAAATTTGTATCGTTTTCATTCCATTCCAACAAGGGAAAATCAATTACCCACAAGCATTTATATACTTCTTTATTTCTTAATCCCAAACGATTCCCCATTTCTAAACGTAATTCGCTTAAGGCCTTACGTGTTTTTTCAGCGTCTCCAGCCAGTATTAACATCAAATCGCCCTCCTGAGCATCAAAAGCTTTTGCCCATTTAACTAATTCATCCGGATTATAGAATTTATCAACACTCGATTTTAAACCATCGGCACCATAACGGCAATACACCATGCCTGTAGCGCCAATTTGGGGACGTTTAACCCACTCTGTTAATTCATCTAACTGTTTGCGGGTATATCCCGATGCGCCTTTAGCACAAATACCAACAACTAGTTCAGCATCGTCAAACACCTTAAAGCCTTTATTCTTTACAATAGAATTAAGCTCTACAAATTTCATCTCAAAGCGTAGATCAGGCTTATCGTTTCCGTATAAACGCATTGCATCCGAATAAGTAATACGCTCCATAGCCGGTATATTAATTCCTTTCACTTTACTAAATAAATGACGAATTAACCCTTCAAAAGTTTGTATGATATCTTCTTGTTCTACAAAACTCATTTCACAATCGATTTGAGTAAATTCGGGTTGCCTGTCGGCCCTAAGATCTTCGTCCCTAAAGCATTTTACAATTTGATAATAACGATCAAAGCCAGCCACCATTAATAATTGCTTAAACGTTTGAGGGGATTGTGGCAAAGCATAAAACTCACCTTGATTCATTCGTGAAGGCACAACAAAATCACGTGCCCCCTCCGGTGTAGATTTTATTAACACGGGAGTTTCTACTTCAAGAAAATTTTGCTTATCTAAATAGTTTCGAGTTTCGATTGCAATTCGGTGACGGAGTTCAAGGTTTTTTCTTACTATATCTCTTCTCAGATCCAGGTAACGATACTTCATTCGTAATTCATCCCCACCATCTGTATTTTCCTCGATGGTAAATGGAGGTGTTTTAGCTGAATTTAAAACAGTTAATTCAGTAACAATTATTTCTATTTCTCCGGTTGAAATTTTAATGTTTTTACTTTCACGCTCCTTAACAGAACCTTTAACCGAAATAACAAATTCACGACCTAATTTACGGGCCTCCAAACACAAGGCGGAATTAGTTTCCATATTAAAAGCTAGTTGGGTAATTCCATAACGATCGCGCAAATCCACAAAGGTCATTCCACCTAAATCGCGAGAACGTTGAACCCAACCACTTAAGGTAACAGACTGATTAATGTTTAATAAGTTTAACTCTCCGCATGAATGTGTTCTAAGCATAAATTTTTTCTTAAGGAATTATCTGATAATTTTGGCTTACAAAAGTAAAAAATAACCCCTTGTTATGGAAATAAACCCTTATAACGACGAATATTTTATGAATGAGGCGCTAAAAGAAGCGCAGAAAGCGTATGAGCAAGATGAGGTGCCGGTAGGGGCTGTTGTGGTTAGTAACAATAAAATTATTGCAAGAGCCCATAATTTAACCGAAAAGTTAAACGATGTTACTGCTCATGCCGAGATGCAGGCAATAACTGCTGCTGCTAATGCCATTGGCGGAAAATATTTAAACGATTGTACACTTTACGTTACGCTAGAACCTTGCCCTATGTGCGCAGGCGCCTTATACTGGGCCCAACTGGGAAAATTAGTATACGCAGCAAAGGACGAGAGAAGAGGTTATAAAACCTGTGGTACCCATCTATTACATCCTAAAACTACCGTAGCAAGCGGTTTAAAAGAGGAGGAATCATCTGGAATGATTAAGCAGTTTTTTAAAAACAAAAGAGAATGAGATTTTTATGATTGATTAGTTTTTTAGTCTTCAGCTATCCGGCCTCCGAGCCGCAATCTTTCTATGACTTAGATTCCAGATTGCGACAGAAAGACTTAGAGGGATGGTTTTGAGTTTGTAGTTTTGAGTTTGCAGTTTTCATCACTCCGTCATTGCGGCCTCCGAGCCGCAATCTTTTTAGGTTCTTTATTTAATTTGAGAACTTAATAGTATAGATCCCGGGTCAAGCCCGGGATGACGAAGTGGGGTTAAATATAGTACATGTCTAATTGATCAACACACTCCGTCATTGCGGCCTCCGAGCCGCAATCTTTTTATGACATAGATTCCGGCATGCGCCGGAAAGACGTGTGGGATGGTTTATAGTTTTGAGTTTTGAGTTTTTTGATAATAATTTTAAACTCATTTCGTCCTTGGGGCTTCTGCCCCAAGCCCCGATTTACTTTTTGCCTTGATGCAAAAAGTAAACAAAAAAATCAAGGCTCACTAAAA
>JBIICS010000232.1:0-3043 GCA_044238735.1 Bacteroidia bacterium
ATTGAATGATAGACTTAGATAGATTATAACCATTCTCGTCAAATTTAATTTTTTCTTTTTCGCAATATGCTAGGAATAGGCTATTAAAGTCTTTTTCTATTTTTTCGTATCCGGCTTTAAAGGATTCGAAATCGGGGAAACGGGTTAAAATGTTTTTACGTTCAGTATCAATATATTTTACAACAAACTGATTTATGGCGCCTTTACGGCTTAATTCAATCAGATAGGATGAATTGCGAGTAGTATCAATTGGTATAAAAATATCCGGCATTATACCACCACCACCATAAACATCCCTTTTAGCAGGTGTATGAAACTTAAGGGAGTCAGGAAAATGAATACTATCCTTATTTGTGAGTTCACCTTGTTTAAAACGATTATAGAGATCTTTGTAATACTCCTCTGTTCCGCCTTCATATGGTCGTTGTATGCTTCTTCCAACAGGAGTGTAGTAACGAGCGGTGGTGAGCCTAACCATAGATCCATCGGGTAAGTTAAATGGCCTTTGTACCAATCCTTTTCCAAATGTTCTTCGTCCTATTATTAAGCCTCTATCCCAATCCTGAACGGCGCCCGAAACAATTTCGCTTGCAGAGGCAGAACCTTCATTTACTAAAACAACAAGTTTTCCTTTTTCAAAATCGCCTTTACCGGTTGCCAGATTTTTTTCTTCCGAAGAGGAGATACCTTTTGTATAAACTATTAACTTTTTATCTGATAAAAACTCATCAGCCATTTTAATGGCAATATGTAAGAATCCACCACCGTTATCCTGCAAATCTAAAATGAGATTTTTCATTCCCTTTGCTTTAAGTTGCTTTAGCGATTCCTGAAATTCATCAAAAGTAGTTTGAGCAAAGCGACTTACTTTTATGTATCCGGTTTCCTTATCAATCATATAGCGCGCATCTACACTGTAAATCGGTATTTTATCTCTTACAATCGGATATTCCACTATTTGTTTGCTGTTGGATTTAAGTATAGAAACATTAACCACTGTTCCTTTCTTTCCACGGAGTAACTTCATTACATCCTCATTTTTTATTTTAACACCGGCTACGGTTTTATCTTCCACCTTAATAATTTTATCACCAGCTTCTATCCCTAATTTTTCGGAAGGACCACCGGCAATTGGAGAGATTACAGTAATAGTATCATTCACAATTTGAAACTGAACACCAATTCCCTCAAAGTTCCCCTCCAGAGGCTCGTTCATTTCTTTTAAATCTTCGGGCGCAATATAAGTAGAGTGCGGATCTAATTCTTTTAACATGCCTACCACGGCATCTTCAACTAGTTTCTTTTCTTTAACACTATCTACATAATATCGCTCAATTAATGTAATTAAAGTTCCTAATTTATCCATTGCGCCCTGGCTAACTTGTTGGGCTTGAGTTTTAAGAATTCCAAAAAATAGAAAATAAATAAAAAGTATACGTTTCATAGAGTTTTTCTAATTTGACTAATATAGATAATTATTAAGATTTGTAGTTTTTTTGGAGCGTCTTATTTATTCATTTAACCTTTATTAAGTTTTAATGTAAAATCTTGCAACGGGGAAGTAATGCTTCAATTTCAGTAAGTTCCTGAGCACTTAGGAGGCAACCGCTTAAGTCTAACGTTTTTAATTTTTGCCATTCACTTATTTTAGGATTTAATTTTTTTAGAGGATTGTTTTTTAAAGATAAATATTCCAGATTTTTAAGATTATACAAGTGCTCTGGTATAGCTTCTATTTGGTTATTTTCAAGATCTAGATAGGTTAATGATGACAGATTACCTAACTTTTTTGGTAACCGTAAAAGACCGCAATTTTTAATTTCTAATGTATGCATACGTTTTAATTCGCCAAGGCTTCTTGGTAATGTATCAAGTGGTGTATCTGTAATTCTTAGTATCTCTAAATTGGATAGATAGCCAATGCTAGAAGGTAACTTAAAAAGAGAATCAGGTTTATTGTTGCCAATATTAATAATCTTCACCTTTTGCCAATAAGCAATATTGCCGGGTAAACTATCTAATTCTGAGTTGTTAATTTGAAAAAAAAGGAGTTGATCCCAGTTGCCAATTAAACTATCAATAAAATTTAATTTATTTTGAAACGATGCAAAATAAAGAACCGATCTAAGGCTGTATAGTTTTATGGGTATGCTGTATAGCCCATTATTTGTAAGGCTGATAAATTCCAGTTGGGTTAATTTGTTTAAATGTTGAATAGATTTGCCATCTATAAGTTCATTATTTAATTTAAGCTTGTAAATATCAGCCGTTTTCTTAGGTACTTTTTTTAAACTTGTTAGTGTTTTAGAACCGGGCGGACTGAATTTCTCCATAATTGATTCTTCATCCAGTTGAGCAAATAAAGGAGCGGAAATAATTAAAAACAGAAATATATAAAGCTTATTCGCCAAGTTGTTGTATTAATCTTTTTTCGTCGTTAATTCGGTTTACTAATATTCCCTTGTAAAAATAGGCGGATCTAAAACCAAATTCTTCGTATGATTTTGTAGCCCATTCTTTGGCCAGATCAAGTTTTCCTTCAATTTCACAAGCTAAAGCCATGTTATAGCAAGCTTTTCCGGCATTTTTCTTATTTAGATTATTAGAATTTCTATTCCATACCTGTGCGGCTTTATCCCAATCTCCTTTCTTGGCTAAACGATAACCAAATTTCATATCGTCTCCTTTACCTTTGTAATAAGTGCGTGTTACTTTAATCCAATTTGGACTAATACGCTGACCAAACTGGGTGCCGGCTGCAAAACCAGTTTGATTTAGCATTATTCGTTTGTTTGGTAAATTTGAAGCTGCAGCTTGTTCTGTAGGACCAATACCGGTAAAACCCCTGTCATTTACATTCATAATCTGATCAAAAATTTTATGGTATTCACGGTCATATATTCTCCAGCTCGAAGTAAGATGCATATTAGCATTGGCAGTATATTCAGGAACATCTATCATTACGCCGTCTTTGTTTTTTATTCGAGTGGTACCTTGAATCATTCTTATGTTGTTGTCGCTGTCGAATGCTTCTAAAATCAAA
>JBIICS010000234.1:0-2996 GCA_044238735.1 Bacteroidia bacterium
TAGGTAGTGTGTTTTCTTGGTTACTTAATAATTCTTCGTATAATTTTTCACCTGGGCGTAACCCACTAAACACAATTTGTATATCCTTGCCCAATACTAATCCGCTTAACTTAATCATGTTCTTTGCCAGGTCTACAATTTTAACCGATTTACCCATATCAAAAACAAAAATCTCTCCCCCTTTTCCCATGGCTCCGGCCTCCAATACTAGCTGACAAGCTTCGGGTATAGTCATAAAAAAGCGAGTAATATCGGGGTGCGTAATGGTAATAGGGCCACCGTTATCTATTTGTTTTCTAAAACGATTAATTACTGAACCGTTGCTACCTAAAACATTTCCAAAACGAGTAGTAACAAATCGGGTGTTTTGATTATTATTGTTTAAGGACTGAACATAAATTTCTGCAATACGCTTACTTGCCCCCATTATATTAGTTGGGTTTACAGCCTTATCAGTTGAAACAAAAACAAAACGCTCCACACCAAACTCAACCGCTAAATCGGCTAAATTTTTGGTGCCAAAAACATTGGTCTCGATAGCCTCAGCCGGATGGTGTTCCATCAAAGGAACGTGCTTGTATGCAGCCGCATGGAATACAACCTCGGGCTGATGTTTGGCAAATATCTGTAGCAGACGATCGCGATTAGTAATATCAGCAATAATCACTTCTGAATTTTTAAAATGAGCAAATTTTTCCTGAAGTTCCAATTCAATTTCATACAATGGAGTTTCGGCCTGATCGATTAAAATTAATTTACCCGGATTAAACTTAATAATTTGTCTCACTAATTCGCTGCCAATAGAACCGGCAGCACCTGTAACTAGTATTTTTTTTGAACTTAGGTATCGACCAATAGCTTTTTCATCGAGTTGAATTGGATCGCGCTCCAACAACTCTTCGATCTTAATTTTTTTAATCTGTTTAAAACTTAATTCACCATTGATCCATGATTTAACCGGCGGAACATTTAAAAGTTTTATATTATGGTTAATACATAAATCGGCCAGTTCTTGTTTTTTTGCAGCCGAAATATTGGGAATAGCAATAATTAAAAACTGAATTTTGTATTCCTCTACTAACTTTGCTAGCTGTTGCGGTTCGTATATTTTAGTACCCTCCAGTTTTTTGTTTTTAAGCTTAGGGTTCTCATCAATAAAACCTATTACATTATATTTTGTAGCAACATCGCGATCTAAAGTACGTTTGGTAATAATCCCCGACTCCCCTGCACCAACAATAACAATATTCGCTTTTTCGCGAGTTTCCGATTTTAGTTGTAAATAAATGCTTTTAATTACAATTCGATAAACCACCAGTAAAAAAGAAGAGGATAAATAAGAAATTAATACAATAGAGGTAGGAATTAAGTATGTTTCATTTGTGAGCTTTAAATTAATAAAATTGCTAACCAACAAGGCTATGGATAAGGTGGTAGTAGCAAAAAATATACGCTGACTGTCCTGAGCGCTAGTATATCTAATTATACCTGCATAAGTTTTAAAAAATAAGAACATAAGGGCACTCATGGCCGCAATAAAAGGAAAAATAATACCAAAAGAGGCAATTTCTTTTTGAGGAATTACAAAATTAAACCTTAATAAATAGGCCGAAAACAAGGAGATACAGACTATTGTAACATCCAACAAGAAGATTATCCAACGAGGAGTAGCTGTATTTTTTATTTTACCGAGTAACACGATGCAAATTTACAGATAATAGTTGAAAGATGAGGCTTATACTATAAGTTGCGAAATTTAAGCAATAACTATAAAACCATAGAATAAAACAAAATTTAGATGGATTCAGTCAACATAACATAACTTAACCTAACTTAACTTTGATTAATTGTAAAGTTTCCGGATTAATTTCGTGTTTACCTTTAAAAAATATGGGTTCGGCTTTCAAACCTTGCTGATTCCATAATTCAATATTACCTCTAAAATCCACTTCACTAACATACTCGTCCTCATCTCCCATTAAGGCTATAATAAACGGTATGTAGTTTATTTTTATGGGATTCAGATTTAAGTCGGGAGGAAATACACTCGAATACAAAACAAGAGCATTTAATTTTACTTCCGAGGTCATGGCAAATCTGCATGCAGTTGCACCACCTTGAGAGAAACCGATTAAATTAATCTTTACTAAGGGATTAGCTTCCAATGCGATGCTTTGTATTAAAGTAGTTAAATACTGAATATAATCGTTAATATCATTATCTCTATCTTCTTTTGTCATCCAACTGGCTCCTACCCTTCCGGAAACGCCATTTAAATAAAATCGATGCATTCCCTCGGGAGCAATAACCATAGATGAATCATCAATTAATGCGTCAAATTTCCTAATGAAAAATTCAGCCAAATGACCATAACCATGAAGCACAACCCAAATATTCTTAATTTGATTATTAATCTCCCTACTTTGATAGAATCTAACTGTTTTAGGCACTACCATATGCTTTAAAATTGCCATATTTGTATTATATTTTCTATGCTAATTTAATGACACCAACGCTATTATTCTATATTTTAATAACAATTTCTACCCTTTATTTTATTTGGGATTATGTTTTAGATAATTTAAACTTTAAACACCAACAATCCCCTTTGCCCGAATTTGTAAAGGATATTTACAATGAAGAAACGAAAGAGAAATCAAAAGCATACGAACACTTAAAACATTCATTTTCAAAAAAAGTAGAATTATTTTCTTTTATACTTTCTTTTATTTTTTTTGCTATTAAAGGTTATGGGATTTTGGATAGCTTTTTAAGAGTGCATCTTACAAACGAAATTATTATTAGCCTTGTTTTTTTTGGTATTATTGGTTTTGTGAGCGATATAATTTCATTACCCTTTAGTTACTATTCTCAATTTGTTATTGAAGCTAAATTTGGTTTTAACAAAACTACACTCACAACCTTTTTTACTGACAAGCTAAAGAGTTACATTTTAATTATATTAATTGCTGTTCCTCTATACTGGTTAATTGCAA
>JBIICS010000099.1:0-10605 GCA_044238735.1 Bacteroidia bacterium
GATTGTAGATTTAATAAGAAATGATTTATCCAGAATCGCGCAAAAAGATACTGTTAGAGTTAAGGAGCTTTATGGAATTTATACCTACAACAAAATAGCTCAAATGATTTCGAGCATTGAGTGTGAAGTTAATCCTGAAATAACACTAGAAGAAATTTTATATAATAATTTTCCCATGGGCTCTATGACGGGTGCCCCAAAACCCAAAAGCCTCGAAATAATTAGCAATTCGGAATATTCTAAGCGAGGATACTACTCAGGCACTATTGGGTTTATGGATGAGGATAATAATTTCGACTCATGTGTTGTAATTAGAAGTATATTTTATGACGAGCTCCAAAAGAAACTTTCTTTTTTTGTAGGAAGCGCCATTACTGATTTATGCAATCCGGCTGAAGAGTATGAGGAGTGCCTAGTAAAAGCCGGTAATATGTTAAAAGCAATTTATGGATACTGATAATTTTTCACTTCGTGTTCAGCGTTTTATAAACGACAATAAGCTGTTTAATAAGGAAGACAAACTTATAGTAGCCTGTAGTGGTGGAATAGACAGCGTAGTATTGGCAACAGTATTACACCAATTAAATTACACGTTTATTATGGCTCACTGTAATTTTAAATTACGCGGAATCGAATCAGACGAAGATGAAACATTCGTTAGGCAACTATCTGATAAACTAAACAAGGAATTTCATTCAATTGATTTTAACACAGAAGAAACTTCCCGTCAATTAAAAAAAGGGATTCAGGAAACAGCGCGGATATTGAGATACGAATGGTTTTATAAACTTGCGTTACAAACAAAAGCAAAATATGTATTAACTGCACATCATGCTGACGATTCTATGGAGACTTTCTTGATTAATCTATTGAGAGGATCAGGTATTAATGGATTAACCGGTATTTCTCAGCATCATCAAATTTATAAACGCCCCTTACTGTCCTTTAAAAAGGAAGAAATCATCCGTTTTGCAGAAAATAATTTAATTAATTATCGGAGCGATTCTTCAAATGATAAAGACGATTATTTACGTAATCGCATCCGCCATCATTTAATTCCACTTCTTAACAGTATATCCGATAAAGGAACAGATGGAATCATAAACAGCATTCAACATCTTACAAATGACAGAAAAATGATGCATTTTGGGTTTCAGCAGTTAGTTGAAAAATTAAAAATAAAAAAAGACGTTACTTCCGATTTATTCAATTTAGACATTCTAAATGATGAGGAGTTACTTGACGCTGCACTCTTTTATCTTTTAAAACCATACAACATCAATAGCAGTCAGGTTGATCAAATTATAGCTTCATACAAAAGTAAAAACAGTGGCAAATATTTTTATACTAAAACTCATCAATTATTTTTAAACCGAAATTATTTAGAAGTTGAAGCTTTTAATCAACCCGACGAAACCAGAGAATATTTAATTAACGGAATTGGTCAGATAAGTTACCCTATCCACTTAAACATTGAGGAACGTGAGGCAAGCATCGAATATAAAAAAAACAATAACCAAAATATTGCTTACTTAAATCCCGACTCGATTATATGGCCCCTTAAAATCAGAAGATGGAGAGAAGGAGATTCTTTTGTTCCGCTGGGCATGAAAGGTGAAAAAAAACTTAGTGATTTTTTTATTGATGAAAAAGTTTCAGTTATCACTAAAAGTAAAATATGGATAATTGAAAATGGGAACTGCCAGATCATATGGATTACCGGTTATAGGATTTCGGAGAAGGCTAAAATAAATGAAAAAACGATTAAAATGTTTGTTTTTTCCGTTAACGAATAAATTTTAATAAAATTTAAAAAATATTGTAACTTAGTTTTTCACTTTACGTACAAAAACAACAATTTAATCTTGAGTATATGATAGACATTAGCAGCAAGCCGGTTTTAATCGACAAAGAAGAGGTGGAAAATTTAAGATTTCCTAAAGAAGAAATTTTAACATCAAAAGAAGATATTGCCAATCGTAAAATCAATTTAGAGAGAGCCACTACTTTAGGAAATATCGAGCAAATTAAATTTAAAATTGTTTTTGCCGATGAAAAGGGAGTTAAAATGGTGGATACTACGGTTTGGGGGCTAACAAACGAAAGAGTTATTTTAAAGAAAGGCTCCGTTATTCCAATTAATCGCGTTATAGATGTTAAATACGCTTAAAAACATTTCTATTACTTTTACTTTGCTTAACTTTAACTTTGTTAAGTAAATTAATTTTAAAATGAAAAAGAATTTTTTAGTTGCACTACTCTTAGGATTATCTTTCTCCCTATCCTCTTGTTTTTACAATGGATTTGTAGAAAAAGAAGAAAAAGTTAAGAGTCAGTGGGCACAAGTTGAAAATGCATATCAACGTCGTTCGGATTTAATCCCCAATTTAGTTAATACTGTTAAAGGTTATGCTAACTTCGAAAAATCAACCCTTGAAGCAGTTGTTTCGGCCCGTGCAAGTGCCACCAGTGTTAAAATTGACGCCTCTAAACTAAGTCAGGAACAAATTGAAGCATTTGACAAAGCACAAAGCGGACTTTCAGGAGCGCTGAGCCGTTTGTTGATGGTAAGCGAAAATTACCCCGAATTAAAAGCGAATCAAAACTTCTTGGAACTTCAGTCGCAATTGGAGGGTACCGAAAACCGAATTTCGGTAGAAAGAAATAAATTTAATGAGTTTGTAAAGGAGTACAATACCTCAATAAAAAAATTTCCAGGTATGATGGAAGCCCGTATGTTCGGATTTACCGAAAAAGCTTACTTTAAAGCAACAGCCGGTTCTGAAAAAGCACCGGAGGTAAAATTTTAATTCACGTCATTAATGAAAAGTCATTTTTCTCCAGAAGATCAACAAAAGATTGTTGAGGCTATAAAAATTGCTGAGCTTAATACTTCGGGGGAAATAAAAGTACATATTGAATCGCATTGCAAATACGATGTTATAGACCGCGCTGCTGATGTTTTTAACAAGCTAGGCATGGCTAATACTACACTCCGAAATGGAGTTTTGATATACTTAGCCATAACCGATCACCGTTTTGCGATAATTGGAGATAAAGGTATAAATGAAAAAGTTCCTGATCATTTTTGGGCCGATACCAGAGATACGATGCAAAAGAAATTTAAAGAACAAAGATTTACGGATGGCCTAGTGGAAGGAATAATTAAAGCAGGCGAACAACTTAAAACCCATTTCCCGTATTCTAAAAGTGATACAAACGAATTAAACGATCAAATTTCTTTTGGCTAAGCACAAAACTATACTCAAACTTTTATACTCTCCTTTATTCCTGTTATGCCTTATTTTTTCTGGCTTTAAAGTTTATGCGCAAGACGAAGTAATACCGGAAAAACCTAATCCACGCAGATTATTTAACGACTATGCGGGATTAGTGAGTTCAGAAACGGGTCAAGTGCTGGAGAGTAAACTTGCTAAATTTTATAAATCGAGCTCCACCCAAATTGCAACTGTAATAGTTAATGATTTAGGCGGTTACGAGGCCTCAGAATTTGCATTTAAATTGGGTGAAAAATGGGGAGTAGGTATTAAAGGAAAAAACAACGGTGTGGTATTTTTGGTTTGCACTAATCCTCGCAAAATATTTATAGCATCCGGATACGGTACTGAGGAGTTTCTTACCGATGCTTTGTGTAAACGAATTATCGAAAAAAAGATAAAACCAGAATTTAAAAATGGGAATTACGAGAAAGGATTAACTGAAGGTATAAATAGCATAATTGAAGTATTAGAGGGAAAATTTAATGCTGATGAAACCAAGGATAAACCTAAAGTGGGTTTCTGGATTATTATTGTAATTTTTGTTGTCATTTTCATCATTATCAAACTCTCAAACAAAAACAGGCCGGGTGGATTTGGTGGTTTTGGAGGAGGCCTTTACGACGGTGGCTGGTCTACATTTTCATCCGGTGGATTTTCATCGTGGGGAGGCGGCTCTTCAGGCAGCGGTGACAGCGGTGGCTTTGGCGATTTTGGAGGGGGTAGTTTTGGAGGAGGAGGCGCCGGTGGCGATTGGTAGTTTACTCCCCCCATCCTTCCCGATCTAAACTTCTAAATTGTATGGCCTCTGCCAAATGATTAGACTCTATGCTTTCCTTCTCTTCTAAATCAGCAATAGTTCGAGCAACTTTTAATATTCGATCGTAAGCCCTTGCCGATAAACCCAAACGATCTACTGCATTTTTTAATAATTGTTTCGAATTAGAATCTATCTTACAAAATTGACGCAATTGCTTCGCCCCCATTTGCGCATTGCAATGTATACCTGTATTTTCTTTATAACGCTGCGCCTGAACTAAGCGCGCTTTAATTACCCGCTGGCGAATATGAAACGACTTTTCCGATCTATGTTCAACCGAAAGTTCGTTAAAGCTTACTGGAGTAACCTCCACGTGTAAATCAATTCTATCTAATAAAGGGCCGGATATTTTACTCAAATAACGTTGAACCACCCCCGGTGAACAGGAACAATCTTTTTCAGGATGATTATAGTAACCGCAGGGACAAGGATTCATGGAGGACACAAGCATAAAACTTGCCGGATATTCAACTGCCGATCGCGCCCTCGAAATACTTATTACTCTATCCTCTAACGGTTGGCGCATAACCTCTAAAACCGTACGCTTAAACTCAGGCAGTTCATCCAAAAATAAAACTCCATTATGTGCAAGAGAAATTTCTCCAGGTTGAGGATTACCTCCTCCCCCTACTAAGGCCACATCGCTTATGGTATGATGGGGTGAACGAAAGGGCCGATTGGTTATTAAACTTGTATTCTTTCCTAATTTTCCGGCAACAGAATGAATTTTAGTTGTTTCTAACGCTTCCTCAATAGTTAATGGAGGTAAAATTCCAGGCATACGTTTAGACAACATTGTTTTTCCGGCACCGGGTGGACCTATTAGCAAAACGTTATGACCACCCGCCGCTGCAATTTCAAGTGCACGCTTGATATTTTCCTGACCTTTTACATCTGCAAAATCAAACTCAATGTCCTCTTGCTCATTTTTAAATATTTCAGCTATATTAATTCGAGTGGGCTCTATTATTTTTAAACCACTTACAAACTCAATAACCTCCTTAATATTATTAACTCCAATAACCTCAATTCCATCTACTATAGCAGCTTCCTCTGCGTTCTGCTTTGGTAAAATTATACCTTTAAACGATTCATTTTTAGCCTGCAAAGCAATTGGTAAAGCCCCCTTTATTGACTGAATACTTCCGTCTAAAGACAATTCACCCATAATTACATAATCCGAAATTGCATGTGCCGTAATTTGTTCGGAAGCAGCCAAAATACCAATTGCCATTGGCAAATCATAAGCCGAACCTTCCTTTTTAATATCGGCCGGAGCTAAATTAATCGTTATTCGTTTTCCGGGTAATCTAAATCCATTATTTTTTAATGCTGCTGCTATGCGCTGCTGGCTCTCTTTAACAGCATTATCGGGTAAACCAACTAAATAAAATTTAACCCCCGCATCTACATTCACTTCAATTGTTATTGTGTTGGCGTTTATACCTTGCACTGCGCTGCCAAATACTTTTATTAAGGACATAGTTATTTTAAATCGAAAAATACGTTTTTAACAAAAATCTTCTACAAACTAATTAGCAATTAGAATTCTTATTTAGAAGCATATTATTATATTAGCACAAATTCAAACATTAAAAACATGAAAAAACTTTTTCTATTATCGATGATTTTGATATCCGTGCTTCAATGCTTTTCGCAAGATGCTTCGGACGCTGAGGGTAACTGTTACCAGAAATATGCAAAAATATTTGAAACCAGAGGCGCCTTTGATGTTGAAGATGGAACCTATACAGATGTTATTCTATCCTTTAGAAAAGGATCCAATGCTGATTGTTTTAACGGTAAAGTTATTATTGAAAACAAGCATGTAAAAAAAATGTATATTAAATTTTCTGATAATTCGTTTGAGGAGATTGAACGCAATTGGAAAAACGATGTTTCAAAAATTCAAATTGTTAATGGCATTTCCGAAACTTTTTTAACTAAAGAAGATGAACTTATAAACGTAATGTTTGTAAAGAAAATTAAACCAAAGAAAAAGGAATATCAACGTGCAGCAGAGGCTCCTATAGATAGTTATTAGTATTTATTTAATATGATTATTTAAGCGATTGAAAATTATCAATCGCTTTTTTTATTCAAAAATTTGCCACGTGTGATCGCCTAACATTTTAACTTTACTTACAAATTCGTCAAACGCTTTACTTTTTCCCCACTCATTGGGAGCAATCATCGAAAGCACATATTCCTCGTTAGAATAATTTTTGTAGAGATAATAAATCTTTCCAATTACAGGTTCAAATCCCATTTTAGCACCGTAAATTTTATACGAAATTTCGGCTCGCTTCTTAATGTCCATTGCCTGTTTGGCTAAAAGTTCAATCTGTTCTTGAATTTGTTTAAGCTGAAGATTGGTTTGTTCTTCCATGGCCGTTAAGGCTCTAACCTTAACTTTACCCATATCTTCTGGCCGAATTAATGCCGATGCAACATGATGAGCATATGGAAGGAGTCCGGGATTTTCCGCTACTTTATCAGGGTCGATCGGATTAACAAAATCATTACTTTCAGCCATCCTATAATTTTGAAATAATTTCTTCACTTAAAGGACTTACTGATGAGGAGAAAAAATTTAGTAAATTTCCATTTTCATCTACCAGGTATTTGCAAAAATTCCAATCGGGAGATTTATCATTCCAGCCATTTTTACTTTTATCAGTTAGCCATTTATATAAATCATGCTGATCGTTTCCTAAAACAGAAACTTTTTCTGTTAAAGTAAAAGTAACTCCGTAGTTCTTTTCACAAAAATTTTTTATCTCGTTGTTGTTACCCGGCTCTTGTCCGCCAAAATTATTTGCAGGAACACCAATAATTTCTAAGCCCTGCTTTTTAAGATTATACAACTCCTGTAACTGCTTGTATTGAGGCGTATAGCCGCACTCGGAAGCAACATTAACAACTAATATTTTTTTTCCTTTAAAATCAGCAAGATTTAAATCTTTACCGTTAATTGTTTTAAGTTTAATTTCGTAGATACTCATATTGGAGTTTAATATTTCACCGGGTTTATTTTTAACTTCTTTGCAACTAAACAAAACCAGTAATGGGTATAAAATTTTCTTTAGTAATGTCATATATATTTAACCAAAATAAAAGCTATTTGTTTAAAAATCACTTTTAATTCATTTCAAAAAAAATAGCCCTCTAAAAGGGCTATTTATTTTTAAAAATTAATATTCTTAATTATTGGTTTGGATATGCATCAATGGAGAAGTTTAACGTAACTTCTTTACCCACCATTCCTCCGTCGCCACCAATTTTAAAATCCATACGGTTAATCTTGGTTTGACCTTTAAATCCATAAACTGAAATTTTACCCTCTTCCGACTCAATTTCCATTGAACCTAAATAATTAAATTTAATTTCAGCTGGCTTGGTTACGCCTTTCAAGGTTATATCCCCTTTTGCGATATAAGCATAGTTACAGCCCTCTTCACAGTTTTCGCACTTTTTGATTTCAGAAGCCGTAAAAGTAGCTTTAGGGAATTTGGCAACATCAAAATTGCTTTCTTTTTCTTTTAAATGAGAATCACGCATTGAATTTCCTGAAGAGAGCGTATTCATGTCTAAAGAAATAAAAACTTTAGAACTAGCCAGATTAGAATCAATTTTAATATAACCCGAATCAATTACCAATGAACCTTCGTTAGTAGTTAATAAGTGACTTACACTATAATTAACAGGAGAATGAGATCCATCTATCACATATTCACCAACAGCTGCAGAAAGATCAGCTTTTGCAACCGGAGCGTTTTCCTCTGTTTTTACACCTTTTTCAGCTTCAGCTTCAGAACCGGAAGTATGTCCACCCAATAGTGGAGCAAGAGTTAAACCCACCAAACAAGACAATTTAATTAAGATATTCATAGATGGACCTGATGTATCTTTAAACGGGTCACCAACAGTATCCCCAACTACGGCTGCTTTGTGAGGATCGGATTTTTTATAGAAAATTTCTTTTTTTCCATTCACTTCAATTTCAACACCCTTTTCGAACGATTTTTTTGCATTATCCCAGGCACCACCGGCATTGTTTTGAAAAATAGCCCACAAAACACCTGAAACCGTAACACCTGCCATATAAGCACCCAAAGCTTCGGCACCCATTATTAAACCAACTATAATAGGAGTTACAATAGTAATAATACCAGGCAACATCATCTCGCGAAGGGCTGCAGCTGTAGAGATTTCAACACACTTACCATATTCTGGTTTTGCCTTTCCTTCCATGATACCCGGAATTTCGCGGAACTGACGACGAACTTCGTTTACCATATCCATTGCCGCTTTACCAACTGAATTCATAGCCAGAGCAGAAAAAACAACCGGAATCATACCACCTATAAATAAAGCCGCTAAAACTTTGGCATCAAAAATATTAATACCGTTAATTCCAGTAAATGTTACGTAAGCAGCAAATAAAGCTAAAGCTGTTAAAGCAGCAGAGGCAATAGCAAAACCTTTTCCAATAGCTGCAGTTGTATTCCCTACAGAATCTAAGATATCTGTCTTTTCGCGTACTTCGGCAGGCAACTCACTCATTTCTGCAACACCACCGGCGTTATCTGCAATTGGACCAAAGGCATCAATTGCCAACTGCATAGCCGTGTTAGCCATCATAGCAGAGGCCGCAATACCAACACCATAAAATCCGGCTAACGCGTATGCGCCCCAAATGGCGCCCGCAAATAAAATAACCGGCATTGCAGTAGACAACATACCAGTCCCTAAACCAGCTATAATATTAGTTGCTGCACCAGTAGCCGATTTCTGAACGATATCTAAAATTGGCTTTTTACCTAAACCGGTGTAATATTCAGTTATATAAGAAATGGCACCTCCTACAAACATACCTATTATAACTGCATAAAATACATTCATTGAAGTGGTTGTTGTAACCGCAAACTCACCCGCATTAAATACTTTCATTGAAATTGTTTCGGGTAACATTATTTTAATTAAAAAGTAAGATGCCGCTAAAGACAATAAAATTGAAATCCAGTTACCACGATTTAACGCAGCCTGAACCGAATTGGTATCTGCTTTTCCATTATCACTCACGCTTACAAAATAACTGGCCACTATGGAAGCCAATAAACCAACAGCGGCAATAAACAAAGGCAATAAAATTGGGCCAATACCATCATAAGGAATACCCTGTACCGAACCATTAGCAGCAATAAAATCGCGTATTACATAATTTCCTAATACCATTGAAGCTAAAACCGTTGCAACATAAGAACCAAATAAATCGGCGCCCATACCGGCTACATCCCCAACGTTATCACCAACATTATCAGCAATTGTAGCAGGGTTACGCGGATCATCCTCCGGAATACCAGCTTCAACTTTACCCACTAAATCTGCTCCCACATCGGCTGCTTTGGTATAAATACCTCCTCCAACGCGAGCAAACAAGGCAATACTTTCTGCACCTACCGAGAAACCAGCTAAAACCTCTAAAACCTGTGTCATGGCTTCATAGCCTCCGTTTGCAATGCTACCGCCCATAAATTTCTGGAAGAAAAGTATAAATAGCATACTCAAACCTAAAACAGCCAATCCGGCAACACCCAATCCCATTACAGTACCACCTGTAAAAGAAACTTTTAAAGCTTGAGAAAGAGAAGTTCGGGCAGCTTGAGTTGTCCTAACATTAGCTTTGGTTGCAATACGCATTCCGATAAAACCGGCTAAAGCACTAAAAAATGCGCCTAAAACAAAGGCTACAACTATTAATATATGGGAAGTTGTAACTATTTGAGATAACCAACCCAGCAATGCACCACCAATTACAACGAACACCGCTAAAATTCTGTACTCAGCCTTCAAAAAAGCCATCGCACCTTCGGCTACGTATCCACCAATTTCTTTCATACGGTCGTTACCCGCATCTTGTTTGTTAACCCAGGCAGCTTTTACCGCCATAATAATAAGACCTAATATTCCTAAGGCCGGTACTAAATACAAAATAGAATTCATACTTGTTTTTGTTGTTTATTTTTATCGATTTATTTCAATTATTAAGGGTGCAAAAGTAAAGTTTTAAGCTTAATTTTCAAATATTTATTCAACAAACAGATATACAGCAGTTTAACTCGGCATTAAGAATAAAAAGACCAATTTTTAATAGAAATTTGTCTATTTAATATAGTGTTTCTATATTTAAAGCAATTATTTCGTTAAATTATTGTATGAAAAATTTCAACTTTCTATTTTCAACGTTATTACTTCTTTTCATAAGTAATCTAAGTTTAAAAGCTCAATGTTTTGGTCCGCCCAATGCCGGCGATGTTACTCCGGCATCCATTACTCAATGTGCCTCTAATCCCTTAAATCTAACCCTTCAAAATCAGGATATTTCCCCCGGTATTATTTTTTATCAATGGCAAGTGTCGTTAGATGGCGGATCTACTTTCGCTAACATTAGCGGAGAAACCTCCACAACCCTAGTTGATTCTAGTTTAACGGTAGGCTCTTATG
>JBIICS010000235.1:0-2961 GCA_044238735.1 Bacteroidia bacterium
GCGTTTTTTTTAAGTTTTTTCATATACAAAAAAAGTTTAGTGAAACGACTTTCACTAAACTTTCTTGTAGCCCAATAGCATAAAGGGTTATAGAGCTTTTTACCAACTATTTTTTGCTATTATGCCAAAAATAAAAAAAAATAAAATTAGTTGATTACTAATTTCTGAACAAATGATTTTTCAGCTGTTTCAATAGTTACGAAGTATACACCCGAAGCGTTAAAAAAGGAAGGGTTAAACTCCCAGTGGTTTTCTCCGGCTGCAATATTATCTAAATTTAGACTATAAACTATCTTACCCAATACATCAGTAACTTTTAAATTACCCTTTTGAGCATTTTCGCTGATAAAATAAACAGATGTATTACCATTAGAAGGATTTGGGAACACTACCATCGAATTATTTTCTAATGAGAGCTCATTACCCAAACCTACTACTCCACTTACATTAATATTATCTATATATAAGTTATTTCCATTATCGGCTAAAAATTCAAATCTGAAAAGTGTATTGGCCTTACATAAAGAAGCAGGAATAGTGATGGATTGGGTTTTCCACATCGTGTTATTAGAAGGCGTAAACGCAGTAGTTTGAGTAGTAGTTGTATAAGCCATGGATGATGCACTACCTGTCCAACGCGGGGCCCATGATTGTCCGCAATTATTGGAAACGGAAACTCTCAAAATATCAGCACTGGTTGTTGCCTTTAATCTATAAGAATAAACAAATTCAACTTTAGCACTTAACAAACCACCTGACAAATCAATTTGAGGTGTGATGAAAATATCTTTATAACCCGATTGCAAACCAAAATTATCCATTTTTAACGATGAAGATGAACTAAACCCTGTATTGATTACGCGAGCCCATGTTTTGTTGTCGCTATCTTCATTAAATACTTTTATATCGTTACTGTATTTGGTGGCATCTTCAAAATCCATGGTGTAAATAGGGATGTACTGAGGAGTGTTTGGCAAAACTATTACTCTGCCTGTTCGAGTAATAGTGTTTGAACCGGCTGTATTTGAAACCTCTAACGAAACATCATAAGTACCAGCGGTAGGATAGGTAACGGTTACCGATTTTGAAGTATCGTTTGCAGGTAATCCACCGGCAAAAGTCCAATTGCGTGAGGAAGCTTTACTGCCCCAAGAAATATCACTAAAAGTAAGTGAACCTCCTTCGCATACCGTTCTAAAGGTAAACGGACTAAAATCGGCTTTGGGAGCACAAGTTGTTGGTCCCGACCCGTCAACGCCTGCAGCTGCCGCATTAGCTGCTGAAACAAGGGTTGCACGTGTAGAATTAAATACGGCGTCCATTCTTGCTTTTTGTCCTAATGAAAACATGTTTTGGCAAACTCCATCCGTATAATCCATATAATTTGTAAACATCTCTCCTTTAGGCCCGGGATTACATGGTCCGGTAACGTTATAAGGGTAGTTAGGACAACCCGCATTACTTGTTTGGTGAGTTGGAGTATCGCTAACCAAATCATTACCACAATTGGCATCGCCCCAAATGTGGCGTAAATTTAACCAGTGACCAACCTCGTGGGTTGCTGTTCTTCCTATATTATTAAAGGAGGAAGTACCGATACTACCTACAACATCCGAACGAAGAACAATACCATCCGTTGAAGCAGCTCCCGAACCAGGAAACTGAGCATATCCTAAAATAATACCTGCACCGCCTGCAGAATTGAAGATCTCTTTAACCACCCAAATATTTAAGTATTTAGTGCTGTTCCAATAAGATAAAGCTTTAACATTATCACGCGGATTTACTGCATTAGTTAAAGGAGAATATATTCTTACAATACCGTCGGTACAATTACCGTTAGGATCTTTTTGAGCCAATCTAAATTCAACATTTGCATCTGCTGCAATTGCTTTAAATCCAGAAGGAATATTTGTCGTATCCGCATTTAAACGTTGAAAATCTTCATTTAAAATTCTAACCTGATCAACAATTTGTTCTTTAGAAATGTTCTCCGAACCATATTGATGAATGATATGGAACACTACCGGTATAACTCGAGTTGCTCTGGAAGCATCGCCCTGAGGATGTTGTTTAACATACTCCTGAGTGTATTGCTCTAACGCCTCATAGCGTTGACGGGCCTGAGGGTCGTTGTTTAAAATTTCTTCATGATTTTCATGAGAATAACATTTAATAACGTTTTGGGCATATGAATTAAGAACACCAAAACTCAACAGTAGTAAAACTAATTTTTTCATTTTTTACAGTTATGAATAATACATTTTAAATTTACAAAATTCAAGCTAAAGCCTGGGTTAAATCTTCAATTAAATCGCTTATGTCTTCAATTCCTACGCTTAAGCGCAGCAATGAGTCTACTACCCCCGCTTTTTCGCGCTCTTCTTTTGGAATACTGGCATGTGTCATAGTAGCCGGATGTCCAATTAACGACTCTACTCCGCCCAACGATTCAGCTAATGAAAATACTTTACACTTAGATGCAAGGGCAAACGCCTCCTCCAGTTTATTTCCTTTTAGTGTGAAGGAAATCATCCCGCCAAAATCTTTCATTTGCGATTTGGCTATAGAATGATTAGGATGAGTTTCGAAACCGGGCCAAAAAACTTTATCTACTTTTGGATGGGTCGCTAAAAATTCGGCAATTTGTTTTCCATTTTTACAATGTGCCTGCATCCTCACATGTAAGGTTTTTAATCCTCTCAGTACTAAAAAACTATCCATAGGGCCGGGCGTTGCACCACATGAGTTGTGAATAAATGCTAGCTGTTCGTAAAGAGAATCATTGCTGGTCATTAAAGCACCCATAATTACATCGCTATGGCCATTTAAATACTTTGTAGCCGAGTGCATCACAATATCTGCACCCAAATCTAATGGGTTTTGCAAATAAGGAGAAGCGAAAGTGTTATCTACAGTTAAAATTAAATTGTGCTTTTTGGCAATAGACGCACACGCTTT
>JBIICS010000100.1:0-10469 GCA_044238735.1 Bacteroidia bacterium
TTGAGGATTGCATGGCGTTTGTAACGCTACAATAAATGTTTTTATTCTTATATTATGAGCGATGATAGAGGCAAAAGAACTTATCAAATTGAACATTCGAAAATGGAAATATTAGTGTTGAATTTTGAAGGAGATTGATGATTTTATTATGCGTTTTAAACGCATTTTTAACTCATCCTCGTTACAAACGAGGACGATTAAAAGGCTTGCTTTGGATTAAATCAGCTCACTCGTCCTCGTTTGAGCAATAGCGGTAACGAGGTTGAGGATTGCATGGCGTTTGTAACGCTACAATAAATGTTTTTATTCTTATATTATGAGCGATGATAGAGGCAAAAGAACTTATCAAATTGAACATTCGAAAATGGAAATACTAGTGTTGAATTTTGAAGGAGATTGATGATTTTATTATGCGTTTTAAACGCATTTTTAACTCATCCTCGTTACAAACGAGGACGATTTTGGGGGTATAAAAAGTAAAAAGCCCGACCAAAGTCGGGCTTTTTAAATTTTGCAGTGGACCCGAAGGGAGTCGAACCCCTAACCTTCTGATCCGTAGTCAGATGCTCTATCCAGTTAAGCTACGGGTCCTTAAGCGGAAGCAAATTTAATATTATTATTAACTTTATCAAAATAATTGTTTAACATTTTGAAAAGACTCCTGGTCTTATGGTTTCTCCTTATTGCCCGGGCATCCCTTGCCCAGCAGTTTGTGGTTTCTGGTACCATAACGGATAAAGAATCTGGTGAGCAATTAATCGGTGTAAGCATTTATGAGCCTCATTTTAAAACAGGCACAGCTTGTAATAATTATGGTTTTTATAGTGTAAAATTACCTGCCGACTCAGTTTTGCTCCAATTCTCTTACCTGGGTTATAAAACACAATTTCATCGTTTAAAACTAAATGCTAATGCAAAACTGGACATTCAGCTGGAAATTTATAATGAACTAAATGAGGTTGTGGTTTCGGCCGAAAAGCAAAATAGAATCGAGAACCGCACGCAAATGAGTGCGATAGAAATCCCAATTAAGCAAATTAAAAATGTACCGGCCTTATTTGGTGAAGTTGATGTATTAAAGGTGCTACAGCTTCTTCCAGGTGTTAAATCAGGAGGCGAAGGATCGTCGGGTTTGTATGTAAGAGGGGGTGGTCCCGATCAAAATCTAATTTTACTGGATGGTGTGCCAGTTTATAATGCTTCGCATCTCTTTGGTTTCTTTTCGGTGTTTAATGCGGATGCTATCAAAAATGTTTCGTTAGTTAAAGGTGGCTTTCCAGCGCGATACGGAGGCAGACTTTCGAGTGTAATTGATCTAAGTATGAAAGAAGGGAATATGAGTTCGTTTCATGGCGAGGGAAGCCTCGGTATTATTTCATCAAAAATAGCCCTAGAGGGACCTATAATTAAGAATAGGACTTCTTTCTTAATTACCGGAAGAAGAACATATCTGGATATTTTAACAAGGCCCATTATAAAAACACTTAGTGAAGGCGAACTTGTTTTTGGATATTATTTTTATGATTTAAACGGAAAGGTAAATCACAAGATTAATGATAAGAACCATTTATATTTGAGTTTATATAATGGTAATGATAAGTTTTATTTTGATTCCCAATTTAAATCTAGTTATGATGCTGTTGATCCTAATGGGCAAAACGTTAGATACAATCAAACTAGTATTGCAAAAGGAGGCTTGGGTTGGGGAAATAGTATAGCAGCTCTAAGATGGAATTATCTGATAAGCGAAAAAATGTTTATAAATACTAATATTAATTATACTCAGTATCGTTTTAATGTTACCTCTGCTTATGAAAATAAATTAGAGTATGACGGAAAATCCGAAGAGAACAATTTAAGCCTTCAGTATAAAAGTGGTATTAACGACTGGACTATTAAATCCGATATTGATTTTTTTCCTAATAATCTTCATCAGTTAAAGTTGGGTGTGCGAACTACTTTTCATTCGTTTAAAACGGGTGCTCTTCAATTTAAAACCAAACTGCAGGGCTTAACTTTAGATAGTGTTTCGGGTGCTAAGCCAATACCTGCTCAGGAATCTTCCGCTTTTCTGGAACACGAGTGGACAGTAAGCGAAAAATTAAAGGTTAATAACGGATTGCATTTTTCTCATTTCTATGTTCAGAATCAGCATTATGTTTCACTTCAACCTCGCTTATCTGCCCGCTATTTACTGCCAAAAAATTATGCGTTAAAAGCATCCTACGCTCAAATGGTTCAGTTTATTCATTTGCTTACCAATTCTAATGTGGGCTTGCCAACCGATTTATGGGTTCCGGCTACAGCACTTGTTAAACCTCAACAATCTAATCAGATTGCTGCCGCTTTGGTTAAGTCTCTTTACGAGGGTGTTTACGAAATAAGTATCGAAACGTATTACAAAACAATGCGAAACATTATCGAATATTTTGATGGTGCAAATTTCTTAAATACTTCAACCGACTGGCAAAAGAAAGTAGAGTCGGGGAGAGGAAAAAGTTATGGTGCAGAATTTCTATTTCAACGAAAAGAGGGTGCTTATTCAGGTTGGGTGGGTTATACACTATCCTGGACCGATCGAACTTTTCCAACTATTAATTTCGGAAAAACATTCCCTTATAAATACGATAAGCGTCATGATGTTTCTTTTGTTCTATCCTATAAAATAAATTCGAAACTCGATGTTTCAGGCACCTGGGTGTATTCGAGCGGAACAGCAATAACACTGGCTGTTGCCCAATATAATGCTTTTGGCGAATACCACGATATAACTCAAAACGGAGGGTTTAATCAGCCTATAGATTTTTACGGGGGAAGAAATAATTTTAGAATGCCATCTTATCACAGAGCCGATATCGGTTTAAATTATCGTATTGTAAAAAAATGGGGAGAGTCTGTATGGAATGTTAGTATCTATAATTTATATAACCGATGGAATCCATATTTTATCTTTTATGCCAATGAAAATGGGCGAGATGTTGCCAAACAAGTTTCTTTATTTCCAATAATACCTTCTGTTAGCTATGGCTTCAAATTTTAAAATATTTATAGCCCTTGTTTTAATTTCGGTTATTTCTGCTTGCAGAAAAGATATAAACCTCGATATCCCTAATCAGGAACCTAAATTGGTGTTGAATGCCTTGATCAAAAATGATTCTGTAATTTCCATAGAAATAACACAACCGGTTAAGGCACTTAGTAATCAGCCTATTCGCTTTATAAACGATGCTAATGTTACAGTAACCGATAATAAAAATTCAGTTACGCTTAGTCATCGTTTAAGGGGATGGTATAACGATAGTTCTTTTAAAGCATTGGCTGGTAACAGTTATAAAATTAGTGTAACGAAAAGTAATTTTAAGGATGCTTTTACCACTGTAAAAGTTCCCTCCATACCCTCTGTTCTCGAAAGTAATTATTCAATTATTAAGCAAAGTATTGCATTGGCAAAAGTGGTAATTAACGATTCCCCTAGCGAAACTAATTACTATCACCTATGTATTGAACAAAAAGATACTAATGGTGTTATGTTTAAAGGATATATAAATCAACCCGAAACAAATGTAGATTTGGGTTCTGATGAGTTTTACTACAATGGTTGTTATTTTTTTAACGATAAAGTATTTAATGGGCAAGCCATTGATAAGCGTTTAGAGTTTTACTTAAATTCTGTTTACGACACATTAGGAAATATAATAGCTGATTATAAACCATACTTATTATTAAGAAATCTTAATTATGAATTTTATATCTACAATTGGTCTGTTTATAATTTTTACAGAAATCAAAATAATCCCTTTTCAGAACCTGTTCAGGTATATACCAACATTAACAACGGTCTTGGAATTATTGGTGCTTCATCCGAAACTAAAATTGAATTAATTAAAAAATGAAACTAAAATATTTCTTTCTAACCTTTATTTCTTTTTATTTGATTTCGTGTGGAGATGTAAATGTTTTTCCTGTCGAAACCGACTTAAAGATAGGAGAACTTTATGATGAGAACATACTGGAGAACAATAGTAAAATTGTTTCGGAAGAAAAAAATAAAGATTTGTATGCAAGTATAAATAAAATGAAAGAGGATATTTTAACCTCTCCTCAAATAAAGTATAAGTCTAATTTTGTTTGGAAACTGAAAATAATGGACGATGATAGTACGGTTAATGCCTTTTGTACTCCCGGGGGATATATTTATGTTTATACCGGATTAATTAAATTTTTAGAGAGCGAAGATCAATTGGCAGGAGTACTGGGCCATGAGATTGCCCATGCCGATTTAAGACACAGTACTTCTCAAATGACTAAATCTTTGGGAATAAAGGCTATTTTATTTTTTTTAGGAATAGATGGTGGCTTGTTTACCGATATAGCACAAAATTTGGCCGGCTTAACTTTTAGCCGCGATCATGAAACCCAGGCCGACAAGTATTCGGTTCTCTACCTCAGTTCAACACAATACGATCCTAAGGGTGTAAAATATTTCTTTGAAAAAATGCGTAAAAAAGAAGGTGAAAATGCGAGTATTCAATTTTTAAGCACTCATCCTAATCCGGAAAACAGAATGGAAATGATTGAGAAATATTGGAATGAATTAGATTTGGATACGTCTGCCCCTAAAAAGAAAGATGATTACCGGCATATTTTAAAACTGGTAAATCAAATTAAAAAATAACAATTCCCGTCAGGCCTTTTTTTAAAAAATTTATCTTTTCTTAAATTATCAACTTCGGTTTCGATTAACCAAAAAAAACCGCCATATAGGCGGTTTGAAGTCTTGAGGATTTATCATCCCAACACCATTGTGTTTTTCTTTTTATAGAAGAACGGTAAAATGTTCCTTCTGCGTTTTTTTGCGCCTTTTGCTTTTATTTTTCCGGTACTCACCATGCGATAAATAGTATACAACATGGCCAACAAGAACAATACTGTAACGGCAATAAGTGAATTTAACATGGTAATGAATATTAAGGTTTAATCAAATATACAAAAAATTAATTTTATAATAATAAAAATTTAACAATAAATTAACATTATGTTTTTTATAAGTTAAGGCGGATTATTGTTAGAAAAGCCCCGCTTTAACATATAATAAATTGTAATTTAGTGATTTATTTATTAAAAACATATGAAATCTGCTTTTATTGTAAACGGTGTTAGAACCGCAATAGGAAATATTAACGGAACACTTTCGGGGGTTAGAACTGATGATTTAGGTGCAGTGGTTTTAAAGGCTCTGTTAGATAAAAACCCGCATTTGGATCTTCATCAAATTGGCGATGTAATTATGGGCTGCGCTAATCAGGCTGGAGAGGATAACCGAAATATAGCCCGAATGTCTTTGTTGCTGGCTGGTTTGCCTTATCAAATTCCGGGTGAAACTTTAAACAGATTGTGTGCAAGCGGAATGTCGGCCACAATTGCCGCTGCTAGAGCCATTATGGTAGGTGATTCCAACTTGGCCATTTCGGGTGGGGTTGAAAATATGACTCGCGGTCCTTATGTAATCTCTAAAGCTTCAACTCCATTTGGCAGGGATGCGCAAATGTTCGATTCTACTTTTGGGTGGCGTTTTGTTAATCCTTTGATGAAAGAAAAATACGGTGTAGAGGGTATGGGTGAAACAGCCGAGAATTTAGCAGTGCGCGATTCAATATCCAGGGAAGATCAGGATAAATTTGCTTTAAATAGTCAGTTAAAAGCTTATAAAGCCCAGTTGGCTGGTAGATTTGAAAAAGAAATTACACCTGTTGTTATCCCCCAGCGTAAGGGTGATCCTCTAACTTTTAATAAAGATGAATTTGTAAAAGGCAACTCTTCAATCGAATCTCTTTCTAAATTAAAACCTGCTTTTAAGAAAGAAGGAACTGTAACTGCAGGAAACGCTTCTGGTTTAAATGATGGTGCCGCTGCTTTATTGCTCTCATCAGAAGAGGGTATCAAACAAAATAATCTAAAACCTTTAGCGCGTATTGTATCTTCAGCTGTTGTGGGTGTAGAGCCCCGAATTATGGGGATTGGTCCGGTTGAGGCCGCTAATTTGGCTTTAAAAAAAGCAAATTTAACTTGGAAAGATATCGAAGTAATTGAACTAAATGAAGCATTTGCAGCTCAAGCTTTAGCCTGTATTCGTTCGTGGGGATTGGCAGATAACGACCCCCGTATTAATCCCAATGGTGGAGCTATTGCACTTGGCCATCCTTTGGGTATGAGTGGAGCCCGCCTATTATTATCTGCAGCCCTAGAACTGCAATTAACCGCTAAACGTTATGCTTTGGCTACCATGTGTATTGGGGTCGGACAAGGATATGCGGTAGTGATTGAAAGAGCCTGATAATAGTAAAATTTGTTGCCATCATCTAATAATTAGGGCATATTTAGAGAGAATTTGTATTTAGGGTTTTTATAAAAAATGGCTGGAGGTTGTATTTTTGAGGGTTAAATATTCTTTATAATGTAGTCTTTTTGAGATTAAAACCCATAAACTAATAAACAATATAAGTTTAATAATTTCTTTAAAAAGAAAATTATAGTCGGTTTGTCCTTTTGTAATTTAAAATCATGAAAAAGTTAATACAAATACTTAAAAACAAATATCTGCTGGCTATTGTTTTCTTTGCCGTATGGTTAACTTTTTTCGATCGCTATGATTTAATTACTCAATCTGAATTTAGAAATGAACTTAATGATTTAAGAAACGAACGTAAATACTATCTGCAAGAGATTAATAAAAACAATGAAATTATGAACGCTTTAAAAAATGATAGTGTTGCCCTCGAAAAGTTTGCCCGCGAAAAATATTTAATGAAAAAAGAAAACGAAGATATTTTTGTGATAGAGAATTTAAACGATACACTTAATGAGCAAAATCCTGAATAAAGACTATTGGGAAATCAGGTATTCCGAAAATCAAACCGGATGGGATATTGGTTATTGCTCAACTCCATTAAAAAACTTTTTCGATCAGCTGAATGATAAAAATCTGAGAATACTTATTCCCGGTGCAGGTAACGCCTATGAAGCCGAATACTTGCATGGATTGGGTTTTAATAATGTGTTTGTTGTAGACATTGCGGAAGCTCCTCTTAAAAACCTTATTAAACGTTGCCCGAGTTTCCCAAAGGAAAATCTTATTTTAAACGATTTCTTTAAGCTTAATCTAAAAGTTGATTTAATTATTGAACAAACATTTTTTTGCGCGCTTAATCGCGATTTAAGATCTCCATACGCTCAAAAGGTATCTCAACTTTTGGATATAAATGGTAAACTAATTGGTGTTTTCTTTAATCGTGAATTCGATTTTGAAGGCCCACCCTTTGGCGGAAAAAAGGAAGAATACATAACGTATTTTACTCCCTTTTTTTCCGGCGTTCAGTTTCAGAATTGCTATAATTCAATAAAGCCTCGCGAAGGAACAGAATTGTTTGCCGTTTTAAGCAAATAATTATTTTACTAATATTTCCAGCATTTTTTCTTCTTCTATAAATCCCTCCAGTTTGTCGCCAATCTTAACCGGACCAACACCTGCAGGTGTACCGGTGTATATTAAATCACCTACTTTTAACGTTACAAATTGCGATATATAACTGATTATAAAATCGAAATCAAATAACAGATCTCGGGTATTCCCTTTCTGAATTAGGTTTCCGTTGATGTTCAAAGAAAAGTTGATATTATTTAAATCTTCTATCTTTTCCTTGTCTATAAAATTTCCTAATGGTGCCGAGTTGTCAAATGCTTTAGCCTTCTCCCACGGCAAGCCCTTTTTCTTACATTCAGCTTGCAAGTCGCGAGCAGTAAAATCGATACCTAAACCAATTTCGTTATAATATTTAGAGGCAAATTGTTTTTGGATAGATTTACCAGCTTTACTTATTTTAATTACTAATTCAATTTCGTGGTGAAGTTCCTGCGTAAATTCGGGAAAATAAAAATCTTTTCCGCTTTGGAGAAGTGCAGTATCGGGTTTCATAAAAAAAACCGGCTCTGTGGGCACATCCGAGTTCATTTCTTTGGCATGTTCAGCGTAATTTCTACCTATGCAAATTATCTTCATTTATTTAATTATAAAGGGTTAATCGTTTTTCTGGTTATTTAATTGGTCTGTAATCATCACTCGTTATAATGAATATATACCCATCCATTATAGGTTAGTCGATCGCAGAAATTTATAACATAATAATAGGTATCAACGGGTAATCGCTTTCCGTTTTTATCTGTTCCTTTCCAGTCGTTCTTATAATTAAGGTTCTCATACCGTAAGTTGCCCCAACGGTCGTAAACCCATAATTTAATACACTCGCGTTTTTCAGGAAGCCTAATATTGAATATCTGATTTTGTTCTGCTCCATCTAAACTGATAATATTAGGAATATAAACATCGCGTTTAAAGTTTAGTATTTGTATAGCTGTATCCAAACATCCAAATTCGTTAGTTACAATTAATTGAACCTGATACTCACCTTCAGTTAAATAAAGGTGTTGTGGATTTTCTTCATCCGATCCCGAATTGTCACCAAATGTCCAGTTCCAGGTTACAGCGTTTAAAGAAGAATCAATAAAATTATATCCTATAACATCAAATTCATCATACACGGGATTAGTGGTAAAGCCTGCAACAGGTGTATCGTAAACAATTATAGATCCTGCGTTTTGATAGGAGAACTCGCATCCGTTGGAGAAATTTACGGTTAGTACCGGTGTATAGTTGCCAGTATTTGTATAAATATGGTAGGGGTCTTCTGCTTTACTACTGTCACCATCTCCAAAGTCCCAATGAATAGATTCTGCATAAATTCCGATTGTATTGGCCAGAATTGTATCTGCATTAAATTTTTTACCGTATGGTGGACATCCTGAACCCGTTATATCTATATTTAAATCCGGACCTTTAAAAACATTTACTACGGCTGGTTTTGTAACTTTTGAGGTACAACTTGGAGCAGAATAATAGGTTAAGCTGACATCAAAATTTCCAACTGCGTTATATGCATGTGGAACGGTATCATTAGTGCTGGTGAAATAATTAGACTGGCCATCTCCAAATTCCCATAGAATTCCGGTTGTATTCGAATTATTAATATCTGTGGTGTCTATAAAATTAAAAGGTATACCGGTAGAACATAAAAATGTAGTGTCTACTGTAAATCCCACAATAGGCCCTTTTATTTCAAGTATTGAATCCCCTACAATGGTGCGCGGACAATAGACCAGATCGCCGATTAACGTATTTAGGGTGTCCTTTATAAGCATTGCTGGTAAGAAATTATTAGAGTTGTAGTAGGTATGTGTAAAGGTGATGGGATTCGAATTTACATTTATAACGGTATCTGATCCGTCTCCAAAAAAGAATTGATAACTCGACACATTATTTACTCCCGAAGTAGTAAAGGTAACCGTAAGTGGTGGACAACCATTTTTGGGGAAATAATTAAAGGAAGCTGTTGGACCCCCAACTGATACATAATTGTTTCGTGTTAAGGTGTCTTTACAACCTTTTACATTGGTTACGATGTAGGTTATGCTATATAACCCGGGGCTTTGCCAGGTATGGGCCAGTGAATCTGCATAAATTTGATTTAATCCTGTGCCGTCTCCAAAAATATAACTAACATTAGTAACATCATTACTACTGTTCGTGTTATTTAAATAGAAGGTAATGGGGGCGCAATCGGCAATTGGATTATTGATGAAAAAATCGGCATAGGGTTTTGATACTATAACCTCTTTTTTTGCCGAATCGATGCAGCCTAATGCGTCTTTAACAAACAAACGTACACTAAATGTATCGGTTAAGTTAACATTGTATACATGGCTACCTGAATTTGAATTCGAAAAATTTGTACTACTTCCATCTCCGTACGACCAAGAATATTGAAGTCCGGGAGTTGGCCCCGATCCGGTAGAGGAAAAAGTAAATTGCGAACCGCTGCAAATGGTTGAATCGGCATCATTAACAGTTAAAACAGCTTTGGGGTCATTAAGGGTAATGGTTGTAGAAAAGGTATCAGATACACAACCTTCACTGTCTTTTACAAATAATAATATGGTTTTAACCCCTGCGCCAGTATAAATAATATTCTGCGGATTTTTCACATAGGATATCACTCCGGTGTCAAGTGTCCAAGTCCAATTGGTAATGTTAACGTTGGATGCTGCGGTAGAAGAACCATCTGTGAAATTTACACTTAGTGGAGAACAGCCTAAATTAGGGTTTACTGTAAAATTTGCAGTTGGTAGTTGCTTCACTTGTATTATTTTGTAAACAGTATCCATACATCCTACACTATTTGTGGCAATAAGCGTAACCGTAGTATTTAAACTCGGATTGTTATAGATATGATTAACAACACAATTATTGGGTGTTGTAATAAAATCGTTTGAACTTCCGTCTCCATAATTCCAAATCCAGGTATTTCCGGTTACTACTGGTCCGTTTGAGTTTGCGAGGTCACTAAATGAACCTGTAA
>JBIICS010000102.1:0-10448 GCA_044238735.1 Bacteroidia bacterium
TTTCAAAGGGCGTTTCCCTCCACCTTTCCTGATAAGCAATATCAATGAACGTTCCGGTTGTAAATTTACTATATTTTTAACAAAAGGCCTTAACGAATTTGATTTTTATTAAGTGGAGATGCTTACGATTAAAGTTAAAATAGTTAGCTTAATTTAATGGTAATTTAAGCATTATTGAATTAAATCGGAATCTTTAGGCCTTAGAACCAATGATGAATAACATATGAAACCCACAAACATGGTGAGTCCAATTTGGGTTTCGAGAGTGTCCTCATTTAAAAATGAAGCCAGCAAAAGTGATAAAGTAACAAACATAAATCGATTAGCATTTTTATATAAACACATTAACATCCATAAAACAATTAAAAACCCTATAAAACCGAATGTTATACCGAACGTTAAGAATTGATTATGAGCCCTTAATCTATTTTCTTGATCCAGCTCTACCTGGTCGAATTCGTATTGCCAGTTAAACGCATCCTGAACATCGCCTGTTCCTACCCCGAGCCAAAAATTATTTTTCCATATCCTAAGGCCAGTTTGCATAAAAAGCAATCGCATGGTTAAAGAATGATTATTGGCATATTGCTTTGTGTTAAACATATGTAACTCATAAAGTACCTGATAAACCTTATACGAAATTGATTTTTGATCCGTATATAAATAGTTGGTAAAACCCTCGCGTATGTTATATAAATCTGCACTGGAAAGAGCCGCTATGCCAATGCTATCTTTATTCAGGTGTTTAGAGGCCAGGTAACGTATTAGCGTGTTACGTATGGGCTGATTATTTAAATCGTTGCCATTATAAGGGATGTCGGAAACTTTATTCCACGACTCAGACAGTTCCGTTTCACAAATATTTTTCCATACATAAAATCCATTTTCAAGTTCATCGGTATTTTGATGAGTATAAATTTGATGGTTTTGAGTTTTTTTCTTCAATATAAAATCGGGGCTGAGTTTAAAATGAGAATTATAAAACTGGTATAAATAAATTATAGAAGAGGCGAGTGAAATTGCCATTAAGGTTAGTATAAAAACTCTGTATTTAAAAGGAGTATAAAAAGATAAAATGAAAAATGCTAAGATAAGCAAAGCCAGTCCGGTACCCGATTTTATAACCACAAGCGTAACCAGAAAAAACAAAGCAATAATAATTAACAAGCTGTTTTTTTCTTTGAGGAAATAATACAAGGAACTTATAATACCAAATACCAACATAATAGAAATGCGTATGTGAGAAACAAACGGGCTTAAATACCTGGAATCGGTAATCGGCTTAGTTCCATATCCAAAATACAGAAGCCATGTACCGATAGAAGAGACCAAAAGACCGAGCCAAAATAAGATCACGATGTTTTTTTGCCAAAATTTATTTAGGAAAGGCATGCCTGCAATCATAAAAGGCAAAACAAATAGAGGCAGTTTAATTTTTATATCATTCCAGGCGTATGTGTAATTATCGGTATAAAGAAGCCCTGCCAGATGAATAATTAATAATACACTAAGTGAAATTACAACGGGCGAATGAATACCTTTCTTAATTTTAGATGAATAATTACCCGATGCAAACCAGGCAAAGGCCATAATAAATTGCCCGACACTAACTATTACCTTGGAAACAGCCAAACCAAATAAGATAGCTCCAAAACCAAAGGCAAAAAGGTGTAGACTCCAGTTTAACCCCTGGTATGATTTGGCTTTAAACATGCTATTTTTTTTCAATTAGCGGTTCGGTATCATAACCAGAAACACTCAGCGCTTTTGCGTATTTTTCCTTATCGGCAATTAGCTGAATGGCCATAACTAAATCTTTATCCTTACTAAGGGTGTTTCTTATTCGACCTTTTTGAAAATAGTACCTTGAAACAATTTCTTCCTCAAGTAAAAAGCATATCTCTTCTTTATACTTAAAGAGATCTTCTTTTTTATACTTGGCAATTTTTTCATTGAGCAATTCGAAACCGGGCTTTGCCTCATCAAAATACTTTTCCTGTTCGGCTATTTCTTTAAACTCCTTTAATAAATTTTCTGTTTTAGTGGTGTATTGATAATCCTTGTCTTTTACATATTCCACAAACTCTTTAAAGTCGCTATCGGAAAGTCTAAATTGAGCAGGATCTGCTATTGAGGGATGACTAATACGAAACAACGTGGCGTAATCGAATATTAAGTTTTTAGCAGAAATGCTTTGAGTTATTTTGGCGTATTTTTTTGCATTTGTTTTAACATCAGGCTCTATACCTCCTCCATCTTTAACGAGCCTTCCTTTTCTGGTTTTATAACATCTGGCTAAACTATCCGGTATTCTTCCAACACTGCCATCTTCGTTACGGTTAGAGTAATCTATAGCCTGAATACACCTTCCGCTGGGTATATAATATTTGGCTGTGGTTAGCTTTAATTTTGAATTATAACTAATAGAACGGGTATTTTGAACCAAGCCCTTACCATAAGTGCGCTGACCAAGAATTACACCTCGATCCAGATCCTGCATCGTGCCCGAAACAATTTCGGAAGCAGATGCTGAACCACTATTTACCATTAATACAAGTGGAATATCCTTTGCAATTGGGGTATTTAGGGCTTTATAGGTTTTATCCCAATCTTTAACTCTTCCGCGGGTAAATACAACATCTTCTCCTTTATCAATAAAAAAATTGGAAATGTTTACAGCTTCATATAACAATCCGCCTGGGTTACCACGTAAATCGAATACAAGACCTTTTAACTCCCCTTGCTTAGATAAATCATCGTAAGCTGCCTTTACTTCTCTGCTGGCACTTTCAGTAAACTGATTTAATTGAATATAACCCACATTATTATCCATCATTCCGTAAAATGGAACTGCATTAATTTTTATTTCTTCTCTTTTTAACGTTTTGAGGATAGGCTCACGTGTATTCGGACGCTCAATTAATAGTTTAACTTCGGTACCAGGCTGACCTTTAAGCAACTTGCTTACATCATCGGTGTTTTTTCCTTTAATACTTTTACCATCAATTTCAATAATTTTATCGCCTGCACGTAAATCGTTTTTAAAAGCAGGAAAATCTTCATAAGGTTCAGCTACTACCACAAAATCACCACTCTTTCGTATTGTTGCTCCCATCCCTCCGTATTGTCCGGTTGTCATAAAACGATAATCCTCAATATCAGATTCCGGAATATAATCCGTGTATGGATCAAGCGACTTTAACATTGCATCTATACCGGTTTTCATTAAATCGCCGGGCTTTACTTCATCAACATAATAAAGGTTTATATCTTTAAATAAAGTTGAGAATATATCGAGTTGCTTGGTTATATTAAAAAAGTCATCCTTAAAAGAATAACCCAACATTGAGAAAAGAGCAATGCTCCCCAATATTATTATTTTTTTATATTTTTTTAATTTCATCTTTAGATCAATTCATCAGGGAACCGGATCGTGACCATGCCCACCCCAGGGGTGACACCTTCCAATTCGCCTTAAAGTTAACCAAGAACCTTTAAAAAAACCATATTTTTTTAGGGCTTCAATACCATATTGAGAGCAAGTGGGGTTATATCTGCAGGCGGGCCCTAAAAGAGGTGAGATTGCGAGTTTATAAAGCCTAATTAATACTATCGCTATTTTGGCCAGCATCCTTTAATAGTTGTTTTTTTAAGTAATTGAGAAGTTCAATTGTTTTTAAATTAAGCTGCTTAAACGGCAAATTTGTTTTGGCAGTATACATAAACGCAATTAGATATGTATTATTGTTTAATGGCAGATTCGTAATAATATTTTTATTTAACCGATAGGTTTCTCTTAACTGTCGTTTAGCCTTATTTCTTTTTACAGCAAGCTTTAAATTTCGTTTTGGAACAGAGATTAGAATTTTAAAGGGGACTTTTTCCGTTAATTCAGATTTTAGGTAGAAAAGTTTAAGTGGAAATGCATTATAGGATTTACCCTTCTCGAACAATTGTTTTATTGCCTGTAAATGGGTAAGTTTTTCGGGTTTGCTGAACCTATAGTTCATTGAACAGGCATTATTTGCCTTTGTTATATTTAACGATAAATTGTTCCAGAGCCATTGTCATGGAGGGAGCCGATGGAACCGGTGCCGGTATATCCATTTTTAAACCGGCTTCTTTAGCAGCCTGATGGGTAGTTGCACCGAAAGCAGCGATAAGTGTCCCTTTTTGCTTATACTTTGGATAATTCTGAAACAAAGATTTAACACCACTGGGGCTAAAGAACACAATAACATCATAGGCATTGATATCTTTAATTTCAGATAAATCGCTACACACCGTACGATACATAACGGCCTTGGAGTAATTGAGATCGTGCTTATCCATTACATCCGGTATTTCGGAAGTATTAAGATCGGAACAAGGTATTAAAAATTTCTCTTCTTTATTTTTCTTTAAGAGATCCACTAAATCGGCAAAAGTTTGTTTGCCATGAAAGATTTTGCGTTTACGGTAAACTACATATTTTTGAAGGTAATAAGCGGTACTTTCGCTAATACAAAAATATTTCATGGATTCGGGAACCACAACACGCAATTCGGCGCACAAATTAAAAAAATGGTCTACTGCATTTCTACTGGTAAATATAACCGCTGTATGATCTAAAATATTGATACGATCTTTCCGAAATTCCTGTGCAGGAATACCTTCGATATGAATAAAAGGGCGAAACTCAATATTAAGTTTTAGTTTTTTGGCAAGTTCGGAGTACGGATTTTTATCGCTTTCGGGCTGAGCCTGGGATACCAAGATGTTTTTAATTTTTGCAGGTGCAGAAGTTTGTGTAGTTTTTGTTGCCATCCGTAAAAAATTATTTTATTAAAAATTTATCGATTGTTTTATGAGTTTTATCAATAAAAACAAAGGTAAAATTTCAAGGGTGCAAATATACAAGAAAATATGAAACATAGAATATTGGCTTCCATTAAGCGCCAAAACAAATCCCCGGGTAATCCGATATATAAAAGAAAGCAAGTAAACTATACCTCCGGACAATATTAAAGTTTCTTTTGGAATTAAATGAGTGTAGGCAATCAACAAAACCAAGGGTACAAACAACAATCCAATAAAGTTATTTACAAGAAAAATATTATAGAAATAATCTTTTGTAAGCTTTTCAGCGTCAAACAGATAACCTGTAAAATTAACAATCAAAAACTTTGAAAAATATATTATAGAAACGCCCAAAGCACACGCAAAAAAAAGTAAAACGTGTCCACCGCCCGGCAAGTGTACATTAAAGAATACGGCAGTTTGAAAAACAAAAATAGATAAGATTAAAATAAAAATTACAGAAACCATTATGAAAACCCTTTGCAATAAGGAATTTTCTTCACGAATTAGCTGATTGATGATTCGCGTAACAAAAAAAGCGTTTAGAACTTGAACAAACCTTTTACGGTGAAATATATTAATCCAACCAAACAACAACCCAATTAACAAAAACATCAGAAAAAGTCCGTCCTGGTTTACAAAATTTCGATATTGAGGAACTAAATATCCGCTTGGCTTTTGGGTTTCGGTTTTTGTTTTGGCAACCGTTTTTTCGGTTTCAACAGGAGTTATCTCCAGTTTTTTAACTTCAGCCTTTTGCTCCGTTTCGGGCAAGGGCTTATTTTTTATAGATAATGAAGTATCTGCAACTTTTTTGGGTTCCTTTTTAGGAATAATATTGGGTTGTAAAGCATTAAGTTCTTTTTTTATAACTTTTGAAGGTTCAGACTCATTGCTCTTTTCATTCGTGTTTTTGGAGTCGTCGGACTTTTTCTTATCCCTTTCCTTTTTTTTCTTATTCTTTTCTTTGGCTTTATCTGCATCCACTTCGGCAACTCCAAAGGGGGACCGTTTATCCAATTTGTTATCTACATTTTTATCTTGTAAAACCGGTGCATCATCAAAACCCTGCCGATCTTCCACTACAATGGGAGATTTTTTCTTTGCGGTATCTTGGTCTTGGATAAACACGATTAAACTTTCGCAAAAATAAACTTAAATTAAGTTGATTTTCAGGTGCTTAAAATCATTTTTTTAACAACATATAAGCATATTTAGCGTTGAGTTTGGAGTGTAAAAAAATTACAAATCAATAAGCGTAGTTTTTACCAGTTGTTGTTGCAACAACTGGACTGTATTTTATGTAAAAGTATATTTTAGCCTTAAGAAGAGTTTAGTTTGGAGTTAGTAAACGGGCATTTTCTTTAGGGTTGAGTCAAAGTTACCCCTTAAGAACATCAACAAACAGCCACACCCCTATACAATTAAAATATTAATCTAAGTTAATATCTCCAGATGGATGAGTTCAATTTTACGTTTGTCAACCTGGATTATTTTAAAACGGAAATCACCAACATCAATAATTTCCCCTTTTTGGGGAATACTCTCGTGATGATTTAATATTAATCCAGCTAAAGTTTCGTATTCCTCGGAAAAAGGCAATTCGAGGTTATATTTTTGATTGATATAATCGATTTCCAAACGACCTGAAAAAGAAAATTCCCTTTCATTTATTACCTGCTCCGTTAATTCTTCTTTATCGTGTTCATCATCAATTTCTCCGAAAATTTCTTCCATTAAGTCTTCCATGGTCACCAATCCTGCCGTTCCACCAAATTCGTCCAAAACTACCCCTATACTGCGGTGCTCTTTAATGAACAAATCCAGAGCTTCTCTGGCCTGCATACTTTCAGGAAAAACTGAAATTGGCAACAAAATAGTTTTTATACTCTCGGGGTTTTTAAACATTTCATAAGTATGAACGTACCCAATTACATTATCAATACTATCGCGATATACAATTACTTTAGAAACACCTGTGCCAATAAATTTTTTCTTTAACTCTTCTATATTCTCCTCTACTTCTATAGCAATAATTTCTGGACGAGGGATCATACATTCTCTAACTTTTACAGTAGGAAACTCTAATGCATTTTGAAAAATTTGAATTTCGTGATCGATTTTTTCTTTATCCTCGCTATGATCTGCAATACCAAAACGATTTACATAATTATCTAAATCTACCCTGCTAAATTTGCGGGCGCCGTGATCTTCGCCTTTACCTCCAAAAAGATTAATCAATCCCTCAGAAATAAACATTGTAAACCAAACAAACGGAAACAATACATAATAAACAATTATAAACGGAATAGAAAAAATAGTAAGGGATCGATTTGGATTTAAGCTAAACAAGGCCTTTGGCAGATATTCGGCTATAATAAGAACAAACAAAGTAGATATTAATGTTTTAAAAACAAAAACAACACCGTAATTATGAAAATACTGTTCGAAAAAATGTTCCAATACCTCCTCCGAATAAATACCATAAATTACAATAGAAATACTATTTCCCAGAAGCATGGTACTGATAAACCTTGATGGCTTTTTTACAAATGGCGAAAATATTTTAGCTCCCAACTCTCCTTGCTTTGTATCTAATTCAATTTTTAATTTGTTAGACGTTAAGAAAGCTATTTCCAAACCAGAAAAAAAAGCACAACCAATAAGCGTAATTAATATAACGATCCCCGTATCCATTATTTTTTATTTGCTGCCTGAGGATTTTCAATATACATTTTATACCGTCTTCGGTTTATAAAATACATCACGACACTAACAACGGCTAGCATAAAAAAATAAACTGCGTCTTTAAATCCTTTTGTTACTAAGTTATACACGCCTACAATAATTCCAGTTGCTCCAATAAGCAACCAAATACCAATTAGGATCTTAATTAATTTCGTCATCTTTTAAATTTATAGTTCCTCTAATCTTTTTTATTTTGTATTTACTGAAGTCCTCGTTACTCTCAAAACCATCACCAAAAATAATTTCATCTACTGTTTTTATCTTTACAAAAGTATTGGAATATATTTGATGAGTGGATTGATTCCAAACCAAATGTTCACAGTTTAATACTTCACCTTTCTGATTTAAAACTTCCACCTTATTTTTGGCTTCCATTATCCCAGATCGATTATATTTTATAGCATATTTAGCCGTTAATCGCGATTCAACCTGCTTTTGGTTATTAAAAAATTCGAGCTTTAAACCCTCCTTAAATTCCACAAAAGAAGAATCTCCTTCGTAACGTTCTACCAGTGGACTAATTAACCGCGCTGTAACATGGCCGGAGTCGGAGAAGATAAGCGTAATGTTACGGGTGGATTCGAGGGGTACCAATTTTTTTCCAGTTAAAAAGTTAATTTTTTCTACATCATTTTCGCACGACAAAAGCGTAAATAATGCTAAAAATAAACCAATGATATATATTATTCTAATCAATCTTAGACTTCTTAAACCAAATATCACCAAATAGTATACCTACGTTGGCCATAATGTATTTGTGAGTAATAAGGTTGCTTTTTTCTGTGCCTTGTTCGCCAAAGGTAAATCCAAAATTAATTTTATTGTATGCAAATTTACCCGGGGTTGGCATGGAAAAAGAAAGTGTAAAACCTTTGTTAGATATGGCTGTATTATTAATAAATAAATTGGTTTGAGAATAAAACAATCCCAAGCGATAAATGGTATTATTAAAAAAACCATTTTTATTACGTTTGCGGGCATCATGCTGCCAGGCAGCCGAAATAGTGGTATACGGATTAGAACTTAAGGTATTTTTGCTGTCGCTAAAATTTACAGATTGATAATCTAAAGCAAAGCCATTTCCGCGATCATCTTCGGTGTATATACCTACTTTTATGGCAGCAGGTAATTTTTGAACAGTAGAATCGGTTTTCTCGAGAAATATATCCTTTACGGATTGAGCTTGAGAGTTGGTTAAAAAATACGACTCAGCATAATAGTTGTTTACAACGTTTACATTATTAGATATCTGATAACTTAAACCAACACTATACAAACGCTTCTTCGTTTTTTTATGAAAATACAATGAAGGATCGAAATAAAACCCCGTATAGTAGTTAAACGAATTATAATTTGTACTTAAGTATAGATAACTAGGATTAAATTCTACTGTTCCCCTTTGGATATTGCTTCCAAACAAATAATTAAAATGAGTACCAAGTGCGATAGAGAGAGAATCGGATTTTCGAGATATTAATTTAAAACCCGATCCTATATAAACCCTGTTAACATTACCATAGCCCTGATATCGAAAGTTAGCGAGACCAATGTTTTGTATACTTTGGTAATACGATAATTTATATCCTTTTGACGAATAGGGCAACATCCCGAGAGACCAACCCATTCGTTTAGAAACCGGAAATGCAAGCGATAAATTATAGAACGAAACATTATTTTGAAATGATTTATCCAAACTATTTGAATAAAAATTAACCCGATTATCGAGTGAAAAATCACCACATGTTTGATTAATATAGGCTAATGTGGCAGCGTTATTTAAGTTACCTCCAATAGCAGAGGCATAGGCCGTTCCCCCTTTTGCAAAAGAACGATTAATAAAGGAACCTTCCTGATTAACCTCACCAAAACCAAACTGAGAGTATGGCGAAGAGGATAAACCCTGCCCCAATAATGGATTAGCCATTACGAGCAGCAATAGGCTATTTAGAATTATAAAGAAAAATTTCATTTAAACCTGTTAAAACAATATTAGGATGCGCAAAGATGGTATTTTTTAAGTGCTTTGCAAAAAAATCGGTATCGCCGCCCGACAAAACAACTTTTAACCCACTAAACAAACCGCTGTAAAATTCCATAATTTGCAAAACTTCGGCAACTGCAGAAAATAACACTCCCGAATGGATGGAATCGTTAGTTGTTTGTCCGATTAACTTAAAATAATCATAATCGGCCTCCAGTAAGGGTAATTTACCCGTAAAGGCATTTAAAGCTTTATATCTCATCAGTAGACCAGGCGAAATAGATCCTCCTATAAATTCATTAGACTCATTAATAAAATTATATTTTATGCAAGTTCCGGTATCGATATTTAATACCGGCTGATCTTTAAAAAGTGAATTGGCACCAACCGCTGCACACAAGCGGTCGGGACCTAAAGATTCAGGACTTAAATACCGATTAATGATGGGAATATTTGTTTTATTATTAACGATAAGCGTGGGGTAACAATTACTAATTTTATGAATGAGTTGCTCCCCTTTTGGGCCTGTTACATCTGCTATGGCAACATTTTGTATTTTCTTTGTTTTTAAATAGGCAAATAACTCTTCCGTATTTTTAAAGCTTTCCGTTTCAAGCATCGTTTTTTGGCTAAACAGGCCTAACTTGCAAAAAGTGTTACCAATATCAACAGAAGCGTTCATTTATTCAATAAAAAGCCAAAAATACAGCTATTTTACCGGTAAAAACATCGTTTATTTGAAAGAAGGATATTTTTAATGTTTTTTTTGGGAAAACAAAAATTTCTATTATGTTTGCAGTCCCAAAATGGTGCGGTAGCTCAGTCGGTAGAGCAATGGACTGAAAATCCATGTGTCGCCGGTTCGATCCCGGCCCACACC
>JBIICS010000103.1:0-10410 GCA_044238735.1 Bacteroidia bacterium
TATGCTCTTTTGATTGTTTGGAATTGGTTATTGCATAAAACCCCTTTTAACGGTTGGGCTCCAATTATGATATTAATTCTTTTGGTTGGTGGTTTACTTATGTTGATGTTAGGGATTATTGGTGAATATATTTGGAGAATTTATGACGAGGTAAGAGGTCGTGATATTTATATTTTAAAGCAAAATGAAATAAATGAATAGTAGGTTTTTACTGGTTTCTTTTTTAATAATATTAACTTATTCATTGTTATTAAATTTTACAAATCTTAGTTTTATCTTAAGACAACCAGATAATACCAGAAATACGGTATACAGTAGTACAATATTTAGTCCAGATAATTATTGGTATATAAATTTTGCTTTGAATTTAGAAGCCGGTAATGGTTATGTCCAGTATAAAAATTCACCAGTTACAGCTGTCAGAAGAACCCCGGTTTATCCATTGTTTTATTATGCTCATTTAAAATTATTTGGATTTTATAATTCTTTTAAGGTTATTAGGATAACACAATCTATAATATTTGCTATTTCGGCCCTTTTTCTTGGAATTTCAGCTTATAATTTTACTAATAATTTATGTTTTGGCAAATTAGTCACTATATTTTATGGATTTAATCCGGTAATTTCAAGTTTTTGTTTCTTCACTATAACAGAGTCTTTGTATCCAGCTTTAGTTTGTTTTTTTTTATATTTTGTATCAAAACCTAAATCAAATTATTATCTTTTTTTAACTGGATTATCAGGTAGCTTATTAATCCTTACAAGGCCACTAACAATTATTGTAATGGTTACAGTTGTTTTATCTTTTTTTGTTTTTGAATGGATTGAGAGAAAGAATTTAAATAGATGGATCTTAAAATATTTCTATTTTTTGTTTGGTTGTAGTGTTTTGATTTTGCCTTGGATGATCAGAAACTATATAGTAACCAAAGGAGATATTGTGTTTTTAGAAAAGTATTATGATGATCATGTTACAGAACAAGGTAGGGATCTATTATATCTGGCTAAATGGGCGGGTTCATGGTCAAATCCTGACGATATAGAGGGTGGTTATGCTAATAAGATTAGTTATTATAATGATCTTCAACTTTTTTCTGCAAGAGATAGCTTCTCTAGTCAATGGATAAATAGTTTACCTGAAGAAATTATACTAAACAATGGTAAGGAGAAAATATTGGCAACACTTAATGAATATAATAATTGCCAGGATTTAAAGCAAAGAATGTATAAGAAGTATCAAGGAAATAAGTCTTTCTTTGATATAGAGAGAAGTGTTGGTTGTGATGAAATGGTTAAAGCAATGTTCATAAATTTAATGGATGATATTAGAAAAAATAATCCGTTTTTATATTATATAAAAACTCCCTTCATGATATTCAAGGAATTGACATTCCATAGTTTTTCAACAAATTTTTTATATCTGAATACAGCTGAATATAAAAATTCATTAACAGTAAAGGCAATAAAATCAATAATGTATATGCTTAACGTATCACTATTACTTTCAGCCATTCTACTTTTTATCATTGGCAAAAGAAAAAATATATTTTTAATAACGCTTGTGTGTCAGATTTTCACCTATATTTTTCTGGCTTATTCTAATAGGAGAGCTGAAGTCCGTTATATTCTTCAACTTTATCCTCTCTTGTATCTCTCATTTGTATATCTAATCATGTACTTGACAGTTTATGCTGAAAAAACACTTCAAAAAATCCGAGCAAAAAATATATATTAAATAATGATTTAAATTTTATTATTAATGATGAAAATAAATGTTACCAAATCGTATCTTCCCAATAAGGAACAATATTTTAAAAGATTGGACACATTATGGGAAACACGATGGTTAACAAATAATGGAGATTTTGTTATAGAATTAGAAGAGAATCTAAAGAAAAGGCTTGGAGTAAAACATTTATTTTATGTAGGAAATGGAACTATTGCACTTCAAATTGCCTTGAAAACAATTAATTGCGAAGGTTCTGAGGTTATTACCACACCTTTTTCTTATGTGGCAACTACATCTAGTATAGTCTGGGAAGGATTTACCCCGGTTTTTGCCGACATCAAAAAAGATAGTTGGAACATTGATCCAATGGAAATTGAAAAGAAAGTAACGAAAAAAAGTAAGGCAATTTTAGCAACGCATGTATTTGGAAATTCTTGTGAATATGAAAAGATTGATACATTGGCAAAAAAGCATAAATTATTTACAATATATGATTCAGCTCACGCTTTTGATGTAAGTTGCAACGGTATTAAGATTGCCAACTTTGGTGATATTTCAACATTTAGTTTTCATGCTACAAAGATGTTTCATACCATTGAAGGAGGCGCAATTGCTACTAATAATGATGATTTAGCCTTTAGAATTTCTTATTTAAGAAACTTTGGACATAATGGCCCATTATCTTTTCATGGTATAGGAATAAATGGAAAAAATTCAGAGTTTCATGCTGCAATGGGGTTGTGTAATTTGGAAAATTTTGATTTAATAAAACAGAACTATCGTGAACTTTATGAGAATTATGTAAGTTTTTTAAACAAAGATTTTTATACACTGCAAAGTATTACTGACATTAAAGGGTACAACTTTTCATATTTCCCTATACTATTTAGAACTGAAAATGAGTTGCTTGATAAAATGAAAGCATTAATTGAAAACAATATTTATCCCCGCAGATATTTTTATCCTTCATTAAATAAGTTACCTTATTTAGAACCCAATTCCTTGCCAATTGCTGAAAATATTTCTTCAAGAATTCTTTGTCTGCCAATGTATTATGAGTTAACACAGTCAGATCAGATGAAGATTATAGATATATTAAATTTTAGATAGTTGGTTGACCAAAATAATTTAATGAATATAATGTGTATTAATTAAAAAAAATAAAAATGGCATATTTAACTTCAGATCAGCTTAAAGATATTGGATTTAAGAAATTAGGCTTAAATGTTAAAATCAGTGATAAGGTTTCATTCTATTGTCCTGCGAATATTTCTATTGGTAATAATGTGCGAATTGATGATTACACAATATTATCCGCATGTAATGGGTACATAGATATTAATAATCATATTCATATTTCAACATTCTGTAACCTAATTGGTAAAGGTGGTATAGTGATCAATGATTTTTGTGGTCTTTCTTCAAGAGTATCTCTTTACTCTGTAAGTGACGATTATAGTGGCGATTATCTTATTGGGCCTGTGATGAATAAAGAGTGCGTTAATTTAATTTCAGGCCCCATCTTACTTCAAAAATTTGTTACAATAGGAACAAACTCTACTGTTTTGCCTAACGTTAATTTGAAAGAAGGCTCTGTGTTGGGAGCACATTCTTTACTAAAAAAAGACACTGAGGAATGGACTATTTACTCAGGTGTTGCCGCGAAAAAGAGAGAAATGAGGAAGAAGGGGCTCTTGAATCTTATCCATTTAATGGATGATAAACATAATTGCTAGTTATGTTAAAGATAAATGATTTTTACATTAGCTTTAAATGTTTGAATTTGTAGTTATTAGCCAGAAAGTTTGGATTAAATTGTGAGCATTTACAGGACATTAAGAAATTTACTCTTTCCAAATTTGAAAGATTTATTTTGTAATATAAGTTAGATAATATGCAACAAAATATAAAAAGTATTTTTTTTAAGAATTAAATTTAATGATGTTAAAGTATATATGTTAATTAAGAAGAATTATATTATGTAGTCTAGGTTTAAATTGAAATCATCATAAATGTTGTTTGGATTAAAATAGCCTTTTTTAAAAAACATGAGAATAGTGCAAAATAAAATATTAATTACAGGTGGTGCAGGTTTTATAGGATCTAACCTAGCCTCACGCTTAAATAGCTTAGGAAACGATGTAGTCGTATTAGATAGTCTTTTACGAGGAAATAAATTGTCCCACAATACTGCTAAAGAAGTTAAATTAATAGTTGGAGATGTAAGGGATAAGGGGGTTTTTAAACAATTAGATAAAGATTTTGATATAATTTTCCATTTTGCTGCGGTTTTAGGCGTTGACGTCGTTGCAGATAATCCGGTTGAAACGATGGATACTGAGTTGATTGGTCTTAGGAACGCAGTAGAATTTTCGCAGCTAATTGGGTTAAACAAACTTATTTATGCTTCTACCAGCGGAGTATATGGTAGTGGGAAAATAAACACCTCTATGTATGAAGAAATGTTTCTAGAACCAAAAACTAGTTATTCTATCGCTAAGAGGTATAATGAAATATATTTAAAGGCGCTTTTTGAGGAAAAATCATTTGAGTCTGTATCTATAAGGTTTTTTAATGTGTACGGCCAAAACCAAGACACAAGGATGGTTATACCCAGATTTATCGAACAAGCATTATCTAATCAGCCAATTACTGTTTTTGGAAATGGAATGCAAACTCGTGACTTTACATTCATTGATGATACAATTGAGTCAAGCATATTATTGTCTAATAATATTAAAGGGTGCCAGGTTTATAATGTAGCAAACGAATGTGAACACACGATACTTGAGCTTGCAGAACTAATAAAAGAACTCACAAATTCAAAATCTGAGATAATTTTAGTTAATACCTCCGATAAGCGTTATGATTATGAGGTCGAGAGACGCTATGGAGATTCTACAAAATTATATAAGGCTATAGGGTTTAAACCGAGTATTACTTTAAAAGAAGGTTTGAAACGTATCCTTAAATTAAATTAATATAGAATTTTGTAAATGAAATTTAAAAATCAGATTTTAATAAGTACTTATGTTAATCTGAAGCACCATGTACCCAAGTTTGTTTTAAAATCTGTTTACAAACTCTTACCAAGTACTTTTTTTCTATCGATTCTTGAATTGGTTGGAATAGCTGCTTTTTTCCCCATCATTACAATAATCTTAAAACCCGAAAGCATAAACAGCATTAAGATATTATGTTTAATTTATCATAAGTTTAAATTTACAAGTCATGTTTCGTTTGTATTATTTTTGCTTTCTGTTATAGCCTCATTTTTTATAATTAAAAATCTTATAGTTTATTTAATTATTAAAATGCAGACACAATCTGCATATCAAATCTCGAAAAGATTATCTTCTTTTCAACTTTCAAATTATCTAAACCAATCATATTTATTTCATGTTAATAATAATTCGGCTAAATTATTAACTAATATAACCGTTGTCCCTTTTGATTTAGTGGCCGGGGTTCTTCTACCATTCATTGTAATAATTAATGAGGTTATTATGATAATTACAATTTTATTTATTATAGTAATTAATGATATCGCCCTTTTTGTTGCATTGCTTAGTTCTGTTCTACCATTAATGCTAGTGTATGTTTATATACATAAAAGAAGATTAAAAGAGGTATCTGACCTTAGAGATCAGGGACTAAAAGATATGAATAAATCAGCACTAATGTCTTTAAAAGGTTTTAGAGAAATTGTAGTTTATGATAAGAAACATTTTTTTAGACCAATATTTAATAATTCAGTTAATAAGTATACCGAAGGGAATTCAATTCTTTATACATTAAATAACTTTGCACCTAAGGTAGTTGAGACCTTAGCTGTGACTAGTGTAGTAGGTTTATTTATTGCAGGTTTATTACTAGGAAAGAGTATGGAATCATTAGCCTCTTTTCTGGTTTTATTTTCACTTGCGGCTTATAAACTAATTCCCTCATTAAATAAAATTCTACAATCGATTAACAATATAAAAGCAAGTTTTTATGTTTTCAATTATTTTAAAAATATCGATTTAAATCTACCTTACCAATCAAATAACGAGTGTATTGTTGTGGATAGCGAATTAAATTTTAAAAACTGTATACGTGTTAGCAATCTACACTTTAGTTATTTACGTGATCAAGGATTTATTCTTAAAGACGTTAATATTGAGATTAAAAAGGGAACTACGGTAGGTATAATAGGTGCATCCGGTAGTGGTAAATCAACTTTGCTCAACATTTTACTTCGTTTATATATTGAAGATTCGGGTGGTGTTTATATTGATGATAAAAAAATAACAAGTACTAATTTAAGTAGCTGGTATAAAAAAATTAGCTACGTTCCACAAGATGTAATAGTTTTAGATGGAACCATTTTAGAGAACATTGCTTTTGGTATTAAGTTAGAAAAAGTTGATTTTGATTTATTGAATGAAGTAATAAGAAAATCACAGTTAACTCAGTTAATTAGTTCGCTGCCATTAGGGATAAACACTCAAATTGGTGAAAGTGGGTTAAGAATTTCAGGTGGTCAAAGACAAAGACTTGCCATAGCTAGAGCATTATACCACAAAGGAGAAATATTAATTTTTGATGAGGCTACCTCTGCCCTTGACTTAGAAACTGAAAAGGAACTTACAGAATCTATCAAACAATTATCTAATCAAGAGATTACGATAATTATTGTTGCACATCGTATACAAACACTTAAGTATTGTTCTAAAATCTATAATTTGGATAATGGTAATCTCTCTTTAATTAATGATTTAAGTCGGTTTAATTTTGAATAAATGTATAAAATGTCCACTGTATGAATTAAGAAGTTTCATTTAATTTAACTGATATTGAAGAAGTAATCTCTGACTTGAAAACTTTATTCAATATGCATTATAAAAGTAAAAATGCTAAAAAGATTTGAACCTTAATTTTCTAAAACGTATTGTTGATAATGAGTTTTTTTCTTTTAGTAAAATACTCTTCATTTATTTCATTTAATAAAATCATTTATTTTTTGTTAAAGCTTCAAAAGTTGATAAACCTAAAAGTATCGAAACTAATTTAAAATATATGAAATCAAAAAACAGAGTATTTGGAATTAGTTTTGTGGCAGCATATATTAAATCTTTAAATGGTAATAGTAGAGAGTAGCTTATTTTTTTCATTAAGCTTATAGATGGTTTAAAATCATCATGTCCAATAGAAGCTGCTATTTTTCTGGTTAATGCGTGACTATGATAAATACCCATCATATTTCTTAAATTTAACCGATCAGCTTCATTGTGATAAACTATATCTTCATATGAAAAATACATTTTAATATTGTTTTTAATTAGTTCTTTAGAAAGTATCATATCCTCAACCCCTGCTTTGGGTATTCTCTCATCATAACCCCCAATTTTTAAAAAGTTTGATCTGCTGATTGATAAAAAATAACTGGCAATTCCATTTACTTCAGTAAAAGATTTGGAAGAGTTTATTTTGCCCAATCTGCTTAAATTTGAAAAAATTAGATTGTTGAGTAAGAATCTTCCAAAAGAAGTTGACGGCAACTTCTCTATTAAATCCGGAGGATAAAACCAAAAGAAATTAAAACAGGAATTAGGGTGTTTTTTGTTTAGCTCAATTATTCTTATAATATTAGTTCTACTTATTAACACATCGTTATCAATGAATAATAAAATGGAACCATTTGCTGATGCTGCACCAATGTTTCTTGCTGATGCTGCACCTTTTTTAGGATTGGTCAAAACCGTTAAATTCTCTGTGTTATATATCGGTATTAGCGGCTTATTAGAATCGTTTACCACAATAATTTCAACATCTAAATCTTTTATTGCTTTAATGGTATTTTTTATAGTTCTTTTGAAAACATCATCCCTCTCAAATGTTGGGATTATAATAGATAAATCGTATCTTAACATTACAAATGAAATTTAAATATATTTGTCATATTGCCCAAAATCAAATATAGTAAATAAGACAACCAAAGTATTACAAAAAACAAATTGAAAAAAATACTCTTTTATTATCCCTCCAACAAACAAAGCAATTCTTTAGAATCATTAATTGAAGAATTAAAAAACAAAGGATTGGAGATTAAATTGTTAACCACATGTGAAAAAGGAGTTTTTCATCAAACATTAGAAAATATAGGCGTTAAAACTTATACTAACGTTATTAATAACACTGGTGTTTTATATTATTTTAAACAAATACTATTTTTAATAAGGTTTTGTAAGCAGCATCAAATTAATGTTGTTTGTTCGCATTTACAACAGGTAAATTTTATTTCAGTTTTTGCTCAATTTTTCAGTAAGTCAAGGTTCATTATTTTCCGCCATCATTTTAAATTTAATGTATTCTCAAACGACTTTAAATTAAGTGCAAACAGAACTGAAGTCTTGTTTGATAAGATTATAAATATGTTAGCAAAAGAAATAATTGTTCCTTCAAGCGGTGTGTATAATGGTATGATTGATTTTGAAAAGGTTAATAAAAGCAAATTAAAAATTTTACCTTACATATATAATTTTGATGAGTATGCTAAACCCGATGAACAAATTGTATCCCAAATAAAAGAATTATATCCTTGTAAACTAAGACTATTAATGTGTTCGCGTTTAATACCTTTTAAAAGGCATTATCTTGTTTTCCCGATTATTAATAAACTGGTAAAACAAGGATATGATATTAAATTGATGGTGCTTGATGAAGGACCTGAAAAAGAAAATCTAGAGAATTACATAAACGAAAACGAATTACAAAAACATATTTCTATGCTCGGATTCAGGAGTGATTTTATTAACTACATGGCGGCATCGGATTTGTTAATTCATCCTTCTTTAACCGAGGCCAGCAACAGTTCTGTAAAGGAAATGGGCTTGTTAAAAAAAACCGTGGCAGTATGTAGCAAGGTTGGCGATTTTGATGATTATATAATAAATGAGGCTAATGGGTTTTTGCTTAATCCTTTAGATACTGAGATACATTTAGAGGAATTGTTAGTTAAAATTTACTCAAATAATTATTTATTAATAGAAATGGGAGAAAATTTACATGATACTGTTTTAAACACCTTTAATCGTTCTCCTAAGATAATTAATCGGTATTTAGAGTTATTTAAGACAAATAATCAAATCTAGTCAGTTAAATTAGAAATATCTACAATTGTTTACGATATATAATTTAGGCATCAAATTTTTTACTAAATTAATGCATCTAAATGTTTCTTATAATAGGATATGGTTTAATTGGTAAATCGCTTTACAGGCGTTTAAAAGAAAGTGGTCAACGCGTAATGGTTATAAGCCGAACTGTACCACAAAATCATCCTGATTTTGTTAGCGCTGACATTAATGCAATAATGTCTTATGAGAGGTATTTTGATAATATAACTACTGTAATTCATTGTCTTCACACAACTGTTCCGGCAACTTCTTTTGAGGATGAGTTATACGATATACAAAGTAATTTGATGCCTTTTGTTTCAATTTTAAATATTTGTAAAAGAAATAATGTAAGAGATTTTATCTACATTTCAAGTGGGGGAGCTGTTTATGGTTTGCAAGAAGAGCCCTTAAATGTTAACGAAATGAATACAACTAATCCTTTATCATCATATGGAATAACTAAACTGGCTTGTGAAAAATATTTACAACTGCATAGATATGATTTTAAAGGTAAAGTTTATATTCTAAGACCCTCAAATGTATATGGTAACAACCAAAAAACATCTAAACCTAATGGTATAATTGGGCATGCTATAAATGCTTGTGCTAATGATTTATTGTTCAGGGTATGGGGCAGTGGTAATGGGATAAAAGATTATTTGCACGTAGAAGATCTTATCGATGCTATTATACTACTAATAAATAGTAAGAAAAAATCTGGAAACATTATTTATAATATAGCTTCTGGTTATACTTATACCATTAATCAGATATTAAGTAAAGTGGAGAATAGATTTTGTAAATCGATTTATACAGAATACTCAGAAAGAAAGACATTTGATGTTGAGTCGATTGTTATAAATTCCAATTTATTTCGTGCTAATTTTAATTGGGCACCAACTCATACTTTAGACCAATTTTTAGATGAATACTAATAATTTGCCCGAAGTTAGTATAGCATTAACAACCTATAATCATGAAGCATATATTGCAGAATGTTTAGATAGTATATTAAGTCAAGAGGTTGATTTTAATTTTGAGATAGTAGTTGGTGAGGATCTATCTACAGATAATACAAGACATATTTTATATAAGTATGCAGACCGCTATTCTAATATTCGTATTTTGGAACGCAGAGTTAATTTGGGATATACAAAGAACTTTGACGATACTATGCAACAGTGTAAAGGAAAATACATTGCTATTTTTGATGGAGATGATATCATGTTGCCGAGTAAGCTTCAAAAGCAAAAAAATTTCTTAGATAAGAATCATGATTACGTGATTGTTGGCCATATAATTGATGCCTTTGAAAGTGAAAGTAAAAATATAATTAGAACTATTAAGCCTAAGTTTAAAAAAGATTCTTATGAACTAGAGGATTTAGTAAAATGGGGAAGTTTTTTTGCAAATTCCTCTAAGATGTTCAGAAAATCTGCATATCCAAAGGAGGGAATTAATCCAGAGGTTAAACATATAGCAGATTGGGCCGTTACTTTAGAGATTGTTACCAAAGGTAAA
>JBIICS010000168.1:0-5459 GCA_044238735.1 Bacteroidia bacterium
AAATATCCTGAGATTAAGCAAATAAAAGAAAGGTTATATGCCTTGGGGGCTCAGTATGCATCGATGAGTGGCAGTGGATCTACTGTATTCGGTATTTTTGATAAGGAGATAAATGTTGATTTCGATATTTTCCCGGCCAATTATTTTATTTGGAAGGGAACTCTTTAATCGAACATTTTTTTATTATGAATAATATAACCAAAGGAGAATAGTATAGAATATTTATCAATCTTCCTTTCAAACTTTGGTGAGTTATTGTAATAATTAAAAGAAACGGATGCAGGTCCAATTGGGCTGTTATATACCAAAGAGGTACTACCAATAAAAAAACGATTTGCAAAAACCGGGTTAAATACTGCATTCAATTTGGGATCGGCAACAATTCGTCGGTAGGGTTGAAAACCATAAACCTCAATACGGTAATCAAAATTGCGCGGAAGTTTAAATACATTAACAATGCCTAAGGCCCCAAACTGATGAGCTCTAAAATTCTCCAAAAATAATACACGGCTTTCGGGAATAGGAGCAAAAACCGGAGCGGCAAGCATGGTGGCCGTGTAGTTTGCAAAACGAGGCTGATTAGACCATACACCCTCCAGGTGGTAACCAACACGATAGTATTTGCTTCTTACAATAAAGTCTTGGTAAAGAATCCTAAAGTTGAACCATTCATGAACATACCGCTCAAATTTTCCATCCTTAGAGGTAGAACCCGGATAGGTTCTTTCCACTCCACTAAAGTACTTTAAACGAATGGATAAGTTAGAGCCATTACTCGAAAATTGTTTTTGATCCAATGTATTACGCTCATATGAAGCGCCAATAAATCCATTATCAAAATAAGTTCTGTCAGTAGTGTCTAATTTTGTAAACTGTTTGGTTTGGTAGTATTGATTTAAAACTTCGCCAAAGGCACCACTAACTTTAAGTTTACTTTTTCTGCTTACGGGCACACCAAAAGTTAATTCGCTATGCGTATCGTATATCACGAGATAGGAGGGCCTTACATCCTCAAAAAAGGTTGAGTAGCTTTTAAAGAAATCAAGACGGCTATTTGTAAAATCAACTTCAGTGTAAAAAGGTAAACGTGTGGGAAAATCTAAACGAATTTTTGCCTGAATACTGCCATATAACTTACCGAAATATGAATTAGCAGAAAATGTTGCTGCAACGTTTCTCAGGTAGTGGTACTGAATACCTACATATCCTGTATTTATTGGTTTTGAAGAAAATACACCGCCAAACTCAAGTGTTATTTTTTTTTCTTTTTTAACAGTTAAATATAAATCATACAAATCTTTTTTAGATTGATATTTAGCAAGCGGATAAAGGCTTTGAATTTTATCATCAGAAGCTAATCTGTAGTAATTAGGTCTGAATCTGTCTGCATCCAAAACTTTTGTTTCAGTTTTATCTAATCTAAGTTTCAATATTTTTTTGGCATATTTTGCTTGTTGTTTATTTAAACCTTCAATATAAATTTCATCAATCAACAATTGAGGTTGTTTATTTAAAAAAGCCAATCGTTCGGTGTTTAATATACCGGAATCTTTTCTGTTGGGAACAAGGAGCATAATGGAATCCATGCTGGCCATTGCTGTTTTATATCCTACCTCAATTATTTTTTTCGCATCTTCAAAATTAAACAAACCAAAAAGGGAGGAAGTTGGGTGAACTACAATCATGTTGCTGCATGGGTGAGTATTATTGTTCCTCGAAATAATCATTGATTTAATTTGAGATAACAGGTTGTCCTCATTTGGTATCGGATTATTTCCCGATACATCAGATCCAATAATTATATCCGGATTAAAATCGTTATACATTACATCTGCAGGGAAATTATTGTATAATCCACCATCAAACAAAACCCTTCCATTCACCGTAATTGGACGAATGTAAAAAGGGTAAGACATACTGGCTCTTACGGCCTGGCTTAAATTACCTTTCTTGAAAATTACAGGTTGTTTTAATTGTATATCAGAGGCAACGCATCGGTATGGAATAAATAAGCTGTCGAAATTAAAGTTTGCCGCCGCAATTGCCGGAGAAAAAATTTCCATTAACGCTAAATCAATTGCAACCGGATTTATAAAGTTGGTAGGTAATGAAGTTTCAAAAACGGTATCCGGAGAAAATTTTAGGGATATCCAAGAAGCACTGGGATCTTTGCGTTTAAAGTAGTATTGATATTTATCTTCAATAATACCCTTAGACCAGCCTATAAATTTGGGATCCGACATACGATCTTCAATTTCTTTAGGAGACATGCCGGCAGCGTAACATGCTCCAACCAGCGCGCCCATCGAAGTGCCTGTTATAAAATCAACCGGAATTTTTTTCTCTTCAAGGGCTTTTAATACTCCAATATGGCTCATGCCTGAAGCACCACCACCGCTTAATACAACCCCAACTTTTTGAGCTTGAACATTTAAAAAAAGAGTAGCGAAAAAAAAGGCCAACAGTTGCCTGGTTATTTTTACTTCTCCAATCAAACTATGCTTGAGTCGTGTTCTCAGTTTGTACTTCGCTAATAACTGGCTTAGTTAAATTACGGAGTGCAATCTGAAAAATTTTAATTCGTTCGCTGTATTCAGAAATAATACTTTTATTCTTGTCTATCTTTGCCAACACATCTTTTTTAAGAGCTTCAGCATTTCTAAGAAAACCAATATTATTTTCGAATTTAATGTTTTCAGTTTTTAATTCATCTGCCTTTTTTCTAATAAAGTCTATTTCTTTTTTAAGTAATTCTGAGGCATTGTCAAATTCTAAAATACGATCTATTTTATTCTGTATACGAATAACTTCCTGTTCTTTCTTATCTAATTGTAACTTTTCAAAATGAGCATCTAAGGCTTTAAAAAACTCATCATTAAGCGCTTTTTTATCTTTTAAAGATACGTGTCCGGCTTGGGCCCATTTATTTTTTAATTCAATTAATGCGTTTTTATCTGTTTCGATATTTCCGGCTAATACGTAGGCCTTTGCCTCTTCTAAAAGGGCTTTCTTTTTAATTAAATTTTCTTCGAACGTTTTTTCAATGCCTTGCTGAAAATTAGTACGAGCTGAAAAGAAATCATTGCATGCTTCTCTAAACTTAGCCCATAGTCTATTTTCGATGTGTTGAACAGCCGGACCAACTTTTTGCCATTCTTTTTGAAGTTTAATTAAGGCATCGGAAGTTTCTTTCCAATTGGTGCTGTTTTTTAATTCCTCGGCTCTAGCAATTAATTGCTCCTTTAATGTTTTGTTTTTTTCCTGCTCTTCTTTTAATCCTCCAAAAAATTCCTTTTTTCTGTTAAAGAAAATATTAGAAGCTTCTCTAAAGCGTTGGTATGCATTTTCCTCTTTGGCTTTTTCAGCCTTCCCGATACTGTTCCATTCTTCCTGCAATTTTTTTATTTCTTCAGTACGGTTATTCCAACCTTTTAAAGATGTTGGTATTTCGCCGGATATGGCTATTATTTTATCGGTAATGGCTTCTTTTTTGGCAAGATTATCCTGGCGTTCGGTTTGGCGAATATCTTTGAGGTGATTAATACGTTCATAGACCAAGTCCATCGCTTTACGGTATTCGTCTTTTAGTTCGAGCCATTTTTCCTGAGCTACCGGTCCAATTTCGTCCCACTCACTTCTAAAAGCTCTTAAAAGCTCATCAATTTCTTTTAATGTTTCTTTACCTACTAACTCTTTTATTTTAGCTACAATAGCTTCCTTGCCCTCGAAATTCTTTTTAAAATCGTAATCTTTTAACTCTTTATAGATGCTTAGATTATAGTTAAAGCTTTCCAACGCTTTACTATAGTCGTTTTGTAAATCGCGAAACTTATCCGGGTGAACGGGTCCGGTATCTTTCCATTGTTGCTGAATCTCACGGAAAGAAATAATGGCTTTTCCAATGTTTTCTTCGTTAACTAATTGATTAATCTTTTCAATTAATTCGCGTTTAGCGATATAATTTGCTCTTTCCTGTTCGGATTTTTGGATATCGAATTTTCGTTTACGCTCTTTGTATTTTTCAAAAAGTGATTCAATAATTTTGTGCTCAGCGTCTTTTCTGTATTCATATTCTTTTCTGTTACCACCTGCAGCAATAAAGTCTTCCAGCTGATGTCTTTTTAAATCTTCTAAAAGTCTTAAATATTCGGTTTGCAAGGCTCTGATGTCGTTAATAATCTGCCCGGTTTCAGAGTTTGCTAGCAAGCTTTCGAGCTTGGTAATAAGATCTTGTTTTGTCATCTTTTTAATCTAAATCGTTAACAAACAAATTTAATTTATTTTTAGCTTAAATCGAATAAAATAAAGCCTTTAGCGATAAAATTGATAAAAAAATAATACAATTTAAATAATGTTAAATTTGCAATTCTAATTTTTAGCATTTAATTAATTTACAACCAAGTAAAATTTAAAGAATGAAGAAAGTATTATCAATTATCGGCTTTGCTTTTTTATTAGTCTTCAGTTCTGTATTCGCAGGAGATAAAGATGGAAAGGATCATTTTAAATATCAAACGGAACAGTTTTCTGATATTAGAATTTTGCGGTATCAGGTACCAGGCTTTGATCAATTAAGTTTAAGTCAAAAAGAATTGCTTTATTATTTATATGAAGCAGCCCTTGCCGGACGTGATATCATGTACGACCAGAATTTTAAGTATAATTTAACTATACGCAAAACAATAGAAGCTATTATTTCATCTTCTAAAAGCGATAAAACCACTACCGAATTTCAAAAATTTATGGTATACGCCAAAAAAGTATGGTTTAGTAATGGTATTCATCATCATTATTCCAGCGATAAAATGTTTCCCGAATGTAACCAGGCTTATTTTGAAAGTTTAATTAAAACATCATCTATAAGCTTATTGCCGGTTAGGGCGGGCGAATCGGTTGATGCTTTTGCTAAACGAATTTTACCCGTTATTTATGATCCCAAAATTGCACCTAAAAAAGTAAGTTTAGACCCTGCTATCGATCTTGTAACTAATTCGGCAGTTAATTTTCACGAGGGTGTAACTCAAAAAGAGGTCCAGGAATATTATAACTCAATTAAAAAAGTGGGCGAAAAAGAAGCGGTATCTTATGGATTAAATTCAAAAATTGTAAAGGAAAATGGAATAGTAACCGAAAAAGTTTGGAAGATTGGCGGTATGTATGATGCTGCTATTAAAAAAATTGTTTATTGGTTAGAGAAAGCCGTTCCCTTATCTGAAACTCCCGAACAAAAAGCGGCCCTAGAGAAATTAATCGCGTATCATAAATCGGGCGATTTAAAAACATTTGATGAGTATAACATTGCCTGGGTAAAAGATGTAAACAGCGCTATTGATGTTGTTAATGGATATATTGAAGTATATAATGATCCGCTTGGCTATAAAGGTAGCTTCGAATCGGTAGTGAGTGTTAAGGATTATGAGGCCTCTAAACGTATTGCAACTATTGGTGCTAATGCTCAG
>JBIICS010000181.1:0-4828 GCA_044238735.1 Bacteroidia bacterium
CCCCAACATAAAAAGAAAAATGTAAGCGGTATAACTGCCAAAGTTATTAATGTAGTTGTAGAGGCGGGCGATGCGTCTCCAACCACCCCTATAGGGATTAATTTGCCAAATTCAGAATGGATTCGAGAAAAACACGGTTCAAAATCAGTAAACCTGGGTAATATTGTTGAAGCATATGACCATGCCGCAGGAGCCGGTTTACTAAAGGAATTTTATTTTGATCAGCCTATGATTGACAGGGCTGTTAAGCATGGAAGTTATGCCGATAAGCTTCATACAGATATGCATGAAGTAATAGGCCATGCCAGCGGCCAGGCTGAACCCGGTGTTGGTCCATCGCACGAAACTCTTAAAAATTACGCTTCTTGTTTAGAGGAAGCAAGAGCCGATTTAGTGGCCTTGTATTATTTATACGATCAAAAGTTAATCGATTTGGGGGTAATGGAATCTTTGGAGGTTGGCAAGGCCGCATACGATGATTATATAACCAATGGTTTAATGATCCAAATGGTTCGTATTAAGTTGGGAGATAACTTAGAAGAAGCACACATGCGTAATCGTCAGCTTGTTGCTGGTTGGGCCTACGAAAAGGGTAAGGCCGAAAACGTTATAGAAAAGAAAGTGAAAGAGGGTAAAACCTATTTTGTAGTAAATGATTATGCTAAATTAAGAGTTTTATTTGGCGATTTATTGCGCGAAATTCAACGACTAAAATCTCAGGGCGATTATGCTGCTGCAAAAATATTGGTAGAGACTTATGGGGTAAAACTCGATCAACAATTACATAAAGAAGTTTTAGAACGTTATTCCCGTTTAAATATTGCTCCATATGCAGGATTTATTCAGCCTAAATTAGTGCCTGTTAAGCAGGGGGATAAAATTACGGACGTTAAAATTGAATATCCGGAAGATTTTACAGAGCAAATGCTTTTTTATGGTAATAACTATAATTTTTTACCGGTAGAAAATTAATGGGTCTATTTCTCCAAAAAAAGCTCTGCATTTGCAGGGCTTTTTTTTTAGGGAATGAAACTTTCAACAATATTTAAAATATTTTGTTAAAATATTTAGATTTCTAGGCCTTATTTAACCTTGGTGGCTTTGTAAATTAGCCTTCTGTTAAATTAAATATTAGAACTATCAAGTGCAATGGCAAAGAAAAGTGAAGTAAATTATTCTGAAGATGATATTAAATCCCTGGACTGGAAAGAACACATTCGTTTACGTCCCGGAATGTACATTGGTAAGTTAGGGGATGGTTCCAGTCAGGATGATGGTATTTACATCTTGTTAAAAGAAATTATTGATAACTGTATAGATGAGTTTGTAATGGGTTATGGAAACATGATAGAAATAACCTTAAAAGATAAAACCGTTAGAGTAAGGGATAATGGAAGGGGTATTCCACTTGGTAAAGTAGTAGATGTAGTTTCTAAAATTAATACCGGCGCCAAATACGATTCGGCTGCTTTTAAAAAGTCGGTTGGATTAAACGGGGTGGGTTCAAAGGCCGTTAACGCATTGTCAACTTTTTTTAAGGTACAATCTATTCGCGATGGAGTTACTAAAATTGCAGAATTCTCCAAAGGAAATCTGGTAAAAGAATACAATAATCAAAAAACAGATTTACCAAATGGAACCTTAATAGAATTTACTCCTGATGAAGCCTTGTTTGGCAACTATCATTTTATACCTCAACATGTGGAGCGCATGTTGTGGAATTACGCCTATTTAAACACCGGATTAGCGATAAGCTATAACGGACAGTTATTCGAGTCTAAAAACGGATTGTTAGACTTGTTAACTGAAAATATTAATGGCGAGACTATTTATCCGATTATTCATTTAAAAGGAAATGACATAGAAGTTGCCATAACACATAGCTCCACTCAATATGGCGAAGAGTATTATTCTTTTGTTAACGGACAATATACTCCCCAAGGAGGAACTCATCAGGCCGCTTTTAGAGAGGCTTTTGTAAAAGTGATACGCGATTTTTATAAGAAAGATTACGATGTAGTGGATATTCGTGCCTCTATTATTTCGGCTGTTGCTGTTAAAGTTGAAGAGCCTGTTTTTGAATCGCAAACCAAAACTAAACTAGGCTCAAAGGACATGGGACCTAAGGGGCCAAGCGTTAGTGCTTTTCTTCTTGATTTTTTAAAGAATGAGCTCGATAAATTTTTACATAAAAATGCAGATGTTGCCGATGCTATTCTTAAGAAAATTATACAAAGTGAGCGTGAACGAAAAGAGCTTGCGGGTATTCAGAAGCTGGCTCGCGAAAGAGCTAAAAAAGCAAATCTTCATAATAAAAAATTGCGCGATTGCAGGGTTCATTTGGATGACAATCGCGATCAACGCAGATTGGATTCCACCCTTTTTATCTGCGAGGGCGACTCGGCCAGTGGCTCCATTACCAAAGTAAGAGATGTAAATACTCAGGCCGTTTTTAGTTTAAAAGGTAAACCCTTAAATGCATTTGGATTAACCAAAAAGGTTGTATACGAAAACGAAGAATTTAATTTACTGCAAGCTGCTTTAAATATTGAAAATAGCTTGGAGGAATTACGTTATAATAATGTAGTAATAGCTACTGATGCCGATGTAGATGGTATGCATATTCGTTTGTTACTAATGACTTTCTTTTTGCAATTTTTTCCGGAGTTAGTTAAGGCCGGCCATGTTTATATTTTGCAAACCCCTTTGTTTCGTGTAAGAAATAAAAAAGAAACTATTTATTGTTACTCAGACGAAGAAAGGGTTAAGGCCATTAATAAGCTGGGCAGCAAGCCCGAAATAACACGATTTAAAGGCTTAGGTGAAATATCGCCGGATGAGTTTAAAAATTTTATCGGTAAGGATATGCGTTTGGAGCCCGTTGTGTTGGGGCATAGCAGTAAAATTAACGAGCTGCTGTCATACTACATGGGTAAAAATACACCGTCTCGACAAGAATTTATTATTGATAATTTAAGAATAGAAAAGGATGCTGTTGAGGTATAGTCAGTTTTTCAATAAACTATAAAAAACGCTCACTTCCTCTTTTTTAGTTTGATTTATAATGTTGTGCCGAATTCTTGCCTTGTTCGCCTCATGATCCTGGAATTAAATCACCCGTTAAGCCCCGGTATGCGCTAAGCCCAAGCCAAAGCCTTTTGCGTTGGAGCTTAGGGCGATTGTATAATTTAAATTAAAACTCATTTACTTTTCTTATTTACTAACACTGCTCAATCTCCATGCGTTTGGATAGTAAACAAATCCTGATCCTACAGCAACCTTTCTCCCCTGCGACATTAAGGCGGAGGCCGGAATCTAAATAAATGCTTTTGCAGATGGACTATGACATTAAAGGTTCAATAACATTAAAAACGATTAGCTACACCCTAAGCCCCGCCCACAGGCAACGCTTCAAATTAAGGCGTTCTATAGGATTTCGGGGGCTTTGCTCAGCTATCGAAAAAATCCAAAAATCATAAATCAAAAAATGAAAATGTTTTTCGTAACTTAACAATTCAAATGAAATCGCCATTAATCATAGATCAACTTTCGTCGCATATTTTTTGGGATGTTGATATGAATACATTAGATACTCAAAAACATGCAGTTTTTATTGTTCAGCGAGTAATAGAATATGGTTTATTAAAAGATTGGCGATTGATTAAGTCAAGTTTTGGTACCGAACAATTAAAAAAAATTATCGTGCAAATTCCCAGCCTCGATCCAGTATCAACTTCGTTTGTATCTAACCTTTTTCAAATAGAAAAATCAGAATTAACATGCTACAAAAACAAGCAGTTAAACCGGAACTTTTGGAGTTATTAGTTCAATTTATGTCAATTGGCGAATTTAGTGCATTTAACCTGGTTGGAGGCACAGCCTTGGCGCTTTATGAAGGACATAGAATTTCGGTAGATATAGATTTGTTTGGTAAATCAGTTTTGAATGAACAAACGTTTACTGCTTTATTAGAAAAAGTTGGCAATACCACATTATTAAATCAAAGTTCTAAAATATTAATCTACTCTGTAAATGGCATTAAGGTAGATTTTGTAGATTATCAATTTGATTTAATTGATCCGATAAATATAATTGATGGGATTAGAATAGTTTCAAAAAAAGATATTGCAGCAATGAAATTGAATGCAATTTTAGGCAGAGGCAGTAAAAAAGATTTTTTTGATGTAGTTCAGTTATTGAAAGAGTTTTCGTTTGAACAAATGTTATCCTTCTATAAATTAAAATATCCTGCAGGTTCAGAATTTATGGTTTTAAAAAGCATGTTGTATTTTGACGATGCTGAAAATGAACCTGATCCACTTTGCATAAATATTTTAAACTGGATTGATGTAAAAAAAATAATCCGTGCGGAGGTTGAAAAACTATAACTTTTTAAAGTTAATTTATAACACATCACAATTGTATTATTAAAAAATACACATCGCTGCTCAATAATTTGTCTTCAAGTTAGAAATTAATCCAGCTGAATCACCATAGGTTCTGAACCCCCAGTAAGCGCAAAGCCCAAGCCCTGTGCGGTGGGGCTTAGGGCGATTGTATAATTTAAATTAATACTCATTTACCTTTCTTATTTACTAATACTGCTCAATCTCCATGCGTTTGGTTAGTAAACAAAGCTTGATGATGCAGCAACCTTTCTCCCCTTTGTTTCATTTCGGCGGAGGCCGGAATCTAAATAAATGCTTTTGCAGATGGGCTATGACATTAAAGGTTCAATAACATTAAAAACGATTAGCTACACCCTAAGCCCCGCCCACAGGCAACGCTTCAGCTTAGTGCCTACTGTGGGTAAATATTGATCAAGTGT
>JBIICS010000237.1:0-2871 GCA_044238735.1 Bacteroidia bacterium
GAGGGTCTCTGCCAATTCTTTTTCAAAAACCTCAACTGTTAAAGTATACCCTAATCCCTCTAAAGGAACATTTACTGTAAGCTCAGAAAAAGAGTTTAATCAGATTATAGTTAGAAACATTACAGGCCAGGTTGTATTTAATAAAGCATTAAATACTGTGGAGAAAAACAACATTATCAATCTTGATATTGCGGATGGCGTATACGTATATGAAGTCCTTAACAATTCCACACGAGTTGGATCTGGAAAAGTATTAATAAGCAAATAATAAAAAGAAGCCTCGTAAGAGGCTTTTTTTTTGCCCATATACCTTTTCAAGATTACCTAAACAAACAATTTTAACTATGCAGAACATTAAAGTAGGAATAAACGGTTTTGGCAGAATTGGCAGAATATCGCTAAGGGCTATGTTAAAAAAAGGTATAAACGTTTTAGCCATAAACGATTTAACAGACACCAAAACACTGGCTCATTTGTTTAAATACGATAGTGTGCACAGAACTTTTGACGGAGAAGTGAGCTATGGGGAAGGTTATATCTCAATTAACGGAAAGGAAATAAAAGTATTCTCTAAAAAAGACCCTTCAGAAATACCCTGGGGAAGTTTAGGAGTAGATATAGTTGTTGAATCTACTGGTGTTTTTTTAGATAAGGCAAGTGCCCAAAAACATTTAAACGCAGGAGCAAAAAAAGTAATAATTTCCGCTCCAGCCAAGGACGATGATATCCCAACTGTTGTAATTGGAGTAAATGACAAAGAGATATTAAGTAAAAATCCAACCATTATATCCAATGCCTCCTGCACAACCAATTGTGCTGCACCCATGATAAAAGTTATTGACGATAACTTTGGGATACAGGATGCTTATGTTAGCACCGTTCACTCCTACACTGGCGATCAACGCATTCATGATGCTCCACATAAAGACCTCAGAAGAGCGCGTGCTGCAGCAAATTCAATTATCCCCACCACAACCGGGGCTGCAAAAGCCATTAATAAGATTTTTCCGCATTTAACGCAGTTAGGTGGTGCTGGCATTAGAGTTCCGGTAATTAATGGATCCTTAACCGATTTAACCTGTATTGTGAAAAAAGACACCACAGAAGCTGAGGTTAATGCCTTGTTTAAAAAATACGCAGAAACTTCCCTCAAAGGGATTTTAGAATACTCCGAATTACCATTAGTATCTGTAGATATTATTGGGAATCCACATTCATGCATTGTTGATGCTGAGCTAACATCAGTAATTGAACGAATGGTAAAAATTGTTGGATGGTATGATAATGAAGCTGGATACTCGAATCGATTGGCCGACCTTATAGAACTAATTTCCTAAGCAAATTGCTTAGGTAATTGTTCGGACATATAATTAAATAAGTTAGCAAGCGGTTTTTCTACCATTGCTTTCATAAACATATTTACATCGCCTTTAAACAAAATAAAAAACTCAGTACCATTTTCAACACTTTTTAGATTATAATCAATCTCGAATGAAAATGGCTTATCGCCAATAGATTTAATCTCTATTTTATCGGGCTTGACATAATTGCTTATAGCCATTTTTAAATTAGTCATGCCTTGCAAAGTATAGGAAGCTTCGGTAGCATTTCCAACCCAATTGGTAATTTGAGAAGGCATTAATTTAGAGGTATTATCTAAATTAAAAACAAAGTTAAAAACTTCATTAATTTCTTTTGGTATAGTTACTGTATGACTTTGAATTGCTAACATATTATACTTTCCAATTTGCTGGATCTTTTCTCCAGTTATTTAATGAATCGAGGTCTTCGCTACTCACGTATTTAGTATTTACTGCTTGTTTAATTAAACTTTCGTAATCGCTTAACGTGTGATACTTACAATTTACAGCCTCAAAATTTTTAGCTGCATTTTCAAATCCATATGTAAAAATGGCAACAAGACCTTTAACATCGGCACCTGCCCTCTTTAAAACCTCTACAGCCTTTAAGCTACTCCCCCCTGTTGAGATAAGATCCTCAATAACCACAACCGATTGTCCTTCGTTTAAAACACCCTCAATCTGGTTCCCCAAGCCATGAGACTTAGCTTCTGGTCTAACATATATAAAAGGCAAACCCATAGCCTCAGCAACTAATGCCCCGTGAGCAATTGCTCCTGTGGCAACACCAGCAATTACGTCGGGTTTGCCAAATTCGATATTAATTAAATTTATAAATTCCTGACGAATAAAGGTCCTAATTTTGGGGAAAGATAAAATAACCCTGTTATCGCAATAAATTGGAGATTTCCAACCAGAAGCCCAGGTAAAAGGATTCTGGGGCTGAAGTTTAACCGCCTTAATTTGTAATAAAAATTCTGCTACTTTTGGAGCAGATTCATATCTTTGTTTCATAAACGCAAATGTATAAAGTTTTCATACAAAATAAACCATTAGAAGTAATTGATGTAAACGATTCCTATACTTTGGAAGAGAACTGCCTGGTTCTTAAATATTTTAATGAATCGGAGTTAGAAGATACTTTATCATTGCTCGAAAAAATACCTACTTTAAGCAAACTTATATTGCTTGCTGATAATCCAAAAGAAGCCTTTGAGGCAGTAAAAAAAAATTCCAAATAATACAGGCAGCCGGTGGAATTGTATTTAATTCTGAAGGAAAATTTCTTTTTATAAAACGATTTGATAAATGGGATTTGCCAAAAGGCAAGCTGGAGAAAAATGAAAGCATAGAATCCTGTGCCTTAAGAGAAATAGAAGAAGAATGCCAAATTGATGATTTAAAAATAATAAAGCCCTTAAGTAAAACTCACCACTGCTATCAACATAAAGGAAAATGGATTTTAAAAATAAGCCATTGGTTTTTAATAAGTTGCGGTGATTTTTCCAGA
>JBIICS010000238.1:0-2868 GCA_044238735.1 Bacteroidia bacterium
CACACTCCCCTCTCAAGAGGGGAGAGAATTGGTGGGTCAAAGCAATTAGTGTAAATTAAAGATGTAATGAGAACAATCAGTTTAAAAAAATGTATTTAGAACTCTGAGGGTTGGCTTGAGAATAATGTGTAAAACACACCCCTTTCCGCCCAAAAACAAGCACACACCCCTCTTTAAAGGGGTGTGTGTTATAATGCATTAAGTTTAATTTATTTATTAAGATTGCATAACAAATTGAAACTCTCCAGCTAATTTTACTTCCTCACTAACTAATACACCTCCGGTTTCTAATGCTGCGTTCCAATTTAAATTAAAGTCAGTTCTGTTTATTTTGCCGTTTATAGAAAACCCGGCTTTCTGATTTCCCCAAGGATCTTTATTTGTTCCGGAAAATTCCGCATCGAGTGTAATGGCTTTAGTTACATCTTTAATTGTTAAATCGCCGGTTACTTTACCTTCGCTTGCATTGTAAGATTTTGAAACAAATTTTATCTCAGGAAATTTTTCAGCATCAAAAAAATCTCCACTCTTTAAATGACCATCTCTTTGTTCGTTAGCGGTGTCTATCGAATTAATTTTTGCACTAAAATTAATTTCAGCATTTTTAAAATTTCCGTCTTCACTGATTACATTGGCTGTAATCGATTTAAACTGTCCGGTTACATTCGTAATCATTAAATGTTTTACTTTAAATTGAAGTTCGCTGTGGGTAGGGTCTAATGCCCAGTTTTGTTTTGACATTGTATTTTTGTTTTTAAGTTATAAATCAAATGTAATTAAAATAAATGTTGCAACATTTAATGTTGTGCTAATTAGTTTGATTTTTTAGTTTAAAACCTTGAAATTTAAAAGATTAATTTAAATTAAGGGGCTTGCAAAGAAGCTTTAGTTTAATTTATTAGACAAGGATTCAATTTCTTTTCGGGCATTTTTACCGAGATAAAGAATATTGTAAACCGCTTCTGAAATCGGCATTTCAACTCCTAAGGTTTTGTTTATTTGGTGAATGCAATTTACAGCATAATAACCCTCTGCAATCATGTTCATTTCTAGCTGTGCTGCTTTAACGGAGTAACCTTTGCCTATCATGTTACCAAAAGTTCGGTTTCGGCTAAACTGAGAATAAGCAGTTACCAACAAATCTCCTAAGTATGCAGAGTCGTTTATATCCCGGTTTATGGGATGTACTTTGTTAACGTATCGTTTTATTTCACGAATTGCATTGGAAATTAATACCGCCTGAAAATTGTCTCCATATCCTAATCCATTACAAATTCCACTAGCTACAGCAATAACATTTTTTAAAACAGCCGAATACTCAGTTCCAAAAATGTCATCAGAAGTATTGGTCTTAATGTATCGGCAGCTTACTGCTTTTGCAATGGTTTGGGCATAATCCTGATTTTCACATGCAATAGTTAAATAAGATAACTTTTCGAGGGCTACCTCTTCAGCATGGCAAGGTCCTGTTATTACGGCTATTTGGTCGTAAGGAATATTAAATTTAGTATTAAAATATTCTCCTATTATTAAATTGTGCTCAGGGACAATACCTTTTATTGCGGACACAATTATTTTATTTTCCAGTATATTAAAATCTAAGCTTTTTATTTGTTCATTTAAAAATGCAGAAGGTATAGCAAATATTAAGATATCATAGTTTTCCACAATTTCTAATAAATTAGAACTTACATTGAATTTATTAACTTCAAAACTAACCGAGCTAATGTAGTTTGGATTATGATGATTTTTTTTAATAAATTCAACTGTATCAGGATTTCTAACCCACCAACCAATATTGGTACTGTTGTTTTGTAGCATCTTGGCTATGGCAGTAGCCCAAGATCCACCACCTATTACTGCTATTTTGGGTTCCTTAGTCAATTACTTATTCCTGATTATGGTGTAAAAATTCCGGGCGCATTTGGGGGAAAAACAATACATCTTGTATGGAGGGTTGATTAGTCATAATCATGGTTAAACGATCTATACCAATTCCTAATCCCGCTGTAGGAGGCATTCCGTATTCTAGAGCTCTTAAAAAGTCGTAATCAATAAACATAGCTTCATCATCACCACGCTCCATTAATTTTACTTGTTCTTCAAAACGTTCGCGCTGATCAATGGGGTCGTTAAGCTCGCTGTATGCATTTGCTAACTCTTTACCATTTACCATTAATTCGAAACGTTCAACAAGTCCTGATTTAGTTCTGTGCTTTTTAGTTAGCGGAGAAGTTTCTACAGGATAATCAGTAATAAAGGTGGGTTGTATATAGTTGTGTTCGCATTTCTCACCAAAAATTTCATCAATTAATTTTCCTTTGCCCATACTCGGAGTTACATCAATGTGTAATTGTTTACAAACATCACGCAATTGATCTTCATTCATTTCACTAATATCAATTCCGGTATGTTCTTTAATGGCATCAAACATAGAAATACGCTTAAAAGGTCGTTGAAAATCTATTTCTTTCTCACCAACTTTTACCTTGGTGGTGCCGTGTAAATCCATCGCTACTTTCTCCAAAAACATTTCTGTAAAATCCATCATCCAGTTGTAGTCTTTATAGGATACATAGATCTCCATTACAGTAAACTCGGGATTGTGTGTTCTGTCCATTCCTTCGTTTCTAAAGTCTTTTGCAAACTCATACACCCCATCAAATCCGCCCACAATTAATCTTTTTAAATAAAGCTCGTTAGCAATTCGCATATATAGAGGCACATTAAGTGCGTTATGATGCGTAACAAAAGGCCGAGCAGTAGCGCCTCCAGGAATAGGTTGTAGGATTGGAGTATCAACTTCTAAAAAACCATACGCATTAAACGTATTACGCATTGAGCTTACAATTTGGGTGCGTTTTTTAA
>JBIICS010000239.1:0-2854 GCA_044238735.1 Bacteroidia bacterium
CCGCAAGACTAGATAAAACAATTTTTCCATTTTCTCAATCAATAACCCAAGCACTCTTTCCTTTAAATTTTTTTCCAATTTCATTACCAATTGACTTTTCTAAAACAGACCACTCATAATCACTGGGGATATGCCATCCAATTGGGGCTATACCTCTGGGGTCATTAACAGCGTACCAATTGTATAATCGGCCATATTTATTTCCATTTTTAGGGTCATTATTATAATAACACCAAGCAGGTTGTTTTTTATCGCGTGCTTTTTTCCATTCCTCAAGACTTTTGGCTTGAGGGATATTATCGCCATTTCTAAATTTATCTACATTTAAATTATGGAGCATCCAAATTTGATTACCCAATTTAATTTCTTTTATAGGTTGAGATTTTAATAAAAAAGAAAAGGAAATAAGAATGAAGAGAACTATTAAACGAATTACACCTTTGAAAGAGTACATCAAGACTAAATATAATTAAACTTACTAAGTTCGAATGTAAAAATAATTAGTCTTGAAATTAAAACTTAAAGAGAAAAAGCTTGGAAAGAACAATCTAAAAACAAAAAACCCCTTGAAATTCAAGGGGTTTTAGTTATTGTTGGTGATCCCGCTGGGACTCGAACCCAGGACCACTACATTAAAAGTGTAATGCTCTACCAACTGAGCTACGGAATCAACACTATTAGATATCTCTAAAGCGATGCAAAGATAATTGTCCTTTTGAATTATCCAAAATAAAAATACATAATTTAGAAAAATATTTTACTTAATTTTAAAGTCCTTATTATTAAATAATTACTTTTATAAAAACACTGCTATGCTTCACATAAAACCAGAAATTGGCTTAGGCGACTTAAAGTTTGGTTCTACAAAAAGTGCAATAACAGCTTTAGTTGGCATACCTAAAGACAAAGAGATTATAAAAGAAGAAGATGTTGAAGAAGTTGAAGTATGGCACTATCCGGATTATGGTTACTCCTTGTTTTTTGAAACCGGTCAGTTGCCTCGTCTTACAAGTATAGAAGTTTACCACGAAGACACCGTATTGTTTGATGAAAAAGTTTTTACCCTAAGTGAGGAAGAAATTATCAGCCTTCTTAAAGAAAACGGGTACGAAGAACTTGAAATAGAAGATCACGAATGGGGAGAAAGAAGAATTAGCTGTGATGAAATTAGTATGGATTTTTATTTTCAAGAAAACGAACTTGTAACCATCAATTTTGGTATATATCTCGATTTTAATGACACCTTAGGATTTTCTTTAAATTAATGATAGTTTTTCTTTGTGGAATGATGGGCTCTGGAAAAAGTAGCTTGGGTAAGAAAATTGCTTCCAAAATGCATTGGGATTTTATTGATTTGGATATTTTAATTGAGGAAGAAGAAAAAAAAACAATTTCAGAAATATTTAAAAATTCTGGTGAAAATTACTTTAGAAATATAGAAACTCAAGCATTACAAAAAATCATTTTAAGTAAAAAAAATGTTATAGTTGCTCTTGGTGGTGGTACGCCTTGTTTTAATAATAATATGGAGCTAATTAATAAAAATGGTTTAAGTATTTTTTTAAATGTAGAGTTAAACAAAATTGCTAATAGATTATTAAATGCAAAAACCACGCGTCCTCTTATAGCAGAACTTGAATCATACCTTAAGATTAAAGAATTTATTTCCGCCAAAATGCAAGAACGAATCTTTTTTTACAAACAATGTAAAATTATTTTGGAAGATCATAACATCTCAGACGAAACATTAATCAATTCAATTCATCATTATATTTCTTCAGATTATAAAATATAGATAACGTATTGATAACTCTTAATTAGATTTACTTGTCTTTTCTTAAAGCTCTTGGGTGAAATTGAAGAATATTGCTTCTCATAAAATCGGTGTCTAAATGAGTATAAATTTCGGTAGTTATAATTGACTCGTGACCTAACATCTGTTGAACTGCTCTTAAATTTGCACCACCTTCAATTAAATGAGTCGCAAACGAATGCCGAAAAGTATGAGGACTAATCGATTTTTTTATTCCAGCCTTAGCGGCTAGCTGTTTTATAATCGTAAAAATCATAACCCGAGTTAATGGCCTTCCACGTCTGTTTAAGAATACAAAATCCTGATGAATTAACTCCACTATATCTTCCCTTCTGTATTCATTCAAATAAACACGAATAGATTGCGTTGCTTCAACTCCTATTGGAATAATTCTCTCTTTGCTTCCTTTACCTTCTACAATAATAAATCCCTCATCCAAATGAAGATTTGATATTTTCAAATTTACACACTCACTCACTCGTAAGCCACAACTGTATAAAGTTTCTATAATTGCCTTATTGCGATAACCTTCGTGCAACGATAAATCAATTTGATTGATTATGTTATCTATTTCAAATACTTCCAGCACAGCTGGTAATTTTCGAGTGAGCTTTGGAGCATCAATCAATTCTGTCGGATTAAAATCTAAAACATCTTCGATTATCAAAAAACGATAAAAACTTTTTAAACCGGATAGAATCCGAGCCTGTGTAGTAGATTCTATACCTAAACCATTCAACTCTTTTATAAAGAGGATAATCATATCAGAATTTACCTCTTCGGGAGTATTTATTCTAAAATTAGCAGAAACAAAATATTCAAGCTTCGAAACATCATTCACATAAGCATCAACTGTATTTCCAGAAAGAGATTTCTCTAATTTAAGATGACTTATAAATAATTTTATTGAAGTATCCCAGTCCACTACAATATTTCTTTTAACTGAATCAAATTTGAAATTTCGTGTGTAAAATTATAATTATGGGAAATATTATCAGGATTAAAATATACTTGATCAATACCAAATTCTTTTGAGCCAAC
>JBIICS010000104.1:0-10221 GCA_044238735.1 Bacteroidia bacterium
TACTTTTTTAAATCTTCCTGAAAGAACTCAAATTCCTGAGAATATCAAGGAATCACTAATTGTGGAATTGTATTCAAGATAATAATTTAATATTAATTACTAATATATAACAATGGCTATTTTAGCATTTCAAAAACCAGACAAGGTAATAATGATTCAATCTACCGATAATGAAGGTAAATTTGAATTCAGACCTTTAGAACCTGGTTATGGTATTACAATTGGAAACTCTCTAAGAAGAATCCTTTTAGGATCATTGGAAGGTTTCGCAATAACTTCAATACGAATTTTCTACAATAAAAGGAGTTGTGGAAGACGTTACGGAGATGGTTCTAAATTTCAAACAAGTTCGTTTTAAACGTCAAATTGAAGGAACAGAATTTGAAAAAGTTGTTGTTCAGGTTACTGGAAAAGAATCTTTCACTGCAGGTGATATTGGTAAATTTACCTCTGCTTTTCAGGTGTTAAACCCTGATTTGGTAATTTGTCACATGGATCCTTCGGTTAAATTAAAAATCGAATTAACCATTAACAAAGGTCGCGGTTATGTTCCTGCAGAGGAAAATAAATCTGCAAGTGCTGCCGCTGGTACTAGTGCTGTTGATTCTATCTACACGCCTATTAAGAATGTGAAATTTTCAGTTGAGAATTATCGTGTTGAACAAAAAACTGATTATGAGAAATTAGTTTTGGATATTACCAGCGATGGTTCAATTCACCCTAAGGATGCTTTAAAAGAGGCTGCAAAAATATTGATTCATCATTTTATGTTGTTCTCTGATGAGCGTATTACTTTAGACACTGAAGAGAAGGCGCCAACTGAAGAATTAGATGAACATTCTTTACATATTCGTCAGTTATTAAAAACTAAATTGTATGATTTAGATTTATCTGTTAGAGCTTTAAATTGCTTAAAAGCAGCAGATGTTGAAACATTAGGAGACCTTGTAGCTTATAATAAAAACGACCTTTTGAAATTCCGTAATTTTGGTAAGAAATCTCTTACTGAGTTAGAAGAGTTAGTGGCAAGCAAAGGTTTACAATTTGGTATGAATGTAGCCAAATATAAATTGGATAAAGATTAATTAAAAGGTATTAGAAGTCATGAGACACGGAGATAAAGTAAATAACCTGGGAAGAACCAGTGCGCACCGTAAAGCTTTATTATCAAATATGGCTAGTTCGTTAATTACGCATAAACGTATATTTACAACAATAGCCAAAGCAAAAGCTTTAAGGAAATTTGTAGAACCAATCTTAACCCGTTCTAAAACGGATTCAACTCACTCTCGCCGTATGGCTTTTGCTGATTTGAAAAGCAAAGAAGCAGTATCTATATTATACAGAGACATCGCGTCTAAAATAGCTACCCGTCCGGGTGGTTACACCCGAATCATTAAAACGGGACCAAGAAAAGGTGATAATGCTGAAATGGCATTGATCGAGTTGGTAGATTTTAATGAATTATTGTTAGGTGCAGGTTCTACTGCAGATGCTGCTAAACCAAAAGCAACCCGCAGAAGTCGAAAAAAAGCTGAAGATGGCACAGCCGATGTTGCAGAAACACCAGAAGCAAAAGCTCCTCGCGCTCGCAAAAAGAAAGAAGATTCAACTGAAGATAAAGCAGAGTAATTGAATTTGTTAATTACATTTAATAAAAGGATAAGGCAAAAGCTTTATCCTTTTTTATTTTTGTAAAGTTTTAAAAAAATATGAGTAAAGAATTTATTTCGTCTTTAGAAAAAAAACCTGCTGTATTAGTTTTAGCAGACGGCACAGTTTATAATGGTTTTGCAATTGGAAAAATCGGGACAACAACCGGTGAAATTTGTTTTAATACAGGAATGACCGGCTATCAAGAGGTATTTACAGATCCTTCTTATTATGGACAAATTTTGGTGGAGACAAACGTTCATATTGGTAATTACGGAATATTAGATTCTGAGGTGGAATCAGGATCAATTAAAATTGCGGGTCTTGTTTGTAAATCATTCAATCAGTATTTTTCTCGAAAGGGGGCTCAGGAATCTGTTCAAGATTATTTTATAAAACAAGGCATAGTAGGAATATCTGATATCGATACACGCGCTCTGGTTCGTCACATCAGAAATAAAGGCGCAATGAACGCGATCATTTCCTCTGATATTTTAAATATTGAATCGCTAAAGAAGGAATTATCCAAAGTTCCATCAATGGATGGTTTAGAATTGTCATCTAAAGTGAGTACTCGGGAAGTTTTCGAAATGAAAGGTGAAAATTCAAAATATAGAGTGGCACTATTGGATTTAGGAGTAAAATTAAATATTGCTCGCTGTTTAGCAGATCGGAATTGTTTGGTTAAGATTTTTCCTATGAACACTTCATTTGAAGAAATGGAGGCATGGAAACCCAACGGTTACATGATATCTAACGGTCCCGGCGATCCAGCTGCTTTGCCTAATGTTATAGATACTGTTAAGCGTTGTATACAAAGTGGAATTCCTGTTTTTGGAATTTGCCTGGGCCATCAAATAATTTCTTTAGCAAGTGGTTTAAAAACATACAAAATGCACAATGGACATCGTGGTTTAAATCATCCGGTTAAAAACTTAATTACAGGTAAATCAGAAATTACTTCTCAAAATCATGGCTTTGCTGTAAAAGCGGAAGATGTAGAGAAAAATCCAGATGTTGAGATTACTCATATAAATTTAAATGATAATACTATTGAGGGTATTAGATTAAAATCTAAGAAGGTGTTTAGTGTACAGTATCATCCGGAGGCAGCAGCAGGCCCGCACGATTCACGATATTTATTTGATCAGTTTATACAAAACATGAATTAATGTATTCGTTTGATATTTGGATTGATAAAATTTTTAATTCAATTGAAAAGGGATTACCAGGGGAACAGGCGCAATATAAAATGGCGCCTGTTTCTCGTTTAAGGAAAGAATATTATTTAAATAATAAGGATTTAAGTCCGAAACTTAGTGCGGTTGCTGTAGTAATATTCCCAATAAACAATATTGCTCATATACTTTTAACTGAGCGAACTGAGCAACTATCTTCTCATCGTAATCAAATTAGTTTTCCGGGTGGAAGATTTGATGATACCGATCTTGATTTATTAAACACATCATTAAGGGAACTTAAGGAAGAGGTTGGCGTAGATAAGGAAAACGTTAGTTTTATTTCCCAGCTAACAGATTTGTATATACCTGTTAGCAATTTTAAAGTTAATCCTTATTTGTTTTTTTCCACAAACGAATTAAATCCTGTTGTAAATAAAGCCGAAGTTAATGAGCTAGTATTACTAAAATTAAACGATCTAGTATCGGATACGATTAAGAGAGAAAAGAAGATGAATTTAAGCTACGACTATAATGCCAATGTGCCTTACTTTGATGTTAATGGTAAAGTGGTTTGGGGTGCCACCGCTATGATTCTTTCTGAATTTAGAGAGATATTATTAAACTCGTGATTCTAATACTCAATTTCCTTATGTATTGAACCACTAATGGTAAATGCTTTTTTTTCCGGAAAGTAATTGAGAGGCTAAGCAGGCAGGTATTGCTAATAAACCAAATTTCCAACCAAATAACTCTGCCGCCATTACGCTTGATGCAATTGGTGTTTTAGTTGCTGCTGAAAAAACGCTTACCATTCCAATTCCAGCTAGTAAAGAATAGTGAAGAGGAATAAAAAGGCTAAGGGTATTACCCATAGTTGCGCCAATAAAAAACAATGGTGTAACTTCGCCTCCTTTAAATCCAAGACTGATAGTAAGAGTAGTTAATATTAATTTTGCTAAGAAATCATAATAATTAAGGTGTGTTGTAAATGAATCGCTAATAATCGGAATACCCAATCCTAAGTATCGTGTATCATTAGTAAAATGAAAATAGATGGTAATAATTAAACCTGCAATTGTGGCTTGAAAATAAGGTTGGGAAATAGGGCTAAACAGATTTTTCCAAAAAGGGATTAGTTTTATAAATAATAGCGCAGCAATTCCAAATAAAATTCCACAAACAATTAAATTGATTATTTCTGCAATATCCAAAATTGGTGTTATGTTTATACTGTATTTTTTGTGTTCGATACCCGTTAGCAGGCAACTGTAATGTGCAATAATAGACGATAAAACAATAAAGGTAAAGCCAGTGTAGTTTTTATCTTTGGTTTTTAACACTTCAGAAGCAAAAAAAACAGCACTAAGCGGTGTTCCAAAGACCGATGAAAATCCCGCAGCTACACTGCATTTAAGCAGGAGTTTTCGGTACTCTTTATTAATATTAAAAAAAGATTTAAGGTTATCTGCTACAGAGGCTGCAATTTGTAATGCTGTTCCTTCTCTTCCTGCAGATCCACCAAATAAATGGGTTAAAATGGTTCCTAAATAAATAAAAGGAGCCATTTTTAGAGGAAGGGTGGTTTGTGGTTGATAGAATTCGTCTAATATGAGTTTATTTCCCTTACTGACTGATTGACCATATTTTGTGTAAATCCAGCTAATGGAAAAACCGGCCATCGGTAAAAAATAAATTAGAATAGTATAGTTCTCTCTTAAATTAGTTACTATGTCAAGAGTAAAAATAAAAAAGGCAGAACATAAACCAATTATAATAGAACTAATTATAACTAATGCTAAAAAACGTACGTAGATCTTTTCTAAATTAATCACTTGGTTATTATTAAAAATAATGCGAAGTATTTAAATTTAACTACAGATTATTTCTTCAAGTTTTTGATTGTTAATGGACCACAGGTAATTTTGATGAACAAAATTAAATCCATTTTCAGCAATTTCTTTTGCTTTATCGGGATAATTAAGTAATGTTAAAATGTGATTTACATATTGATCAATATTTTCTGCCAAAAGTATTTGAACTCCGTCAATGGCGCCAAGCGCATTGTTCGCTAATGGTGAGGTAATACAAGGTAGTTTCATGCTCATGGCTTCCAATAGTTTGTTTTGGAGCCCGGTTCCTATTTGCATAGGAGCAATAAAAATTTTGCTGGCGGCATAACAATCTCTTATATCATCCACCCAACCAGAAACATGAACATGTTCGTTACGTTGAGCCAAAACCTCCAATGATGGATAAGAGCCGGCAATTAAAAGTTTTGCATTTGGAAGATAGTGGTGCAGTTTGGGTAATATTTTTTCTGATAAGAAGACAGCAGCATCAATATTAGGAGGATAGTTCATGTTGCCGGTAAAAACAATTTCGTATGATTTAGGAGTGTTTTCAATAGGTTTAAAAAAGGCTACATCTACTCCATTAGCAATTATTTTTATGTCTTGCTTTTGAGGATGTTGAATGAAACTTCTATCTTGATTGCTGATTATTATTTTTCTTTCAAAAAAATCAAAAACTTCTTTTTCATAATTTACCAAAGTCTGATATTCTTTCTTAAAAAATGGTTTTAAAATAAAATTGGAAGAATTAATTCTTCGTTCTATTCCTTTAGAAAAAACATCCATATAATCGAGTGTTTTTGGGATGTTGGTGAGGTGTTTTACATATTCGGTAGTTCTAATCAGTTGGCAATAGATTCTATCCGGCTTACTATTGTTTATAATAGTGTTTATTACTTTTTGAGCACTGTAGTGATAAAAATAGTTAACCTGAAACGGTAGCTTATTAAATAAGCCTTTTAATAGATTGATACCTATTTGAAACTTGCTTAAATGAATAAAATGGACTTCCTTACAAAATTGTTCAAGCTTTATTCTAGCTTCAGGATTTTCAGTCCCATCATTTAAACAACAAAGAATAATTTCATTTTTTTTTGATAAGTGTAATAACTGATGATATGCCCTGAGTTTATCTCCCTTTTCTAAGGGATACGGAATACGAGATAAAAGGACAAATATTTTCAAAATTCTATTATACTGTTTTTAAAAACGCTAACAAATTTTGCACTAAAGCTTTATTGCTAAATTCTTCCTTTGCAAAACTTCGGGCATTCGTGCTAATATACTTACAAAACTCGGGGTCACCAACACATTTTAATATCATTTTTCCAAACTCTTCAGCAGTGTCTGCAATTAAAATGTTTTTACCACTCTTTAGATTTAAGCCCTCAGCACCTTTTGGAGTGGTAACTATAACTTTACCTAAGGCCAAACCTTCTAATATTTTTATTCTAACGCCACCACCTGTTAAAAGTGGCACTATCATTATATTGTGCTTAAGTTGAAATGAGATAGAATCATCAATATAAGATTCTACAATTAACGATTCATTGTTTTGTTTTAAAATACTATCGGGCATTTTTCTCCCGGCCAAATAACATTTAATTAGTTTGTTTTCTTTATGGATAACAGGCCAAATTTCCTTCAAAAACCAATTTATTCCTTCAATATTAGGTAACCAGTCCATAGAACCTAAATGATAAATACTTGAAGTGAATTCAGGATTAGAGTTACATTCTAATAATTGGTTAGATACGCCACAATAAATGGTTTTTATGCATTTAGATGGATATCTTTTTTTATAAAATTCTTCATCATTTAAAGATATGGGGATAATAGCGTCAAATTTTTCTCCAATTTTTAGTTCGTATTTTTTCAGGCGTTTAGCAAGATGATTGATGTAAAATTTCTTAAAACTGTTTTTTTCATTTTTAGATAAGGTTTCCCAAATGGTAAATTCAATATTGTGTGAGCGTAATATAACTTTAGCATCTGAAAATTGTCGAATGGTATTAAGGTACGGCGACATGAATAAGCTTTCAACTATTACATAATCGAAATGATTATTCGTTAAGGTATTTTGAAGAAGTGAATTAAATTCGTGATTATAAAATCTGGAAATATTGTAAGAGTGATTTGGGGTGAAAAACGAGCAAAGTGCATTAAAGGGTTTAACTTCTGTATTTATGTTTACTGATTTAAAGGTTAAATTTTTTATATATTGATTTGGAATTTCGTTAACATTTACCCAATGCTTGGGGGTATTTACGGCCAGCACTGTTAAATTTTGATTTAATTCAGTTAATCCCCTTGCTATACTATTCATAGCTATTGCAGCACCATCTTTAGGCGGAAAGGGAATCCTTAAACAAATTTGAAGGATATTCATTTCTTTCTAGCAAATATCTTTTTAAAAGGACTTAAATAAAAATCCAGTTCCAGTAATTTAGAATCGGTGGTGGCTTTAAAAGTTAAGAAGGCACCAATAGGTAAAAAAACAAAGGTACTTAACCACATTCCGGCAATGGGTTGCCAAACTTCCTCTTTTGCAAATTTTTCACCAGTTGTAGAAACAATATGATACGAAAGAAAAAACAGTACGGATAAGACTACCGGCATACCTAAGCCACCTTTTCTTACAATAGCACCAAGTGGTGCTCCAATAAAAAATAAAACTAGGCAAGCTATAGATAAAGTAAAGCGCCCGTGCCATTCCATATCACTTCTTACAATCATATGTTTTCGAGCTTTAAAATCATTTATAGATGCTTCCGTATAGTTTTTATTACCTCTAATCATGTTCGTGGATGCATCAATTGTTCTTATTTTATCCTGTTTATTTAATAAAGATAAAACATCACCTTTAAAACTGATGGGGATATATGAATTGGGCGTACTAATTAAGTTGGAATTAAATCCGATGTTGCGTTGCATTTGATTTCCAAATTCTTTTTTTCTAAGTTGTATTTCAGCTTCTATAGTATCAATATTTGCCTGAAGCTGAAAAACATTCATCATTTTATAGTTGTCTTTAAAGAGGTCCTCTTTTGTTCTGCTCATCTTAAAATCGGTCAAGTCCATTCGAATGAATTCTTCTTTAAATTCAGTTCTAACAAATGGTCTGTTCTGTCCGTTTGGTCGGTTGGGTTTCATTTCCTCATATGCACTGCCGTTAAAAAGAGATACCAACAAAAAATTTTCGTCCTTACTCATTTCAAGTTTACCTTTTTCGGCATAAACTAATTTAACATTGCCCTTATGCTCGGTATGATCGTATATAAATATATTGTGGACTGTTTTGCCGTCTTTTTCTTTTTTTGAAACTCTTAAAACATAACCATCTATACCATCATAATAAACTCCTTCTTTAATATTTAGTGCCGGTTTTTGGTTGGTTATATCATAAATTAATGAACCTAATTTTAGATCGGCAATTGGGGCTACATAGTTTGAAAACAAAAAGGCGCCAACACTTGTTAAAACAGATAATATAATAAGCGGTCTCATTAAACGTTGTAATGAAACACCGGATGCTTTAATGGCCGCCAGCTCGTAGTTTTCCCCTAAATTCCCCATAAGCATAATACTTGCCAATAAAACAGATAAGGGTAAGGCCATTGTAACTAGATGAGCTGACGCGTAAGTAAAGAATTCTAATAAAACAAGAGTATCTAATCCTTTACCAACTAAGTCCTCGAGGTATTTCCATAAAAATTGCATGAATAAAACAAACCATGCTATAAAAAACGTCACGGCAAGTGGACCTAAGTATGATTTTATTATGTATTTATCCAGCGTTTTCAATTGTTGCAAAGATAACAGAGCGAATTATAAAGAAGGTAATAATTTAAAAAACCTGAAAAAAATTCCAAAAAAAAAGGAGTTGTTAACTCCTTAGATTTAATATGAGCCTATGGCTTTTAGTAGCGCTTCAATTTGAGAATTCCAAAGTAGCACAGCAGCATCTTTAGAGAGTAAATCCTCCGCAAAGTCGGTAATAATAAGTGCTACATCGCCGGTTAATTCATCTACTTCAATTCTAAATTCAAAATAAATATCTTTATCGTCTATCCATTGAAATCGAACCGATTTATTCTCTGTCGCTTTTATGAGTTTTGCTTTTTGTTCAGCTTTATCCCAAAAGAAGGAATAAATATCATTTCTAAAATTTACATCGTCAGCAAACCATTCAGAGAGTCCGCTGGGAGTGGATATAAATTCGTAAAGCAAGCGAACGGACGACCTGACTAGGTATTCTAATTCAAATTTAAAAAACTTCCCTTTAACTTTGCTTAGAGGCTCGGCCTTAGGGGGGGTAGAGGGAGGGCCTGCAATTGCCTGAGTAAGCGATTTTGCGTTAAAAGATGGACGTTTAAATTCTTCAAGTTCGTCTGGTTCAACCGGTTTTACTTTAACCGGAGTTTTTGATTTCTTTTTAACTACCGGAACAGCATCTTTTAATAATTGTTCAATATCCACATCTTCAAAACCTTCTTCGCCATCAGCGTTGCCTTTGCTTTTCTTTCCTTTTTTAGATTCTTTTGGAACTGGAGGTTTTGGTGGAAGATTTTTAGCTACACTTTTTTTCTGGATAAGAGAATCTTTTTCTTTCTTAATTTTAGATTCAGCAATCAGTGCAGAAGTTTTTTTAGATTTTGTATCAACTTTTTGATTAGAAGGTGATTGATTTTTTACTTCTTTAGTATTGGTGTTTTTAAGTTTAGGGGCCGCGGATTTTTGGGCCACAATTGTTTTTGACTTTGAGGCAGACTTAACAAGTGGCTTCTTTTCCGCCTTCGCAGAAGTATTTTTAGCTGCCTTAGCAGGGGCTTTTTTAGCTGGTTTTAACGGAGTTTTTTTAACCGTTTTTACCGCGTCTTTTTTAACTGCTTTAGCAGGTGAGTTTTTCTGGGTTTTAGCTGTCTTTTTCACTTTTTTTGAAAAATGGAGTTGGCTCTAATGTAAACAAAAAAATGAATTAATCAACTTTTTGTTTAAAAAAGTGTATTTTTTTAAATAGTATTTTAATCTCTAAACTAAATAATTATATTTGCACCCTCTAATTTGGCGGGGTAGCTCAGATGGTTAGAGCGCAGGATTCATAACCCTGAGGTCACGGGTTCAACTCCCGTCTCCGCTACCAATTAAGCATAAAAAGCCCGGAATTTCCGGGTTTTTTGCTTTATATAAGATTTACGAGCTTTTTCGCTTCATTGGGGTGAAGCGAACAGAGGAACGAAGATCTGTTTCACCTGATTTTTATATAGTAAAACATTTCCTTATTGTATTTAGCTATTAATTAGCGAAAAAGAAAAAATGTTGTAGATAGGATATACTATGGATATAGAAAAGCGAGTAAAGAGACATAATAAAGGACGGAATAAAATTATGGCTGGAAGACTTCCGTTGCCTCTTATTTTTAGTGAGTTTTATTTATTTAAATAGGATGCTTTAAAAAGTGAAACCTATTTTATAACAAGTATGGGCAAAAAAACGACAAGATTGATGTTGAAAGAAACACTTGAAAAGTTGTAATA
>JBIICS010000240.1:0-2839 GCA_044238735.1 Bacteroidia bacterium
CACGCTAACGCTTCCGTTTTCAACACCGGCAACTAAATTGAAACTCAGTTTCGTTTCCGATGAGAAAGGGTTAGGAGCAATTACTGGATTAATAACATCTTCCAGATTGTTTAGATCCTTATAACCCACTATTCCTAAAATATTGATGTCATCTATGTAAATATTATTTCCTCCACCAGACGTAAATTCCAACTTAAACATCGTATTAGCTTTTGCATAAGAATTAGGGATGGTTACACTTGCAGATTTCCACATGCTTGTTCCGGAAGGAGTAAATGCGCTGGTTTGAGTAAGGGTTGGGCTATAGGCCAAGGTGGTTCCTGTAATGGAGTTTCGGGGAACCCAAGTTTGCCCACAATTATTTGAAACTAATGTTCTGATTTTATCAGATTGTGTGGTGGCCTTTAACTTGGTAGAATATTTAAAGGTAACCTGAATATTTGTTGCCCCATCTAAATTGAGTGCCGGAAGAATAATTTCATCCAGCGAACCTTCAAGAGCGTTTAAATTATCCAGTTTGATGCAGGAGGAACTGTTGTAACCAACATTAGTAACTCGATTCCATTTTTTAGCATCACCATCAGAATTTATTGTGGTTATTTCACTGTTAAATGAATTAGCGTCTTCAAAGTTCATAACATAAGTTGGTAATAATGATGTAGAGGCAGGGAATACAATTATTTTACCTGTTCTGGTCTTGCTACTGGAGCCACTAGTATTTGATACGGTCAAAGATACATCATAGGTGCCGGGGGTACTATATGTAACATTAACATTTCTGGCAGTATCTGTTGATGGCGATCCTCCTGTAAATGTCCATGTTCTTGTTTCAATAGAACCATTATATGATTTGTCGCTAAATGATACCGAACCACCTGCGCAAACCGTTGTAAAGTTGTAAGGCATATATTCAGCAATTGGCGCACAGTTAGCAGGATTGTTATTATCAACACCAGTAGCGGCTAAGTTAGTTGATTTCCAAAGATTATTTCGAGAAGAGGCACTTGAGTTTAAAGCTGCTTGCATTCTTGAACATTGATTAGCGGTATACATTCTGTAACAATAGGCATAATCCATATAGTTTTGTATGTTCTCTACAATGCCCGGGTTACAATCAGTTGAGTTATTTAGCGAGCAACTGGTCCAACCTTTTGTTTCAGGGGTATCTGCAACACCATCATCCCCACAGGCAACACCGGGTTGATTGGTATTTCCCCAAACATGAGGTAAGTTTAGGTAATGCCCAACTTCATGGGTTAGAGCGCGGCTAGTAAAATAGCTTCCGGTACCAACCGAACCTACATAGGAAGATAGTATAACAATTCCGTCAATAGCTGGCGATGCAGTAACACTAGATGGGTAGTATGCAAAACCGGCTGCGCCGCTAGAGATTGTTTTTACAATCCATATGTTTAAGTATTTAGAACGATCCCAAGGATTAAGTTTTGATCCATCGTCTCCAATATTAGTTTCTAATGAAGGAATTCTATCAATACCGTTGGTGCAGTTACCATTTGGGTCTTTTTTGGCAAGGCGAAATTCTATGTTTGCGTCTGTTGCAATTTGTTTAAATTGAGCAACTATATCAACTGTATCTGCGTTTAGTTTTCTAAAATCTTCGTTTAAGATTCTTACAGCATCCAGTATTTGTGCATCAGAAATATTCTCGGATCCATATTGATGGACAATATGAAAAACAACCGGGATAATATAGGGAGCTTGTTGAGATTTAAATGTGCCTTGTTGTTTTTCAAATTCTTTGGTAAATTGATCTAAACTGCGCTCTTCATCAATAATCTCGGGATGAAGCTTTAAGCGTTCTAAGTATTTTTCGGTAGAACCACAATATTTAAGCGTGGTTTCTTGTGCGTTAACATTAGTAAATCCAAAAAATAAGCTCGAAAGCAAAATGGAATTTGTAATTATTTTTTTCATTGTTCATTTATTTCTATACATAAATTTAAATAATAAAAAAGACAATTTTAATTAAGATATACAATGTGCTAAAAACATTGGATAAATGCATAAAAAAAGCCCCGAAAAGGGGCTTTGTGGATAAAATAAAAAAAATATGTTTATTCTTTCACTACAACTACGTTTACTGCATTAAGGCCTTTTTTGCCTTCTTGCACTTCAAACTGAACGCTGTCGTTTTCTTTAATTTTTTCTTTTAATCCTGTAACATGAACAAATATCTCTTGTCCATTCTCTTCTTTAATAAACCCGAAACCTTTAGTTTCGTTAAAGAATTTTACTTTTCCTGTTTTCATTGTAATTTATTGTTTTACTCTTACCAAACAACGCGTTCGGTTAATGAGTGCAATATGAGAATAAAATTTGAATTGACAACCAGTTATAATCATTTTTTAATCTTTTAATATAATGATTGCTTAAGACCCTATAGTTAGGGTAAATAATTTAGTCGTATAAATAAATATTAGGGTTCCTGTTGAGCGGAATGCGCCACAAGTTCTAAATTCTTGGCTTGATTAAAAAATGAATGAAGAAGAAACTTTAAAATCAAAGTTTTGAGGGTTTGCTTTCGCTTTCCCTCTAACTCTGATTAAGTACCCTACGGGTCGGATTTATCGAACCTTATGAATGGTTTTCAAACACTTAGAGAACTAATGAATTCGACCCGTAGCCACTTCAGGTTGTAAAGGTAGTTTTTATTTTTTTCTAACCAATTCTTTATAAGAACCAAAAGAGGCTGGGCTCTATAGTAAATTCGTGAATTGAGAATTATTTGACTAAGCCCTTCCTTTTGTTTATAAAAGACATTAAAATTATACTATAAGTATATTATTTTGTGTAATTTTGAACTATTAAAGCGTTATTG
>JBIICS010000105.1:0-10190 GCA_044238735.1 Bacteroidia bacterium
GCTTTTTACCAACTATTTTTTGCTATTATGCCGTTTTAGGTGGATTACAATTGTTTCAGATGTTTTATTTGGGAGGTTCCAGAAGGGCTGAATTTTTGGCCCGAAAGTATAACTATGAAAAAAGCCGAAAAGTTAACGACCAGTTGGCACAGTGTTTAAATGATTTAGTGCTTAACTAAAAAGGGAGCCATAAGCTCCCCTATAATTTATTATTTTAAGTGCTCTATTTGCTCTCGTTCCAAACCATATAGGAATTGTTTCCTTTATACTTAGCAAGTGCATCTTGTTCAAATATTACCCACCAAAAATCTACACAAGCAGTAACTCCACCAACAACAGGAATGCAAAAATATTTCCACCATAACTTGCTCCAATCACTACCCATGTATTGACGGTGAAGAGCAATTCCTCCACAAAAAAAGGCACGTACCAAGTAGCCCTCTCTCGTTTGTTCGCCTTCTGCAATAGCGTTAAAATTAGAATTGTGCATATTAGCTAAATCGTTGTCAGATAAACTAACTTCTTTGGCTACTGCAAATGCTTCATTAATAGATGATTGGTTTACCTTATAGGGATTTCCGGCAAAAGTATTTACGGATAAACCTAAAATTAAACTGAAAAGGAAAAGTGCTTTTTTCATAAATAATTAAATTGATTTATAATGCAATTATACGTAATTTTATGAATATTTCGAATAGAAAAGGGTTTCATCTTAAGTTCATTAACTTTTATTTAACGAGATTTTAAGTTGACACTTAATTATTCTTTTAATTCGTAATAATTATCGAAAAAATAGTTTTTTGTTAGATTTTTTCTATATTTGCACTCCTAAATAGAAAAAATTAAAGATTTTTAGAAATGGCAAAGAAAGGTAACAGAGTACAGGTAATTTTAGAATGTACAGAGCATAAAACCAGCGGACAGCCTGGTACTTCACGCTATATTACGACTAAAAATAAGCGTAACACTCCTGAGCGTATGGAGATTAAGAAATTTAACCCTATTTTAAAGAAGGTTACAGTTCATAAAGAAATTAAGTAATTATAAAACACAATAAGAAATGGCTAAGAAAGTTGTTGCAACGTTAAAAACTGGTTCAGGTAAAGATTTTACCAAAGTGATTAAAATGGTTAAATCGCCCAAAACAGGTGCTTATTCTTTTAAAGAAGAGGTAGTGCATAATGATCACGTGAAAGATTTCTTAAGCGCTAAGTAATCTTGTTAAAAAAATAATAAAAAGGCTTCTTTCTCAACAGAAAGAAGCCTTTTTAGTTTAAATTTACCGTATGGGATTGTTCAGTTTCTTTTCAAAAGATAAAAAGGAAAGCCTCGATAAAGGCCTGGAAAAAACAAAAGATAACTTTTTCTCCAAAATTACAAAGGCAATAGTGGGTAAAAGCACTGTTGATGCCGAAGTTCTGGATAGTTTAGAGGAAATTTTAGTTTCTTCTGATGTTGGGGTAGATACTACTCTTAAAATCATTAAACGAATAGAAGATAGGGTTGCCAAAGATAAGTATGTAAACACTTCTGATTTACATAAGTTATTGCGTGATGAAATTTCACAGCTACTGGAAGAAAATAATAGTTATACGCCTAATAGCGAGAATATTAGTATCCCGCAAATGCATACTCCTTACGTTATTATGGTGGTTGGAGTTAATGGAGTGGGAAAAACCACTACAATTGGCAAATTAGCTCACCAGTTTAAAAAACAAGGAAAAAATGTGGTATTAGGTGCAGCCGATACCTTTAGAGCGGCTGCAGTTGATCAATTAAAAATATGGGGACAACGCACCGGTGTTCCGGTTGTAGCGCAAGATATGGGCTCCGATCCGGCTTCGGTTGCATTTGATGCCGTTAGTTCTGCCGCAGCCAGTAAAGCGGATGTGGTAATTATTGATACCGCTGGTCGTTTACATAATAAGGTAAATTTGATGAATGAGTTATCTAAAATTAAACGGGTAATGCAAAAGGTTGTGCCGGATGCACCTCATGAAATCTTATTGGTTTTAGATGCTTCAACCGGACAAAATGCTATTGAGCAGTGTAAGCAATTTACAGCTGCAACAGATGTTAACGCTCTGGCACTAACCAAACTAGATGGTACAGCAAAGGGTGGCGTGGTGATTGGTATTTCCGATACATTTAAAATCCCTGTTAAGTATATTGGCGTAGGCGAAAAAATGGAAGACTTGCAGGTGTTTAACCGACAAGAGTTTGTGGATTCTTTATTTAAAGGTGTAGAATTATAGTTAATATGAGTCAGTTCGAAAAAGTTGTTTCAATTATTAAAGAGTCTAACGAAAAAGGTTTACTCGAAGAACATAATCAAATACTTACTGGTTATTCCGGAAAAAAAATGGTAGGGATGCTTCAGCGCCTTTCTGCTAACCTATTAAATGAAAACAAGTGTTATTTGGAGGTTGGTGTTTTTCAGGGATTAACTTTACTATCGGTTGCTAAAGCAATTTCCAATAAAGGGGCAACCGCCTATGGAATCGATAATTTTGCCTATTTCGATCGCGATGGAAAAAACTTCGGGATTGTAAAAGACCGCATGAGCAAACTGGGCTTATCTAATGCCAAAGTTATTAATATGGATTATGAGGATGCACTCGAATCTATATCCCAACAGATAGAGGGTAAAAAAATTGGTGTTTATTTTGTGGATGGTCCGCACGACTATCGAAGTCAGTTGGTGTGTTTGCTTTTAGCAATGCCGCATTTGGCTGATGATGCAGTGATCATTGTAGATGATTGCAATTACAGACATGTAAGGCAGGCTAATCGCGATTTCTTAATTGCTCACCCTGAGTTTAAGTTGGTTTACCAGTCTTATGGGAAAGCCCACCCGCTAAATTTAAGCGGTTCTGACAGAAAAGAAGCGGAAGAAGGTTGGTGGAACGGAGTTAATGTAATTGTAAGAGATCCGGAAAATAGAATCAAACAAAAATTTCCTGAAACATTTAGAAGTAGATTGCTTTATGAAAACGAACACGGCATCCATACTACCAAACATCCTGATGTGATTGTTAAATTGATGGGTATATTTAATGTTATTTCGGGTTTGTTTAAAACTTTTTTCCCAGCTAAAGCCCAAATTACTGGTAAATACAAGGAGATGAATACCTATAGCGAAGATTTACCAAAAAATGAATTTTCAATATTAAATTAAAAAATTATGAAAATTCAGAAAGTTCAATTTTTAAAATCTTCAAAATAAAGAACAAGATGAAATTCACCGCCCTGCTTCCTATGAAACACCATTCCGAAAGGGTATCGGGTAAAAACATGCGGTTGTTTAATGGTAAACCACTATATTACCATGTATTGCTAACTTTGGATAGATGCGAAGAAATAGATGAAATTATTATTAATACAGACAGTGATATTATTTCAAAGGAGGCTTCAGAGTTATCCGCTAAAGTTAAAATTCATTTAAGACCAAAAGAAATATGCGGCGATTTTGTTCCAATGAATGATATAATTGCATACGACATTAAAACTTCGGGTAAAGAATATTTTATCCAAACTCATTCAACAAACCCTTTGTTAAAGTCCGAAACATTATCAAAAGCATTTCAGAAATATAAAGATAACATAGCAAATTGCGATTCTGTTTTTTCGGTAACCCGTTTGCAAACACGCTTGTATTGGCAAGATGGGAAACCGGTTAATCATAATCCTGCAGAATTATTAAGAACCCAAGATTTACCCCCTATATTCGAAGAAAACTCCAATTTTTTTATTTTTTCGGCTCAATCGTTTACTAATGCAGGAAACAAACGCATTGGACTAAAACCGCTGATGTTTGAAATGAACAAAATCGAAGCCATGGATATAGATGAACCTGTAGATTTTATTTTAGCAGAAACGCTGCATAAGATGAATATAGTTTAAACCACAGATAATTGCCGGCTGAGCGGAGTTGAAGCCTAAATGGGGCAACCCTAAAAGATGCCTTAAAGTATAGAACAAAGAATAAAGAGAAAAGATAAAAGAACAAAGATTGGATGATGGATATAAGATTATAGATGATAGACTTTTTTTATAACTCAAAACTGTAAATTGTTTATAGGCTTCGATACCTCAGCCTGACAATACTTCTGTCACCCTGAGGAATCGAAGGGTAGACAAAAGATAAAAGAACAAATATTAGATGATGGATGTAAGATTATAGATAATAGACTTTTTAAAAAACTCAAAACTCAAAACTGTCAACTTTCAACTGTCAACTAAAATATACTAAGCATGAACTTAAAACAACGCATCAGAAATAAGCAATTATCTATTGGAAGCTGGCTAACTATACCTAACGAAAGTGTGGTTGAAATTATGTCTACAGCCGGTTTTGAATGGCTTACAATTGATATCGAGCATTCTGCAATTGATGTATTAACAGTGCAGAATTTAATTCGCACTATACAAGCCTGCAATATGAAAGCATTGGTGCGCGTTTATGCTAATGATGAAGTAATTATTAAACGTGTTTTAGATGCCGGGGCAGACGGTATTATTGTGCCCATGATTAAATCGAAAGAAGAAGCGCAAAGAATGGCAGATTGGGTGTATTATCCTCCAGTTGGAAAAAGGGGAGTGGGACTAAATCGGGCACAGCAATATGGAACCGGGTTTGAAAAGTATCAGGAGAAGCTTAAAAATGAAATTATAGTAATTGCCCAAATTGAACACATTGATGCTGTTCGAAATTTAGAGGAAATACTTTCTGTTGATGCTGTTGATGCTACTATAATTGGTCCTTATGATTTATCAGCTTCTATGGGTAAACCGGGGAAGTATGAGGACGACGATGTAAAAAAGGCTATTGAAAAATATGATGCCATTTGTGATAAATTAAATAAACCCAAGGGGAGCCATGTTATTTCTTCTAATTACGAGGAAACCAAAAAGAAAATCGATTTGGGATATTCTTTTTTAGCTTTTTCTATCGACTTTTTCTTTTTAGGAGATATGGCCCGTAACGAAATGAAAAAATTGAAATCATGAGTAAAACTGTTGCTGTATTTGGTGGTTCAGGATTTTTAGGAACCTATATTGTAAATGAATTAATAGCTTCTAATTATGAGGTTTTGGTATTTGACAAGAAGAATTCCGAATATATTCCAGAGGAGGTTTATCATAATTTGGATATTTTAAATCGTGAAGCAGTTGAGGGGGTTTTTAAAAATTATAAAATTGATTACGTATATAACTTAGCCGGTTTTGCTAATTTAGATAAAGCTATAGATTTTCCCATTGAAGCATTTAACTTAAATGTGATGGGTAATTTAAATATAATTGAAGCCTCTAAAAATGCAAATGTAAAACGTTTTGTTTTTGCAAGTAGTGCTTACGCAATGAGCGATAAAGGGTCCTTTTATGGGATTTCTAAATTGTCGTCGGAAAAAGTAGTAGAGGAATATCACAAGCGCTATAGTTTAAAGTATACAATTTTGCGTTTTGGTTCAGTTTATAGCGAGCGTGATTTTGAAAATAATTATATTTTTAATTTAATTCATAAAGCCATTTCATCGGGTAAAATTGTTCATGGCGGCGATGGTAATGAAATTCGCGAATATATTCATGCTGCCGATGCGGCTAAATTGTCGGTTCAGATTTTAGAAAAGGAAGAATTTGAAGCCAAACATTTAATGTTAACTGGGGTGGAAAGATTAAAGCGTGTAGAGCTTTTCCAGATGATAAATGAAATACTGGGTAACAAAATTTCAATTGAATTGGCAAATGATGGTTATCAAAATCATTATCGTTTTACTCCTTATAGTTTTATACCACAAGAAAGCCAGCGTTTAACTCCTAATCCTTATATAGACATGGGACAAGGTATTTTAAACTGCATAAAAGAAGTTCACTCAAAATTAAGTCATGAGTAACTGGATTTTTTTATCCTATCCTTTAAACGATCAGGCGTTTGGTTATGGCAATGGCGATCGTTTTAAGCTTAATCGTTTAACCGATATAAGTAAGGGTAATACAAGCAATAATACCTCCTTCCAAATGCCAACACATTATGGTACTCATATCGATTTCCCGTTTCATTTTTCAATAGATGGAAAAAAATCAACCGATTATAAGGCCGCAGATTTTGTTTTCAATTACCCATCCTTAATAGAAATAAACGCCAATGAGGTTATTGATTATTTGATATCAAATAAAGATCTGCATCACGTTCAGGAACTTTCTAACAACACAGATTTACTAATAGTTAAAACCGGATTTTGCAACAAGCGTTACACTGAGGATTATTGGAAAAACGGTTTAGGTTTTCATAAAGAAACGGCGGCCTTTTTAAAGGATAAATTTCCCCATTTAAAAGCAATTGCATTTGATTTAATCTCTTTAAACTCCTATCAGAATCGAGAACATGGGCGCGAGGCTCACAAAGAATTCCTGAGTAAAAATAATGTATTGATTATTGAGGAAATGGATCTAACCAAGGTTTCTAAGCAAACTAAATTTAAACAGGTAATAGTTTCTCCGTTAATGCTGGATGAAGCCGATGGCGCTCCGGTTACGGTATTTGCTGAATTGAATAATTAATTACAAGATTTCAAGATTCATAACTCATAATTAAAAAAGTTCAAATCTATAATCTATTTTCTTTTTCCCCTTTTATACTTCCCCCACTATCTACCCTTCGACAAGCTCAGGGTGAGAGAAGTGTTGTCAGGCTGAGGTATCGAAGCCTATTATTATAGATCCCTCATTCTTCGGGATGACAAACCCCGCTGAACTTGTTCATTCCGAAGATAGTAGGAATCTCATAATCTAGTCTTTTTTCTTTGCTCTTTTTTATTTAATCTTACCAAATAATTAGATACAATCTAAAATGCCAATTAAAGCTATTTTTTACGATTTCGATGGGGTAATAAAAGACTCAACGGATATTAAGTCGCAGGCTTTTTATGAGCTTTATTTGCCTTATGGTAAAGGTGTTGCTGATAAAGTAATGCAGCATCATATAGAACACGGGGGCATGTCTCGTTTCGAAAAGTTTAAGCATTATCATAATGAGTTTTTAAAAAAAACAATTAGTGAATTGGAGGTTGATGGATTGGCAAATGCTTTCTCTGATTTAGTTTTGAAAAAAGTAATAGAGTCTAATTATGTTCCGGGAGCATTGGAGTCTATAAAATTTGGTGCGAATCATTTTAAACAATTTGTTGTTACAGGTACACCTCAATCTGAGATAGAATTTATTGTAAATAAATTAAGTATAGCAGATTATTTTATTGAGCTATGCGGATCTCCTAAAAAGAAGATTCAACATTCTCAGGAATTGCTGAATAAATTCGGATTTGCAGTTGATGAGGTTATATTTGTAGGCGATGCTTTAACGGATTACGAATGTGCTCAGCATTTCGATTTCAATTTTTATTTGAGAGAACACCCAGAAAATGTTAGTTTGTTTAAGGATAAAAAAGTATTTAAGGGGCCTGATTTAATTCCCTTCCTTAATTACATCATGCAACTGTAAAATATCCAAGCAGCTTCAATTAAATTGAAGTGGCAAAAATTAATTGGCGCCGTGCGTTTTAAGCTCATTAACAATGGAGTTATATCCCTTGTCGGTAGCTATTTCAATTAAACTTGTGCCATTAGCATCTTTTTCGTTGGGATTAGCTCCTTTGTCTAAGAGCATCTTTACAATATCTAATTTACTCCAAAATACGGCTTCTTCTATTGGCATTTTTCCATTATCGCCTCGAACGTTTACTTTGGCTCCGCTTTCAATTAAAAGTTGAACGATGTCTGCTTTACCGGATGAAATGGCCGTATTAAGGGGTGTACTGCCGGTTACCAAATTTGGATCTGCTCCTTTTTCTAAAAGCATTTTAACAAGTGAAGCATCTTTTTTATTAATAGCAATTATTAATGGATTTAAACTATTATCGTCGATTGGTTTAACAGCACTCGGGTTATTGCTTAATACTAAGTCGACCATTGTTTTGTTTCCATCGCGCAGGTATGCGTTTAATTGTTCGGTATTATAAAATGATATAAGATAGGTGCTAATGCCTGTATCAGGAAGAGTGATGGTCTTTTTAATTATTACTTCCGAAGGACTACTTTCTTTTTTGGCTGTTTTAGCAGAACCTGGTGCGGCTTTAAATCCGTAGGCAACTTCCAATTCGTTGTCACCAACAAAGCCAATACTTAGTTTGGTTTTACCGGATTTTAAATTACCAATTTCTTTACCATTTAAAGTAATGTTACAATCGGCGTCTGTTTCAAATGAGAATTTACCTTTTTGTCGGGGCGGGGAATTTTTAGATGATACTGCTTTAGTTTCTTTACTAGCCGGTTTTTGAGCTAATGCGATGTAAAAAGTTAATGAAATTAGAAATGTTAAGAGGTAGAATTTTCTCATAAAATAAAATTTAAAATCTATAGATTAATTTAATTAAAATAGCCGTTGGTTTTTAAAAAACTTATTAAATAACTGTTAAAAACTCTGGAGTGCGTTTCCATTCCGCAATGTCCGGCGTTTTCAAGTTGTATATATTGAGTTTCAGGAAATTTTCTTTTAAAATTATCACCTTGCGATTTTGGTAACCAGGTGTCTTTGGTGCCCCAAAATAGAAGTACGGGCGAATTTATTTTTTCAATATTTACATCTGCTGTTTCGAAGGATTTGCCACTCATCGAAAAAATAGCTGCAGCAGAGTTCTTTAAACGAAATGGATCCATATAACCACTTACAGCATTTTCGGTCGCTTCTCCCGAATATGCAGAGCTTAATAGTTTTTTAAATTGTTTGGGTTTAAGAAAAAAGTTGTGTAGCACAACTTCCGATATTCTGTATGTAAATCTGTTGCATAACAAAGTTGAGACTATTATATTGCGTTTACTTTTTTGAATGTTTCCACCTACACCATCAACCATTATTAGGCTTTGTGTTTTATTCGGAAACATAGCTGCCATGGTGCAAACAATTCCTCCTCCCATCGAGTGGCCCATTAAATTCCACTTATGTAAAGAATCAATTTTGTTTATCAATTGATAAAATGTTTTTGATCTTTCGGTTGTACTATTGTTAAAATGAGTTCTTTTATCGCTATAACCAAATGCTGGAACATCTACAGCAACTACTCTATATCCGTTACTAGTTAAGGTGTCGTAATTATTTCTCCAGCTAAAAGTACTTGCCGAAAATCCATGTACCAAAAAAATATTTCCCTTTATAGGGTGGGGGGGATTAAAAACACGATAGTGAATAGACATGCCATTAATTGTGTCAAGGTAACTGTTGTTATAAGGCAGGAAGTTAGGATTTAATGTAGCCTCATTTATCGGAAATAAATATGGTAAGGCAAAGAGTAGACTAAAAAAAAACAAACCCATATCATCAAATATAACAGAAGAAATTAAAACCAATAATGGTTATTTTATTAATAATATCAGTTTGTTTAAAACAATTTGTACCAATGGAAATTAATTAATCGGGAAAAATTTTAGAGGGATTTAAAATCAGGTTAGGATCGAAGAGTTTTTTAATTCCTTTTTGAAGTTCCATGTTAGCTTTTGAAAAAACAATATCTAAGTAGTTTTTTTGTACCCATCCAATGCCGTGTTCACCACTTATAGTACCTCCTAATTTCTTACATAATTCAAATATCTCTCTAATACCTTTGCTTAATTCGTTATTCCAAGCTTCATCACTCATGTCGCCTTTAATAATGTTAACGTGTAAATTTCCGTCGCCAGCATGCCCATAGCAAACCGATTTAAAATTATATTTACGACCAATCTCTTTAACGCCTTTTAATAATGCGGGAAGTTCCGCTCGGGGTACCACTGTATCTTCTTCTTTGTAAATACTATTGGCTTTAACAGCCTCTCCAACACGTCGGCGCATTTTCCAAATATTTTCTTTTTGGGCTTCATCATCGGCAAATAAAATATCTCCTATATTAAATTCGGAAACTACCGAAACAATTTTTTCAATTTCCTTCATCATTAAGTCTTCCTCGTTTCCATCTACTTCTATTAATAAATGGGCTTGGATATTATCGGCTATTTCAATGTTTAATCCTTCAACATGCTTTAGTGCCCAGTCTATGGCATCGCGCTCCATAAATTCCATAGCAGAAGGTGTATAGCCAGCTCTAAAAACAGCTGAAACGGCTTCGCAGGCTGTTTCGGCACTATAAAAGGGGACCAGCATT
>JBIICS010000120.1:0-8678 GCA_044238735.1 Bacteroidia bacterium
AACTACATTGACTCTATTACCAATTTTAACTTCATAACAGCTTTTTTATCCAAAAAACAATTTATCTATTTAAATAACGAATATTTTAATTTCAGTAGCCCTGAAATTCCTCCACCCAATACAGCTAGTTAAACTTTTATTCATATAAGTTTTGTTACCGGATTTTATTCGTGTAATTTTTTTAACTAGTTTATTTTAAATTAAAATCATTTTATGAAATCAGCACTATTTACAGCTGCTTCTATATGTATATATCATATTCAGTTATTTGGTCAAGTAGAAAAAAAAGATTCCTTAATAGCAAATAACTTAAAAGAAGTAGTAATTACCATAAATAAAAAAGAAGAAACGAAAAGAACCGTTTATCAGCAAATAGAAACCATAAACAAAGAGGATATAGAAAGATCACAATCTCAAAATACGGCAGATTTAATCGGTAACAACAGCCATGCATTTATTCAAAAAAGTCAACAAGGTGGTGGAAGTATTACCATAAGAGGGTTGGAGGCCAATAGAAACTTATTAGTTATAGATGGAGTTAGGATGAATAATTTAATTTATCGGGGCGGTCATCTCCAGAATATAATAACAACCGATAATAATTACCTCGACAAAATTGAAATTTTATTCGGCCCTTCTTCTACACTATACGGTAGCGATGCATTAGGTGGAATTGTTCATTTATATACAAAAAATCCACTTTATGCCAGCGATAAAACTTTAATTAAAGTTAACACATTAAGTCGATACAGTTCTGTAAACAATGAAAACACACAACATTTAGACCTTAATTTTGGTTTAAAGAAAATAGCTTTTTTAAGTTCTGTAACGTATTCCGAATTTGGCGACTTAATGGGAGGAACCAATCAGAATATGTTCTATAACAAATCATATGGAGAAAGGCCTTTTTATGTTAAACGTATTAATGGTAAAGATAGCTTGGTAATTAATTCCAATAAATATCTTCAAACGTATAGCGGATACAAGCAAATCGACTTAATGCAAAAAATAAGCTTTAAACAATCGGAAAAACTGATGCATATTTTAAACATACAATACTCTAATTCATCCGATATTCCTAGATACGACAGGCTTACAGATCCTGCCGGGAAAGGATTAAAACAAGCCGAGTGGTATTATGGTCCGCAAAAAAGAGTATTAGTCATATACAGCCTCAACTATAAGAATACATCAGGTTTCTTTCAGGAAATAAATGCTAACCTGAATTTTCAGGATATTATTGAAAGTAGACATACCAGAAGATTCAACCGAGTTGGATTACAAAACAGAATTGAACATGTTAACGTATACGGTTTAAATTTAGATGCCATTAAAAATATCAAACAACACCAGATACATTTTGGATTAGATGGGCAATACAATACCTTAACATCGATAGCAAATGAAGAAAACCTAGTTACAGGTGAAACAAAAAAAATAGATACTCGTTATCCAGATGGTATAAACAACCTGTCTAATTTATCTGTTTACCTTATCCATAACTATAAAATAACTGAAAATTTAAACATTTCGGAGGGATTAAGAGCCGGTTATACTGTCCTAAACTCAAGCTTTATAGACACAAACTTTTTTAAATTTCCAGTAAACTCTATAAGCCAGAAAAAACCCGTTTACTCGGGAAGTATTGGTATTGTTAACAACCCAAGCGAAGAACTTAAATTATCTGCTGGAATTGCAACGGGTTATAGGGTTCCTAATGTAGATGATTTATCTAAGGTTTTTGAATCGGTACCCGGTAGAGTTATTTTACCAAATCAAAATATAAAACCTGAAAAAACCATTACGTATGATTTGTCTGTAACTAACTTCATTAATTCGCGCACACAAATTGAAAATACGTTTTATTACACTGATTTCTTTGATGCTATTACAACACAAGCATTCCAGTATAATGGATTTGATTCCATAACCTATATGGGTACTAAAAGCAAAGTATTTGCAAATCAAAATAACCGAAGAGCCTATATTTATGGGTATAGCAATAGCCTTAAAAGTAAAATTACAGACCACTTTAATTTTAATTTCTCTTTTAGTTATACATACGGAAGAATTAAAACCGACTCTACTGATTACCCGCTTGATCATATTCCTCCGGTAATTTCGCGTATTAGCCTCAATTATATTAATAAAGGCTTTCAGAGTTTATTTTTCATCAACTATAACGGTTGGAAAAGGCTCAAAGATTACTATATTGGTGGTGAAGATAACGAGAATTATGCTACAACGGATGGAATGCCTGCATGGCTTACCTTAAATTTAAGAACTTCTTATAGCTTTAAAAAATTCATTACACTCAACGCAGGTATCGAAAATATTTTAGACACGCAATACCGTGTATTTGCGAGCGGTATAAATGGTGGAGGAAGAAATTTATATGCATGCATACAAATTAAATTCTAATAGACTGATTAAAACATAAAAAAAGCCGCTTAATGGCGGCTTTTTTTTTTAAATATCAATTTTAGCATATTTAGCGTTTTTCTCAATAAAGTCGCGCCTTGGCGGAACCTCATCGCCCATTAACATAGAGAAAATTCGATCTGCTTCTGCAGCACTATCAATAGTTACCCGGCGAAGGGTACGAGTATCAGGACGCATAGTTGTTTCCCATAACTGCTCAGCATTCATTTCACCCAAACCTTTATAACGTTGTACATTTACACTACCCTCTTTTTCACCTCCTAATTTTTTTACTGCTTCTAACCTGTCTTCTTCATTCCAGGCATATATTTGATCTTTACCCTTCTTCACTAAATATAAAGGAGGGGTTGCTATGTAAATATATCCGCTTTCGATTAACTCTTTCATGTATCGGAAGAAGAAAGTTAAGATAAGAGTGGTAATATGACTTCCATCCACATCGGCATCAGTCATGATAATAATCTTATGATATCTCAGCTTCTCAACATTTAATGCCTTACTATCCTCCGGAGTACCAATACTAACACCCAAAGCCGTAAACATGTTTTTTATCTCCTCGTTTTCAAATATTTTATGCATCATCGCTTTTTCTACATTCAGAATTTTACCTCTTAATGGGAGAATAGCTTGAAAATTACGATCTCTGCCTTGTTTAGCGGTACCACCCGCTGAATCGCCCTCAACTAAATAAATTTCACATTTTTGAGGATCGTTATCAGCGCAATCGGCTAGTTTACCGGGCAAACCGGTTCCGGTTAATACATTCTTGCGCTGCACCATTTCGCGAGCCTTGCGAGCCGCATGCCTTGCTGTAGCAGCCAATATCACTTTATCTACAATCAATTTGGCTTGTTTTGGATTTTCCTCCAAAAAATTCCCCAATGCTTCACCAACAGCGGTATCAACAGATCCTGTTGCCTCGTTATTACCTAATTTTGTTTTGGTTTGTCCTTCAAACTGAGGTTCAGCAACTTTTACAGAAATAACTGCCGTTAATCCCTCTCTAAAATCATCCCCAGAAATTTCAAACTTTACTTTAGATAATAATCCGTTCTTCTCTGCATAATTTTTTAGAGTACGCGTTAAAGCCCTTCGAAAACCAGCTACATGGGTACCACCTTCATGTGTGTTTATATTATTTACATAACTATGCAAATTTTCATTAAACGAAGAATTATAGGTCATGGCTACCTCAATTGGCATTCCATGTCTATCGTTTTCGAAATAAATTGGGGTTTCTATTAATCTTTCGCGACTTTGTTCTAAAAACACAATAAAATCCATTAATCCTTTTTCGGAGAAAAACTCTTCTCTAACAGGATTTCCTTGATCATCCTTATTACGATCATCAGTTAAAAATATGCGAATTCCCTTATTTAAATAAGCTAATTCACGCATACGATTTCCTAAAGTCTGAAAATTATATTCATGAACAGTAAATATACTTTTATCAGGTGTAAATGTTTGTATGGTACCTCTTTTTTCGGTTGTACCAATTTCTTTAACATCGTACAAAGGTTTACCACATGAATATTCCTGAATAAAGATCTTGCCGTTACGATGAACTTCAGTTTTCATATGGATTGACAACGCATTAACACACGATACCCCAACCCCGTGCAAACCTCCCGATACTTTATACGTGTCTTTATCAAATTTTCCTCCTGCATGAAGTACGGTCATAACTACCTCAAGGGCAGATTTCTTTTCCTTAGAATGCATATCGGTAGGGATACCACGACCATCATCCTCTACTTTTATAGAATTGTCTTCTAAGATAGTTACATAAATATTTTTACAATGACCGGCCAAAGCCTCGTCAATAGAGTTATCAACTACTTCGTACACCAAATGATGAAGGCCTTTAAAGCCAATGTCACCAATGTACATCGCTGGTCTTTTTCTAACTGCTTCTAATCCTTCAAGTACCTGAATGCTGTCTGCGGAATACTCCTTTTTTATAACTTCTGAATCGCTCATAAATGGGTTAAAAATCCTTGTTTTTTGTATATCTATCAAATATACGAAACCCAATACAGATAAGCGATTTAGGCTAATAAGAATAGCCTGCTTTTATCAACATGTAATTAACATTTTTAACCACTAAAGTGCTCTAAAATTGGCCGTTTTTAGTTTGTAAAAATCTGTTTAAAAAATCAAAGTTATTATTCAATTAAAACAACCAGATATTTACTAGTTGACCAAAATTTCTCGGAATCGTTAATAATCAATTTATCAAAAACCTTTCCGTTCATTTCGAAGTTAAATGACCCTGTAGGGTGGGTGGTTATTAACTTGGCTTTCTTCGCTTTTAAAACGATAGATTTAACTTTGGTGATGTCAATTTGAGTGAAATAATCAACATTAAAATCATTTCGCAACTTCTCAGCTTTTCCAATACCAATAAAACCACCTTCCTTGGTTATCACTTTTTTATCTAAAAGTTCTTTTGAAGTTCCCAAAGCGTAAAAGGCAGTGTTTAATTTATCATTAGTTAGCTTCAATTCTTCTTTCTTCTCTTCAGCCTCCTCCACTTTAGCAATATATTCTATAAATAATTCTTTGTAAGATGAATTAGCCCTCTCTAATTCCTCTTTTAATAAGGCCATGTCATTATCCTTTTGAGAAATTTGTTCGTTTAAGAACTTTATCATTTTTTCAAATTCTTCAATACGGTTGTTAGATTTAGAGAGTTTTCTTTTTAATTGAGCCAACTTTTCTTTATTCTTAGCAAGTAATTCACCTATAGCATTAATATCATCAGCAATTTGCTCTTGCTTTGTCTTTTGCAACTCAACACTAGACGTAGTTCCTTTCAAAACATTTTCCTTTTGCTTGATTGCCTCTAAATTTCCTTCAATCTCATTAAAAGATTGAATAAATGCATTTACTTCGTTATCCTTATTCTCAAGCTTGTTTTTTAATTCTTGATTTTCTTTTGTTAATTTTTCTATCTCGGCAATGTTTGGACTATTAGTTTCGTTTTTACAAGCCATTACAAATAGAAAAACACTTAATATAATGGTTTTAAAAGCAACTTTAATTTTCATATTATTTATTTCTAGTATTGTTTTTTATATTAGTACCTATTCTATTATTCTGTTTTAACTAATTAAATTTTCCGATTAAACCTCTTACCACTACCGATGCGCAAACTCCACCAAAAGCAGCTGGCAAATAAGAAATTGTACCGTAATACGATTTCTTAAAATTGGTTCCATCCGTTAGTTGTAAAGACTCATCAATAACCTCTTCGGTAGAAAACACCACTTTAATTCCACTGTTTATTTTAAAATCGTAACGCAGTCGTTTACGAACCACTTTAGCCAATTTACATATATCCGACTTCTTAATATCAGCAACTTGTATTTTGGTAGGATCCAGTTTAGCGCCGGCTCCCATAGAGGATATTACAGGTATTTTTAAACGATGTGCCGTAGCAATCAAAGTTAATTTTGGAGTTAAACTATCAATACAATCTACCACGTAATCAAACTTTTCTTTAGTTAACAATTCTTCTACAGCTTCCGGTTGAATAAACTGTTTTAAAGCAGTTAGCTGAAGTTCGGGATTGATATCCAGCAATCGATTACGCATAATTTCGACCTTATCTCTTCCTTCTGTAGAAAAAGTAGCGGGCAATTGTCGGTTTCTATTACTTCTATCTACAATATCACCATCAACAATAGTCATTTTACCAACACCGGAACGACAAATAAATTCTGCAGCATAAGAACCAACTCCACCCATACCTACAACCAAAACGTTACTCTTAACAAGCTTTTCTAAAGCATTTTCTTTAATTAATAAATTTGTTCTAACTAACCAATCTGTATTCATAATTACTTATCTTCTTCAGGAGGTGCTCCTCCAATTTCAAATTTTTTAAGGAAATCTTTTTTCTTTCTTTCAGTAGATAAAATAAAGCTATAGGGCTTTTGTCCCTTTTCCGAATCTAACTTACGTTTATCTGCCTTAAGAGCTTTAATAGTCTCATTAAATTTTGGATCAGAGGAAATTCCCTGCATTAAACCGGCCTGATAATTAAAATAATACCAATTATTAGCGTCTAGTTCCAGATAGATATTTAGTATATCGCCACTTTTTTTCTTTTGGAATTCTATTCGGCCGTTTACCATTTTGTTTATCTGTGTTCTGTTAACACTGGCTAATCCAATTTTACCATCAGAAGTATAAGATTTAGTAGCGGTATTCCACATCATCTTTAAATCGGCGAACATAAAAGTATGCTCCAACTCGGATGGAAATCGTTTAAATGAACCGTATAAATTTAATTGAGATATTAATTTATCAGCTGTTTCCTTCGACAGCATTTCTCTGAGCGATTTTTCATAAACAGGTCTACTGTAATTCACAGCTTCCGATATATTGGCTTCTTCAAAGGCTTTTGCAATGCCCCGTATACAATCATCAGCAAAAAAGAAATCTACTGTAGTTACCAAATCAAATCTGGAATCGCCGTTATTTAGGTTATTGGTTCCATTCCCAAATGAACTCGCATTTATTCGCCCTAAGTCGGTACCCAGATTAACTTTACCCTCTCCATAAACAATACAATTAGAAGTATTTAAACTGATATAATTACCCGGTAATGCCAGCTCCTTTAATTTTTCGAGATTGGAAATACGATACTCTTTAGAGGGTTTATCGTAAAACAAATATCCGTTAGCAGTTAGAATGTCGGTATCGGAATAATTCTTTTTCTTTGATAAGAATGCAGAATAAATATGAGTTGAATCATTTGTAATAACGATTCCCGAAGATAATTTATCGTTTTTATCTCCGGCTCCTTCGGTTACAGTGAAATCTACTGGGATATATATTTCGTTTGGATTAATTTCCGATTCAAATTCATACCAGCTCCTGGCTATAGAATTACACGCATGGGCAATTTTAACACCTCCATCAAATACCAGATTTTTTCGAGAAGCAAATAATTTTACAGATCCTCTAAAATCAAAATGCGGGCTCAACTCAAATTCGGCTGTATCAGCAATACTGGCAGAGGCGGTAGTTTGACCGGTTGTATCAACACCAACGTTTGCAAAGAAGAACGGGAATATCTGTTTATTTTCATCGATATAATCATAATAAGCAGTTCCAGAATACGATTTTCTACCGTATACATTAATATTTGCCTTATACAATTTGTGATATTTAGTAACACTATTGGCCACAATTGAAGAATTTTTAAACTCATCGAGTTTTGCTTTTTTTCTGATGGTAACCAAACCACTATCAGGGTATGTTCTGGCATCGGCAACATCTACATATTTTACCTCGCGGCAGTAAACTACTTTGTTACGTATATCGTAAGTTGCTGCCGGAGATTTAAAACGCAATGAGTCCTGATCGGGGTGTATTGATATGAACTCTGCACCATCAATTGCTACATCCGCAGTTGTATCGGCCACTTCGCCTTTTTTACCATCGGCACTTAATTCAATGTTTTTAGTTTCCATAAACCACTTAAATCTATCCATATAACAGATATACTGATTTTGAGGGAACTTAACCAATGAACCCGCACCATTAGCTTTAAAATCTCCAAACTTTTTATCAAAATCGATATGAGCTTTAACGTTCGTAGTGGTAAAAGACAGCTCGGCAGACTCTACATCCGTTAACATAAAATCAGCAGTATCTGCATCCATTGTTATTTTACTGAACTTAATTTTTTTAGAAATTAAATCTGCACCCTGAAAAACGGTTTTACCATTTCCTTCATATATTTCGGGAGAGAGTGTAGTTTCCCCATAAAAATCAGCCTTATTATGATACATCTTTATAGGCTTTTCTATAGTTTTTACTTTTAAATAATCTTTGTAGGGCCTAAAGTGCATTTTAACGTCTTCCCCTTTTGCATCCGGATACTGAACTTTTCCATCGGTTTCAGCCAATTCAAATTTCTGCGCTATAAAATTCATAGAATCCGGAAAAAAGTAGAAATCTTTTGAAGTAGTTGTAGAGGCGAGGTATTTCATAAAGCCATCCCCTCTTAATCCCCGGTTACTTAAATTAATATCTTTAAAATATTGAGCTTTACCTTTATAAATCGGGAATCCTTCCTCAGGCGTTGGCCTTATAAAACCCAGTGAATAATCATCCTGAAGTCTTAAATTTTCTCTAAATACAGGAAATATATCAGTACTTGAAAAATCGCCTGCAAAATTTAAGGCCTCATTGGTAAAGTTATCTAAACTATCAATGGTAAA
>JBIICS010000241.1:0-2791 GCA_044238735.1 Bacteroidia bacterium
AGCCTGACCGATAACGGTATGCAAGCAGGCATCCGTTGGCATTAATAACTTCCAACTTTTCTACTAGCAAAAACGTTTATTAAAAGTACAGACTTTATTTGCCAATTGCAACACACGCTGCCAAACCTGCCTGCCGGCAGGCAGGACCTTAAAGGAAACCCTGAAAGGGTGAAATAATAAACTATGGCTGCAACCTTGTTCTCAATTGGCAACTTGCACAGCCTGCCAATGGTGCTTGCTTGCTGTTATAGGCTGCCAATTTAATTTACAGGAATTCCCATCCAAGTCACTTTATAAAACATAGATTTCCTTCCAGCTTTTCCTTTACTAAAATATGTCTTTAGCCAATTTTGTTGTTCTGTGGCTTGAATTGTTGCGTCGTCTATAGATTTAAATAGTTGCTTAATCATATTAGTCATATTTAAATCAGGGTTAGTAATCTGTCCCAATTTTTCTTTTGCCGCTTTCAGTTTATTTTCGGGAACATCAAGCATATTTTGTATTTCTGAATCTGATTTCTTAGGAATGAATTGCTTATTCCTATAGTTTATAAAGTCGTTAAAACCATTAATACCTTCATTGAAGTCTGAAACAGCAGAATTGTATAAATTAAGAGTCTTTGTTTGTCTGTCGTTTTCGATTTCTAATTTTAAATGTTGGAGTCTATCAAAAATTAATGAGTTCTTTAAACCGTTTTTTTGAACCCTGTAAGCGGATGAGATTAATTGTTCCGAGTGAGCTTGTTTTTCATAAACTTCAATTGAATCAATAAAATTGAAATGTGGTTTAGATTTATTTTGCATTGTTTTACCCTCATAAAATTCTTGATTAGTCACTGGATAATAGAGGAACTGCCATAAGTAGTCAAATGGCATGTGTGATTTAATTAAAATAGCCGGATTTACTTTATAATAGTCGTTATTAATTTTCTTGTAAAATTTTCCTCCACTAACATATCCAGAACCCCACGTTGGGTCAAATAGAAACCAAGAGCTGTCTACAAGAGCAGCGCACCAAGCGTGTGGGATGAAGTCTGCAAATCCATTTTGCTTTGTGTAGCCTTCTATTACAAACGATTTTACTCCCATTTTCAAACAAATGTCATTAAATAAAGCAGCGTAATTTTCACATATTCCCTTTTTTGTCTTTAAGGGCTTTGATATTTTTTCTTCTTTCTTTTCATAGAAATTCAACGCAAACATATTTTCAATGTCATATTGAATATTGGAAGCAACCCAAATAAATGCAGCTCTTACTTTTTCATTTTCGGTGGTGAAATTGGAATTTATATAGTTCGCAAGATTGTCTGTAGATTTAGATAAGGAGTCAGGTAGTAGAAGAGCTTTCTTGTCAATTGAGTAATATGGATTGACAGAAGTCTTTTGTGCGAAAATTGTCTGAGCAAATAAAACCAAAATTATTATTAGTGTCTTTTGTTTCATATTGTCTTTTCGTACGCTTGTCTAATTGGTTGCCTATAACGGTATGCAAGCAGGCGCAGAAAGCTAAATAGCAATCACTTATCTGTTTACAAAAACCTAATTTAAATGTACTAACTTAATTTGTGGTTTGCAACACGTGGCTGCCCACCTTAAAGGATGTAACCGAAGCAGCGTTGGTCTGTCAGGGAGCAGCGAAGGTTACCAAAACAAAAGGCAGCACCGTTAAAACAAACCATAACTAGCCCAAACCTAGCTTTTTGCGCTTGCTTGCTGTTAGGTACAGTGCTAATATTATATTTTAAATACCTTGAATTAATTAATTATTAATATTTTTTCATTGGTTTTGTCTAACCCAATTATTGAATTGTTGTCTAATAGTCTAAAAGAAGCAATATTACCTTTATAACTTATTTTTTTTGTCGCAACTATTTTATTATAAATTTTATCGTAATATGAGAGATAAAAACTATTATTAATATTATATAGAATAATGTATAAATTGTTTAATGAAATAATATCAATAATATAGTCATACTTGAAATTATTTTTTTTATTTAATTCAATTTTTTCGGCGTTATTGATGTCAAAAAAAGTATTTAGGGTGCTGAAGTATAGTAAATTATTATGAATGAAAAAAGATGCAGATTCAAATTTGTACTTGTCTAATGAATCTTTAATGTCGAATGAATAACTGTTTTTTATAGAGTTAAACTTATATTCATTATCAACAATTATCCATTCTCCCATAAAATAAGTTAAACCCATATTTTGTTCATTAGGAGATATTGAGAGTAGTAATTTAGTGTCATTTTGCTTTATAATAACGCCTGTATTATTGTAATAATAATCAATCGATTCAGGTAATTCATAATTTATATTTTTAAAACTATATGAATTGTTTATTAATGAATATTCGAAAAAGGAATAAACATTGTCTATAATAGTATCTTTCTTTTCTTTATAGGCATATGGAATTGAAATTATTGAAATTAATGTATCGTTCTTAATTGTAAACTGCTCAATTCTTGCGCTACCTTTTCCTAAAAAGTCTAAAAGTGGTTTAAATAATTTGTATTCAATAGTGTCTTTTTTGGCGTTGTTTAAGATTTTTAATTTATCAACATTGTTGACTCTTAAATTTTTTAAATTTCTTGTTTCAATGTTGTAAATTAAAATATTATTAAATAAATTATCATGAATTGCATAATATTTTTCATTTACAGTAGAGTTTGTTTTATTCGAAATAGTTAAATTGTTTAAACTTATTTTTTGAATTTTTTTATTCTCAAAGGAAGTTCCAATTGTATTAATTGAATTGATAAGTTCGGTTAATTTATTTAGCGGTTCTT
>JBIICS010000242.1:0-2787 GCA_044238735.1 Bacteroidia bacterium
TGTTCTTTTCTTAATTATCATAAATTGTCTTTTTTGTTTTATTTTTTAAATTCTCTTCATCATTTTGTGCGGGGCGGTTGCAGCCAACGTTTTGCGTGTATGAGAAGTAGCGGATTAAAAGCACTTTACTTTCAGTTTGGCTTTGACCTTCATTAAAAGCAGTGAACTTTGATTTAGCACTGAACCCGCTATTTCTTATACACGCTGTTGTGCGTTCGTGCTTCATTATTTTTCAATAAATCAATTAGTTTCTCATTAAAAATTCTGACTCCATTTTGATTTAAATGATGAGAATCGAAGAAATGTAATTGATCATTCAAATTAATTATTTTATTAAAATTGTAATAGGCTGAATATGTCTTCATTACGCTGTCAAAATAATTGATATTAAGATAACTATCGTAATTCATTTTTGGAATTGGAGCAAATACCAAAATTAATTCTATGTGATTATCAATAAGCATTTGTACTATCTCAGAAAAAGATTCAAGTTGATAATTTCTCAAAGAAATCTCTTTATTCTCAAACTCTGTCGGTTGATAAAAACCTAATTCTTTTTCTACAAAACCACCAAATACATATTTGTCATTACCTTTAATTGTATTTTCGGTAAATGATGAATTTAACGCTAATAAATCACGAGTAAAACCATAAATAAGAGTATTATAAGTCTTTATATTATTAATTTTAAAAGCCATTTTAAATGATTCAAAATCATTTTTATCATTAGCAATAATGTCAAGAGATGATTCTACACCATCTATTGTAAATGTTTCAGGATAAACTTCATAAATTACTATCTTAGGAGTTAAGTTATCTAAATATCTATTAAGCAACACCTTGGTTTGAACTGGTGTTTGAGAACTTGAACCCAAATTAAATGTTCTGTATCCGTTTTCTGAGAAAATTCTTGTATCAAAACCACGGTAAGCGTGAGAAGAACCTAAAAATAAAATATCAACTTCACCGTAATCTTTTACTTCCGCTAATCTTGAATACATATGACCATATGAACCAATTCTGTAATTGATGTTTCTTTTAAATAGTCTACTTGCATATCCCCCCAATAAGTTCAGAAAAACAATATAAAATACTGATGTAAATAATAGGAATGTAAATGTATTGAAAATAAATTTTTTCATAATGAAACCTAGAATTGAAAATAAATAAATGTGGATTCAACGGATGGCATAAACATTCCAATTGAAAAAATTATTGTTGAATAGAATGACCATCTTAAAGGCCTATACCAATTTGTTCCAAACTTCTCAATGGCATATTGTTCTTCCCTACCATTCCATTCAATTAAGACAAAAATTGCAACGAGAATTATTGTAATTAAAGCTCTTGACATATTCCCAAATTTTGGTATTGAAAAAAGTGACGTAGATAATATTTCAGAAATGTAGCTTATTGCGTGTCCAATATTTTCAGCTCTAAAGAATATCCAAGCAAACACAGTTAATCCAAATGTTAACAACATAAAAGAAATTTCCTTTAGGCTTGGGAGTAATTTCCCTTGAGCCACAGTTTCTAAATTATTTCGGTTGTTGTTTGTTAATAAAAGCGGTAAAAAATAGATAGCATTCAATGCCCCCCAAACAATAAATGTCCAGTTTGCTCCATGCCAAAATCCACTGACTATAAAAATAATAAAAGTGTTTCTAACTTTCATCCAAGTGCCACCTTTACTACCACCAAGCGGAATATATAGGTAATCACGAAACCAAGTTGAAAGTGATATATGCCATCGTCTCCAAAATTCAGCAATGTCTCTTGAAAAATACGGGAAAGCAAAGTTTCTTAAAAGGTCAATACCGAAAAGTCGAGCTGTCCCTAAAGCAATATCTGAATACCCCGAAAAATCGCCATAAATTTGAAAAGTGAAAAATATTGCACCTAAAACAAGAGTGCTTCCTGAATAGTCTGCCGAATTATTGAAAATGGCATTTGCATGTTCAGCACATTGGTCTGCAATAACAATTTTTTTGAACAATCCCCATAAAATTTGTCTTAAACCATCTACTGCTTTAGAATAATCAAATGTTCTCTTTTTTTGAATTTGTGGTAAAAGATGAGTCGCTCTTTCTATCGGACCAGCGACTAAAAGCGGAAAGAAACTTACAAAAACAGAATAATCGATAAAGTTCTTCTCTGCTTTTATTCGGTCTTTATAAATATCGATTACATAAGATAAACCATGAAACGTATAAAATGAAATTCCTACTGGTAAAATAACTTTTAATGTCCATGGGTTAACATGTAATCCGATGGTATCTAATGCACTTGCAAAAGATTCAGCAAAGAAATTGTAATATTTAAAAACACCAAGAAAACTAAGGTTAACAGATATACTTAACCAAAACCAAAATATTTTTGAATTTTGATTTTTAGCGTTCGATATTTTTATTCCCGTAAAATAATCAAGCAAAGTTGAAAAGATTAGAAGAAAAAGAAACCTCCAGTCCCAACAAGCATAAAAAAAGTAGCTTGAAACGAGAAGTATAAAATTTTGAAGTTTTAAATTTCCTTTTGTTGCAAACCAATAAAGCAAAAATACAATTGGTAAAAAAATCGCAAAGTTTAAAGAGTTAAAAAGCATATTATCTGTCTATTTCAGTAATGATTGTTTGAGGTACTGTCTTTTTTAGCATGACGCACAACTAACAAACACCCGCACATAAATTCATCATTTGTTCTGTTTTGGCATTGTAAACGCAATAATAGATAAAAACCAATTACAACTTATTGCCTAAAAAATCAAATAAAACAGAGTGGCAAATTGTT
>JBIICS010000243.1:0-2781 GCA_044238735.1 Bacteroidia bacterium
ATGGATAAACTTATGATGTTTCGTTGGATTGAGATGGGAGCATTGGTACCGGTTATGCGTCTGCATCGTGGATTACCTTTATGTGATCATTGGCGTTTTGATGAAGACATCGAGACTCTAGAACAGTGGAAAAAATATGCTCAACTCCACGCAAAACTTTTTCCTTATATCTACACTATTGCACAACAGTCTGAAGATTACGGATGGCCAATGACGAGGCATCTTGTACTTCATTACCCAACTGATAATGAAGCGTTAAAACAGGATTATGAATTTATGCTTGGAGACCGCATTTTAAGCGCCCCTGTAATAAAGGAAGTTGAGGGGGGGAGCAGAAATAGTCTATTAAAAGGTACATCCGTTTGAAATGTATATTTGCCTAAAGGAAATTGGTTCCATTATTGGACAAGCAAACGCTTAGAGGGCAATACTTATCATGAGGTTTCAGCGGCTCCGGGTTTTTTGCCTATGTTTATTCAGGAAGGCAAAGTAATACCTACATTTAATAAAGAAGTTGATTCTTTTGTAGAAAATGTTCAGGATCCGAACATTAAAGATTTTGAATATGTTAATAGCTCTATTGAGATTCTTTTCTATGGATATTGTGATGATACACTTACCTTATGGGATGGAACAGTTATTCATTGCTGGAGAAGCCAGGGAGAAAAAGGTTCTTATGAAATAAAAAATGGCCAAAATAGAACCTATAGTTGTCTTTTCATCGATTAAAATACAGAAGTAAAAAATTCTTGCACAATTAATTTTTAAACGTATTATCGCTACAGCAGATATATATTATAACTATTCTCTTCACCTGGCCAACATCAATTTTAATTTGAGATTATGGTTTAATCTTTTATTCTTTGATGGTTATTCTAAATTTCTCAGAATATATGCAAATCAATTACCAATACTTAAAATAGCTAATCTCAAGTTCCTTATACATTTTATCTCTGCCGTTTGTTCTAAAAATTTCTTCTTTTAATTCGTTGGTAGATTTATATTTAATTTTTTTGGTGGGATGTAATAATTTTTCTTTTTCGGGGTTTAATATACTAACAGAAGTTGCAAAGTAAGTTACACTTCCGTCTTCTTTTGCAAGGCCCAGTATGGCACCTGGCAATCCGTTATAACTTTCCGGACCGGTGCTGCAAATTAAATCTGGTGCAAACCAGGCATAAAATGTATGCATGCTATCAGCCTGCCAAAGGGCCATGCGGCAGTTAAATCCGCAAATTTTTCTCTTTACATCTGTAATTTTCCATTTTCTGAAGTGTAAACTATCTGAGATATAAACCTCCTCATCCCAAATAGAGCGTTTAGCATATAGTTTATTTTGCTTTAAATTTTGCCATACGGTATTTTTTTCGGTAGTCCACCATAGGTCCTCTCTTATTTCATTTTCAACGGGATAAAAAGCAGAGACGGTATCGTTATAATATAATTCAAAAAAATCAATTTTGGTTTTACCTATCTCAGCAAGATAATCTTTCATCCAATCGCTTTTAGCATATTTTTTTTCCAGATTAGTTTTGCGTTCGTAATTTATTTTCGCTGCTCTAATCTGAGCTCTACCCTGTAAGTTGATGGTTACAATTAGTAAAACACTACTCAACAAAAATTTCATCTTTAGCATTGTTTCCTTTGTTTTTAAATCGATATGTAATATTTAAAGTAAAATAACGGGCTATAATAGTGGTTTTGGAATCACTAATTACATTTCCATAGGCAAATCTATTAACGCTGATGTTATTGTTGAGTAAATCGTATGCATTAGCACTTAAATTAAGATTTTTTTCTTTCAAAAAATTATACGATACCATAGCATTCCATATTAATATATTTAGATTATATCCATCGCTTCTTCTGGTGTTTACTGTATAAGTAGCTTCAGAAGCTAGTTCAATTCTTCCACCTATGTAGGTTTTTACCGAACCACCCCAATTATAGGTGGTAAACGGAATATTTACATTATTATATAAAGTGGAGTTTGATAAGCTGTAACTATATCCGCCATCAACGCTAAATTCTATAAAATCTTTTGTAAAAGAGATGTCAGAACTAAAGCGGTAAGAATTATTTACTGTTCGGTTTTTAATATTGTTTATAAAATTGTTTGATAGCGTGTTCGACAATTCTAAATTAGAACTAATAGTTAGTGTTTTTTTAAAAAACGGCTTGCTAAACCAACCACTCAAACTAGAGCTATAGTTGCCGTTAATATTCTCCCAGCGATTTATTGCACGCCCTAATGAATCGTAAGATGTATTTAACGCAAAATCGTTTTGTTTTTGTGTTACATTGGAGGATAAGCCATAGTAAAAATTAGAAATTGGTTTATACATCCATAAATTAAAATTTACATTATTGGTAATGGATTGTTTAAGATTAGGATTGCCTATTGTTAAGTCGTTTGTATTTAGGCTGCTGGGTATGGGCTGAATAAATCGAATATTTGGTAGTTTTGCGTTCATTCGGTAGGAAATATAGATGGAGCTATTGCTTGCCAGTTCATATCTATAGCTTGCAAAAGGAAGAATATTTAGTGCGTTCTGATTGATCACGGAATCGTTAAATAAATTAATGTTTTCTAAATTTAAATTACGAATATCGGCACCTCCTCTTAATCCCATCTTTTTAGTGTTAAATTGTAATGAATTGGAAACAGTTGCGGTGGTTCTTAAAGTTTTAAAATTATTGGTGAAGAAAAAATTTGGACTGTAAATACTATTTAGATTTAAATCGTTTACGTTTCTACTCTTCGATTCGTTAGATATACCA
>JBIICS010000245.1:0-2775 GCA_044238735.1 Bacteroidia bacterium
ATCCCATTGTAAGTAATCTTAATGCTATTAAATTGGAGTTTGCCAATACCATAGATACAGTTGGCCCTCCTTCTATAAAAAAGACGGTTTTATTACGCAGTTCTAAATTTTCGAGAACCATCAATACTCCTACTCGAATCAGCCTGAGCGCTGTTAAAGAAGAGCCTCAGGAAAAACAATTCGGTAAATCCTTTTTACCTATTGGGGTATTGTTAGAAGGTAAATTCGAATCTGTTTACAACAATCGAATACCTTTAGAAATACAAAACAGCAAGGAAATTTCCTTTAAGGCTAATTGTGATACAATAAATAAAATGATTATTGTGGCTGATGGAGATATAATTAGAAATGGATACAGTAAAAGTAAAGGTGCTATTAGTCCGTTGGGTTTTGATCGATATACCGGACAAGAATACGGCAATAAAGATTTTATTTTAAATGCTATAAATTATTTATGCGACGATGAAGGTCTGTTATCAGTTCGCTCACGCGAATTAAAGTTAAGATTACTCGATAGAAAAAAACTAAGCAAAGAGGAAAATAAATGGAAAGCAATTAATACCCTTTTACCTTTGCTGTTGGTGGGTTTATTTGCATTTGCTCAGTTCTACAACAGGAAGAAAAAATATTCCGGATAAATAAAACTCGTTCGATTTTAATCGCGAATAGTTTTTTGTTAACGAGTAAGCTTAAACTATTTTATTACTGAATTAAAACCTAGAGTTTCTATTAATAATGGGTTAAAATTGCAATTTTTCACATTGCAAATGGAAGATATATTATGTAAAGCCTTATTTAAGGCTTCAGGACTTGGTGTTTTTGAATTTTTTACATCCGACATCCAATCTATTACATCTCTGGTTTCATTATCTATTTTAAAAGTAACAAGCGACATGTGAAGTTTCTCGAATGGAATAAAAAACCAATTTCCATAATACGGAGGTCGTTTCTTTTCTTCTTTTCCTAATGGTAATTCCAAAGCTTTCCACATATATATAATCCATCCGTCCATATCTTTTTCGGCGTTCATTAAATCAACTTGTTCTTTAATAGTGGGGATAGTATTTATTCCCCACTCACCACAAAAAACAGGGCGATTTTTACTTCTGGCATTTTCCATAAATTTAGGAAGATGATTCTTCATCTTTAGACCTAGCCAGGTGTATAAGTGAAAAGAATAACAACCATTAGCATCCAGCAGATTATCATATTTAGACAAAACGCTCAAGTCAATTGCATAATTGTTTCCCTCATAAACAATCATATGATTTGGATCTTGAATACGAATGGCCTTCGAAATTTCATTATATAAATCGACGAGTTCTTTCTCTCTTTTTGTTTTTAATGCCGGTTCACCAATCAAGTCATAACCCAAAATCATTCTTTCATTTTTGAAATGCGCTGCAATTTCGCTCCAGATTTCTATTGTTCGTTTTTTCGCTAAGGGAGATTCCCATAACATGGTATCCCCTTTTACATAGCCGGTGCACCATAGTTTATCTGGTGCTTTGGGAGGAACCATCATAATAGGTAAGAGTGCAATATCATTCTCCTTAAAGACAGGGAGCAGACGGTCTATGGAGTTAAAAAACCATTTTTTGGTGCTTTCTTTATTGAACAACATCGCGTCAAAACCTAATCTTACACAGTTGATACCGGTCTGTTTCATTAACTTGATATCTTCAGCTGTTAAAAAAGAGTCCATCATTTTTTTTAGATGATCCAAATAAGCCTGCTCACCAATAATACCCGTAATTTTTGCGGCTGAAGTCTTTTGGGCACACTGAGCGCCCCCCAAAACATAGTTTTCTTGATACAACCAGCAACTAACATTTGCCCCCTTTATTTGAAAAGATTTTCCGTCGGGATTAATTATTTCATGACCCACTCGATGAAAATAGGGTGTGTTGGCAATAGTACATTTTAAGTAGAAAATAAAAATAGCCCCTAAAAGAAATATTGTTTTAAATGAGGAAAGTATTTTCATTTTTATCTTTTTTAAATTGTAAAAAGTTCTCTTAAAGAATAGAACTTATCTCTGTTATTGTAAAATAATAGCGTTGAATAATTTTTTAAAATCTTAAATTCAAAAAAAAGTTTAGGCTAGCTTTTTCTTGGTAAGGGCCATGCCTTTTGTACTTTCATTAAAGTTGCCATTATCGTATACAAGTGAACCATTTACAAATGTGTGCGTTACTTTAGAATGAAAGGTGGTTCCTTCCAAAGGCGACCATCCGCATTTTGATAGGATATTTTTTCGTTCAACTGTATATTCAGATTTTAAATCAACAATTGTGAGGTCTGCAAAGTATCCCTCACGAATAAACCCCCTGTTTTCTATTTGATAAAGCGTAGCAGGATTATGGCACATTTTTTCAACAATTTTTTCTAAAGAGATTAAGCCTTGCTTGTAAAATTCAAGCATTATATTCAGAGAATGTTGCACAATAGGAGCTCCGGACATGGATTGAAAATAAGGTTTTTGTTTTTCACTTAAAGTATGAGGAGCATGATCGGTAGTAACTATATCAATACGGTCCTCTATTAATGCTTTCAATAACCCTTTTTTATCTTTTTCTGTTTTTATGGCCGGATTCCATTTTATTAAAGTACCCAATCGTTGATAATCTTTGTCGGTAAACCATAAATGGTGAACCGATACTTCAGTGGTAATATTTTTGGATGAAAGGGGAATATCATTTCGGAAAAGATGAGTTTCGGCTTCGGTAGTAAGGTGTAGTATATGAAGTTTAGCCTTGTGTTTATTTGCAAGCT
>JBIICS010000246.1:0-2756 GCA_044238735.1 Bacteroidia bacterium
CATTTCTGCTTTTGGCACTTGAAATTACAATGGCTTTAAAAGGCTTTAATTGTTCGTATATAGAGGACACAATCATGCCTCCGAACGATAAGCCAATTAATATAAAAGGTTTGTTTTTATCAATTTTTTGAGTTAACCTAATGCCATAATCGAAAATAGTTTCGTTATCTATTGGGGTAATCCAATTTAAGTGATGAATGTTATATTTAGAGGGGAGGTAAATTCGTTCAAAAGCTCTTTCATCTGCTCCTAAACCACTTATAAAATAAACATCCATTTAGTAGTTAGGAATTTTCTTCTTTAAAAAATTTTTTCTGAAACAGAAGAATCATAATCACGCCTATTGTAATCGAGCTATCGGCAATATTAAAAACGGGTCTAAAAAACATAAATTCCTCTCCACCCCAAATCGGAAACCAATCTGGAAAATGACCTTCGATTATTGGAAAGTAAAGCATGTCTACCACTCGGCCATAAAAAAGGGGAGCATATCCACCCTGAGCTGGGAATAGGGTGGCAACTTCACTAAAACTCTCGTTAAATAGTAAGCCGTAAAAACAACTATCTATTAAGTTGCCTGTTGCACCTGCAAAAATGAGCGCAATAGCCGCTGTGTAGCCTGGGTGAGCATTCTTTTTAGTTAGGTCCCACAAATACCATCCTATACCACCAATAGCAACAATTCTAAATAAAGTAAGAAACAACTTACCGTATTCGCCGGCAAATTCCATCCCAAAAGCCATTCCGTTATTTTCTGTAAAATGAATTATAAACCAATTTCCGGCTACCTTAATTTCTTCCCCCAAATACATATTGGTTTTAATCCAAAATTTAACCAGCTGGTCAATAATAAGAATGATAAAAATAATTATAAGCGGTCGTTTCATATGTAAAATAAAAAAGCCCCTTTAAGGGGCTTCAAATTTAAGCTTTATGTTTAAATATTAGCGATTATTTTGATCGAGCTTAGCCTCAATACTTAAAGTAGCATGTGGAACACTGCGTAATCTTTCTTTAGATATTAGGCTACCGGTTACGCGGCAAATTCCGTAAGTCTTATTTTCTATGCGGATTAAAGCATTTTCTAAAGACTCAATAAATTTTTGCTGGCGACCTGCTAATTGAGCAGTTTCTTCGCGGCTTAATACATCACTTCCATCCTCTAATAATTTAAAGGTAGGAGAGGTATCATCAGTACCGTGATCATCTTTGTGAGATAAAGTATCTTTCAAGATTTCGAAGTCCTTACGTGCTTCTTCTAATTTCTTTAGGATGATTGTTTTAAACTCCAGTAATTCTTCATCGGAATAACGGTTTCTGTTATCTTTTTGAACGTGCTTGATGGTTCGGGCAGGTTCGTGAACTTTATTAGTTGGAAGAGCTTCTGCATTCAAGTTAAGCATTTTTAAATCAACAGGCTTATTGAGGATGCTTTCACCCACGGTTCTTTCTTTTTGTTTGGTTTCGGGCGCTTTTTTAACCTGCATCTCCCCTTGTGGTAAAGCGGGTTTTACAACTTCTTGCTTTTTAGGAGCAGGGACTGGCTTTTCAGCTTTAACCGGTTTAGTTACCTTTTCAACTTTGGAAGGTTTGGCAGCTTTTGCCTCTTTTACCGCTTTTGGTGCCGGTGCCGGTTTAATTGCTTTTTTAGGAGCCGGTGTCGGTTTAACTGATTTTGCACTTACTTGTTTTGCAGTTTTGGCAACTGGCTTGTTATCTTTTTTAGCAACAGGCTTATTTATTTTAGATGTTGGTTTAACCGCCTTTTTAGGAGCCGGCTTAACTGCTTTTTTAGCGACAGTTTTTACCGCTTTTTTGGGTGCTTGCTTAACCGTTTTTTTAGGAGCTGGTTTTGCTATTTTCTTTGCAGTTGTTTTTACCACTTTCTTTGCAACAGGCTTAGCCGCCTTTTTAGGAGCAGATTTTACCGCTTTTTTAGGAGCAGATTTTACCGCCTTTTTAGCAACGGGCTTAGCATTTTTTTTAGCAGTTGGTTTCGCAGCTTTTTTAGCTACTGGCTTAACCGCTTTTTTTATTACTTTCTTAGCCATCTTATTATCTAGTTAAGTTTATTTATTTCAATTAATGTTTTAAAATCTTCGTCCAAATCTATCATTTCGGCCTCTTTTTCGTTTAGTTGGTCAACAAATTCGATAGAGTTAGCTAAAATTTCGTTGCAAATATAAGTTAAATTGTTTTGAATTGTTTCCTCTAACTGATTAACTTTTTTAATCTTTAACGTTATTTTATCGGTAACATAATATTCTTTGTCTTTTCTGAGGTTTTGAACCCTGTTTATCAATTCTCGTGCTATGCCCTCACTTCTCAGGTTTTCAGTAATTGTTATATCTAAAGCAACCGTTATGGAACCGCTATTACTTACTTTCCATCCGGGTATATCAACCGGGATAATTTCGGTATCTTCTGTAACTAGCTCAATTATATCGCCATCAATAACCATATCGAATTTACCAAAGCTTTCTATGCCGTTTATAATCGCTTTTTGGTTATCTAATGCAAAATTTTGAACAGCTTTCATGTGTTTTCCGCATTTTTTACCCAGTGTTTTAAAATTAAGTTTTAAATTTTTGGTTATAGCGGTGGTTTTTTCATCTACAAAATCAAGCTCTTTTACGTTAACTTCAGCCAATATTAAGTCTTTAACGGTTTCAATTTTTGCTTTTATCTCCTCATTTAAAACCGGAATTTGTATTTTATTTAAAGGTTGACGAACTTTTATGTTTTCCTTTTTGCGG
>JBIICS010000106.1:0-9911 GCA_044238735.1 Bacteroidia bacterium
ATTTTAAAAAAAGCAAATCTGAATGTAGGATTAGGTGGTAATGTTGGTAAAAGCTTTGCCAGATTAATTGTAGAAGAACCTGTACGCGATTTTTATGTACTGGAATTGTCAAGCTTTATGCTGGATAATATGTTTAAGACTAAAATAAACATTGCTATACTAACCAACATAACACCGGATCATTTAGACAGATATGAATATAAACTCGAAAATTATATTTCATCAAAATTCAGAATCACACAAAATCAAACCGAAAGCGATGTTTTCATATACTGTGCCGACGATGAAATTGTAGCTGAGAATCTAAACCAAATAAAGACTTCTGCAAAATTAATTCCTTTTAGTATAAAAAAGGAACTAAAAGAAGGAGCCTGCTTAATTAACGAACAAATAACCATAAACCACAATAATAAACAATTAACTATGCCAACAAACAACCTAGCCCTTGTAGGAAAGCACAATCTCTACAATTCTATGGCATCAGCCATTGCTGCTAAAGTATTAAACATCCGAAAAGATGTAGTGCGCGAGAGTCTTTCTGACTTCGAAAACATTGAACATCGTTTAGAATTTGTTGCCCGTGTTCACGGCATCGATTTTATTAACGACAGTAAAGCCACCAACGTTAATTCTACCTGGTATGCTTTAGAAAGCATGACCCGTCCGGTAATATGGATAGTAGGTGGCACCGATAAAGGTAACGATTACGAAATGCTGATGGATCTTATTAAAGAAAAGGTAAAAGCGATTGTTTGCCTGGGTGTAGATAATTCTAAAATTTTAAAAGCCTTTGGTAGTTTAGAAAAACCAATCTATGAGTCACGCTCTGCAGAAGAGGCTGTTGCCAGAGCTTATAAATATGGTAAAACCGACGATGTGGTTTTATTATCACCCGCTTGCGCCAGCTTCGATTTGTTTGAAAACTACGAAGATCGTGGAAACAAATTTAAAAATGCAGTAAGATCTTTATAAAACTAAATGAGAAAGAAGTTAGAAAATTTAATCAACCTATCGGATAATAAAGAGAATCCTCTTTTAAACGAACGTAACAACTTCTTTAAAGGAAGATTTGAGAAATCGCATTTCTATAATCACCAATTTAATGTGATTGGCCAAATTAATGAGGTAACTTATATTAACGATGGAGATTCAGAAAATATTGAACATACTTTTAGATCACTTCAAAAGATTCAACACCCTGTTGTTTTAATTTTGGGTGGATTAAATAGTCTGGAGGATTATTCAATGCTTACTGGTTTCGTAAACGACAGGATAGACTCTATCATTTTTATTGGTGTAGGTAAAGAACAACTTATTAAAAAGTTTGAAGCATACGATGTGGAGCTCTCTACTGCGGATGACATAGAACAGGCAGTATTTATGGCATACCGATGTGCATCACAAAATTATGTTGTATTATTTTCACCTGCCTCAGCTGCAGTTGAATTTGCCAATAAAGAAGATAGAATGGAAAAATTTAATAAAGCAGTTGAAAAATTAATTCAATAATGGATGCCCTCTATCGCCATATTAAAGGAGATAAAGTAATTTGGACAATAGTATTGTTCCTTAGCTTGTTTTCTGTATTAGCGGTTTATAGTGCCATTAACTCATTAGCTTATAAGTATCAGCATGGAAATCAAATTTATTACCTTGTAAAACACTCCTTAATTATTATTGTGGGTTTATTTTTAATGTATGTTATACACAGGATTAAATACAGTTACTTCTCCAGGCTTTCACAAATTGCTTTATTTGTTTCTATTCCATTATTATTATTAACCTTAGCCAGAGGTGCCAGCTTAAATGAAGCTGCCCGTTGGTTAAGCATACCGGGTACCGGATTAACATTTCAAACATCTGACTTTGCGAAGATTGCCCTAATGAGTTACCTGGCCCGAATCTTGTCAAAGAACCAAGAAAAAAATTATGACCTTAAAGAAACTTCTTTAAAAATTTTTTTACCGGTAGCGCTTGTATGCGGATTAATATTACCGGCTAATTTTTCTACGTGCGCCTTGTTGTTTACTACCTCGTTTATAATGATGTTTGTTGGCAGGGTTAAAACAAAATTCCTGCTAACCTTTGTTGGCATGGGATTATTGGGTGTTCTTTTAATTGTGCTTATTGGTTTTACCGCTCCCAAAGTATTTCCTCGCTTTGCTACCTGGGTTAAAAGAATAGAGAATTTTAAAGATAAAGACAGTAAGGAAAACTTTCAGGCCGATCAGGCAAAGATTGCAATTGCTACAGGTGGTATAACAGGTAAAGGTCCGGGTAAATCTACACAACGAAATATGCTGCCACACCCCTACTCAGACTTCATTTTTGCCTTTATTATTGAAGAATATGGTTTTATTGGAGGATTTTTAGTAGTATTTCTATATTTAATATTTTTATTTAGAGGTGTTAGAATTGCAACACGAAGTAAGAAAAATTTTGGCAGCCTTCTTGCCTTCGGTTTGTGCTTTAGCCTGGTCTTTCAGGCATTTATAAATATGGCCGTTGCCACCAATTTGTTTCCTGTTACAGGTCAGCCACTGCCATTAGTAAGTATGGGTGGAACCTCCATTTGGTTTACCAGTATAGCTATGGGCATTATATTAAGTGTAAGCACCGAAACCGAAAGCGATATAGCTAATGAAAAAGTATAGAGTAATAGTAAGTGGAGGTGGAACAGGCGGACACATCTTTCCGGCGGTAGCAATTGCGAATGCAATTAAAGAAAAATTTAATACTACCGAATTCTTGTTTGTAGGTGCCGAAGGAAAAATGGAAATGGAAAAAGTACCCGCAGCCGGATACAAAATTGAGGGTTTATGGATTAGCGGACTTCAGCGCAAACTAACTTTAGATAATTTATTATTACCGTTTAAAATAATTTCGAGTTTTTTAAAAGCAAGAAATATTATTAAAACATTTAACCCGGATATTGTAATCGGTACAGGAGGTTACGCATCATGGGCCATAATGAAAGCAGCCAACAGCGCTGGTATTCCAACACTTATACAAGAACAAAATTCATTTCCAGGAAAATCTAATCTAGACCTGGCTACAAAAGCCGAAAAAATATGTGTAGCCTACGATGGTATGGATAAATTTTTTCCAAAAGAAAAAATTATGCTCACCGGAAATCCAGTGAGGCAAGACATTCAAAATCTAAATGGTAAAAGAGATCGCGGACTGGAAAATTTTAAATTAGAAGCCAATAAAAAAACAGTATTAGTTATTGGCGGTAGTTTAGGAGCCAGAACGATCAACGAATCCATCGAATCTTTACTCCCCGAAATTAATAAAAACAATATTCAACTAATTTGGCAAACCGGAAAAGCTTATTATGAAAAAGCTTTAAATGCTGCTAAACCTTATCATGAAAACGTTAAAGTGTTCGACTTCATAAAGACAATGGATTTAGCCTATGCCTGCGCCGATATTGTTATTTCCAGAGCCGGCGCCATTTCCATAAGCGAAATATGTTTAACGCATAAACCAAGTATCCTAATTCCAAGTCCGAATGTTGCCGAAGATCATCAAACCAAGAATGCTATGGCTTTGGTTAATCATCAGGCTGCCATTATGGTAAAAGATGCTGAAGCAAAAAACGAATTAGGTAAATCTTTATTCGACTTGATAAATAATATTGAAAATCAAAATAAATTAACGATTAATCTCAACAAATTAGCTTTTCCTAATGCAGCAGAAACTATAGCCGGGATAGCAATAAGCATAATGAATAGATGACGAGTTTGGCAGACATAAAAAACATTTATTTCTTGGGCATTGGTGGAATTGGCATGAGTGCACTGGCGCGATATTTTAAATTGCTAAATAAGAACATTGCAGGTTATGATAAATCAAAAAGCGAATTAACGGATGAGTTGCAAAAAGAAGGAATTGAAATTAATTTTATAGATGAAGTTAACGAAATAGCTCCTTTATATCTTAATAAGGAAAATACACTTATCGTTTATACACCTGCATTACCCTCTTATCATAATCAACTTAATTTTTTTAAATCGAATAATTTCCAAATCTTTAAACGATCTCAACTTCTGGGTTTAATCACAAAAAATGCTCAAACCATTGCAGTTTGTGGCACACATGGCAAAACCACTACTTCTAGTTTAGTTGCTCACTTATTTAAACATGCTGGAAAAAATATTACCGCTTTTTTAGGTGGAATCACTCAAAACTACAACTCGAATTTAATTCTAGGGGATCCGGGCAAAGAAAAACACCTGGTTGTGGTTGAGGCTGATGAATACGATCGTTCCTTTCATACTCTTTATCCATCAACCATTATTTGCACCTCTATGGATGCCGATCATCTTGATATTTATGGGACAGAGGAGGAAATGAGAAAATCGTATTTTAAATTTTTTAGTCATTTAAATAACAATGGGCTTTTTATCGGAAATGAACAACTTATTGATACTGAATTAAACGATAATATTACAAGATTCACTTACGGTTTTACAAATACCTCTGCCAATTCCTTTATTTATAACTTAAGAATTGAAAATGGTTCTTATGTTTTTAACCTCAATAGTCCTTTTGGCACCATAAACGACATAGAATTTCCATATCCCGGTTTACATAATATTGAAAATGCTGTAGGAGCTGTAACGGCCTCCCTAGCTAACGGACTAAATAGTGAAGAGATAAAACAAGGGCTAAAAACATTTAAAGGCGTTAGAAGGAGATTTGATATTCATATTAGAAATGAGAATCATATTTTAATAGACGACTATGCACATCATCCCAAAGAACTGAGTGCATTTATCCATTCGGTTAAAAATTTTTATCCTAATAAAGTAGTTACAGGAATATTTCAACCTCATTTATTTTCGAGGACACGCGATTTTGGAAAAGAATTTGGCGAAGCATTAAGTATGCTGGACATGCTATATTTACTGGATATTTATCCCGCACGCGAGGAACCCATATCGGGAATAAATTCAGCTTGGCTGGCTAATTTTATTAATGGTCCTCATGTAAAATTAGTCTCAAAATCTGAATTGATAAAACTAATAAACATTACAAAGCCCGAGTTGCTTTTAACTATTGGTGCAGGAGATATAGACCAGTTAATTCCACAAATTAAAATTGCTTTGGAACATGTTTAAGAAAATAGCAAACATAGTATTAAAAGTATTTTTTACCGTTGGTATTATTGCTCTTTTGGCTTTTGTAGGACATGAACAGGAAAATACCATTTGTAAAAATTTAGATATTGAAGTAATAAATAGTAATGATTACCAGTTTGTTGATGAGGACGAGGTAATAAAGACATTTAACGAACAAAATGTTAAAATTATAGGCTCTAAACTTAAAGACCTGGATATTCCAAAACTGGAGCTAATTCTAAACGCTCATCCGCATATTAAAAACGCAGAAGTGTATTCGGAGATAAATGGAGATGTAAAAATCAGAATATTACAGCGTAAACCCGTTGTAAGAATAATTAATGTTTACGATGAAAGCTTTTATATTGATGAAGACGGTTTGTTAATGCCGTTAAGTTTAAATCACAGTCCACGTTTATTAATTGCAAATGGCTTAATTTTCGAGAAGTACAATACCTTTTATAAAATTGATTTTTCGGATAGTTTAAGCTATTCGAAAGTTTTTAAAAACTCTTTGCTTGATGATTTATATGAGATTGCCAATTATGTGGATAAGGACAGTTTGTGGCAAAAGCAAATTCAACAAATCTATGTTGATAAAGAGATTCAATTAATTCCCAGAATAGGTAATCAACAGATTATTTTAGGGGAAGCAAGTAATTTGGAAAACAAATTTAATAAACTCAGATTTTTTTATACTGATGCTATGCCAAAAGTTGGATGGAATACATACAGTATAATTAATTTAAAATTTAGTAACCAAGTTGTTTGCACCAAAGCATTTAAGTAATATGGAATCACCAATAGTAGTAGGTTTAGATATAGGTACAACCAAAATTGCGTGTATAGTAGGCCGCAGAGATGAACATGGAAAAATAGAAATATTAGGCATGGGTAAATCTGATTCGGTTGGTGTTAATCGTGGTGTTGTAACTAATATTACACTTACAGTAGATTCAATTAAAAAAGCGGTTCAGGAAGCTGAAAATAAATCGGGTGTAGACATACGATTAGTAAATGTTGGGATTGCCGGACAGCATATTAAAAGTTTACAGCACCGCGGTATCAGAACACGCGATAGTGTGGAGCAGGAAATATCGCAGGATGATGTAGACGCTTTAATTGAAGACATGTATAAGCTGGTGATGTTACCCGGTGATGAAATCATTCATGTAATTCCTCAAGAATATATTATTGACAACGAACAAGGCATCAAAGATCCAATCGGAATGGCAGGAATTCGTTTAGAAGCCAATTTTCATATTATTACCGGACAAGTTGCAGCTGCAAAAAATATTTACAAAAGCGTAGAAAGAGCCGATTTAAAGGTTGATCAATTAACACTAGAGCCATTAGCTTCATCCGAAGCTGTTTTAAGTGATGAGGAAAAAGAAGCAGGTGTTGTTTTGGTGGATATTGGCGGAGGAACAACAGATATTGCTATTTTTCAGGATGGAATTATCAGACACACGGCCGTTATTCCATTTGGAGGTAATGTAATAACCGAGGATATTAAGGAAGGGTGTACTATTCTAAAAAATCAGGCTGAATTATTAAAAGTAAAATTTGGCTCAGCATTGGCAAGCGAAAATCAGGATAATGAAATTGTTTCAATCCCCGGTTTAAGAGGTCGCGAACCAAAAGAAATATCATTAAGAAACTTGGCTCATATAATTCAAGCACGCATGGAGGAAATTATTGAGCATGTATATTATGAAATAAAAAATTCAGGTTACGAGAAAAAACTGATTGCCGGAATTGTTCTAACAGGAGGTGGTGCTCAATTAAAGCATCTTGCACAATTAGTAGAATATATGACGGGCATGGATACACGTATTGGTTACCCAAACGAACATTTATCAAAAGGCGGAAGCGAATTAAGCAGTCCAATGTATGCAACGGGTGTTGGACTTGTTATAAAAGGCTTGCAACAAATAGAAAAAAGAAACAGAAAAGAAAATCCGGAGAACGTTACTACCGACCAAAAACAACAAGTAAGTAAAGTAGCCGGTCACTCTGAAAAAGATAAAAAAGGTGGATTTTTTGATGCGATACGCGATTTTTTTAAAGAAGATCCACAATAATAACCAAGTATAATTAACCGCTAAAAACCAGGAAATCATGTTAAATTTCGATGAACCGGCAAAAACTAAATTCAACTCTATTATAAAAGTAATAGGCGTTGGTGGTGGTGGCAGTAATGCTGTAAACCATATGTATAAATTAGGAATCAGTGGAGTAGACTTTATCGTTTGCAATACAGATAAGCAAGCTTTGGAAGTTAGCCCTATCCCTCATAAAGTACAATTAGGAGCCGCCCTAACCGAGGGTTTGGGTGCAGGAGCGTTACCCGAAGTTGGTAAAAATGCTGCACTCGAAAGCATCGAAGATATCCAGAACATCCTTTCCAGCAATACCAAAATGGTATTTGTAACCGCCGGTATGGGCGGTGGAACCGGAACCGGTGCGGCCCCCGTAATAGCAAGAGTTGCCAAAGAATTGGGTATTTTAACGGTGGGTATTGTTACAATTCCGTTTGGCTTTGAAGGTAAAAAACGTAAAATGCAGGCCGAAGCCGGTATAGAAGAATTAAAACAAAACGTAGACACCTTAATCATTATTAGTAATGATAAATTACGCGAGATTCATGGCAACCTCAAATTAGCCGAAGCATTCAGCAGAGCGGATGATGTTTTAACGATTGCAGCAAAATCAATTGCCGAAGTAATTGACTACACCTTACACATCAATCTCGATTTTAATGATATTCGTACTGTAATGAATAATAGCGGCGTTGCTATAATGGGATCTGCCTTAGCGAGTGGCGAAAACAGAGCCATAAATGCTGTTGAGCAGGCTTTAGCATCTCCTTTATTAAACGATAACAATATAAAAGGAGCACGATATGTTTTATTAAACATTACTTCTGGAACCGAAGAGTTAACCATGGATGAATTAGGGGAGATTAACGATTACATACAAGAAGCTGCAGGGCTTACAGCTGAGATTATTCAAGGGGTTGGCTCTGACCCTAATTTAGCAGAGAATATTAAAGTAACTATAATTGCAACGGGATTTAAATCAGAAGGCCTGGCTGCTTCATCTGTAAATCGACAGCCCGAAGTAAAAAAAATTTCATTAATTGACGAGACTCCGGTTGCTGAAGTAAAACCTGTTGAAACACCTAAAGCGGAAGAAATTAAACCTGCTGTTATTGAAAATGAAGTAAAGCCTTTATATGCTGAACCTTTCCTAAAGACTGTTTCTCCGTTAATAAATGAAGTAAAAGTTGAAGAAACTCCAGCTACTAAAATAGAGGAAGAAATTACTTTAAGAGTTGAAGAAACTATAGCAAATAATTCTGAAGAAATTATGGCTGTCCAGTTAAACGCAACTGAACTTAATGTGCAAGTAGCTGAGGAAACAGAAAACCTTAATGAAGTTACATTTGAAATTACAAATAACGATATCTTAAGCACTAGCGATGATGACTCTAAAAACGTTGTTTATCATTTAGAAGAAGACGTCACTTTATCTCAGGAAATAAAAGAAGAAATATCGCTCCAACCTCAGCAAGATATTATGTTTAATAAAGTGGAAGAAAAACCACAAAACATTATCCACGATTTAAATGCTTCTATTGAAAAAACTGAAGAACCTAACGTTGAAGAAAGTAATCAGATTTCAGCTACTGAAGAATACTTTAAACGTACTCAGGAGCGTATCCAAAAACTTAAAGACTTAAGTTTTAAATTAAAATCAGGAAGAGTATTATCAGACCTTGAAAACGAACCAGCATATGTTCGTCGCGGAGTAAATCTTGATAATGTAGAACATAGTTCAAATAATAATATCTCTCGCTATACACTTGGCGAAAATGAGGATAAGAAAGGGGAGATTAAACCTAACAATCCTTTCTTACACGATAATGTTGATTAATTAGTGTTGATGATTTAGTTGCTGTAAGGCCCGTCTCAACCCGACGGGCTTTTTAGTTTATAATACAGAAATTATATTGACATAAATAAGAGATGACTTTGGAGACAAATAGTCCGTCATTCCGGCGAAGGCCGGAACCTCTGTTGGAATAATCTATACTATAGATTGCGGCTCGGTGGCCGCAATGACGAAGCACAAAAATACTTCATCGCGAGCATAGCAAAGTAATTCTCTAAATTCAAATAAAAAGCCAAGTAATAGTCCTAACCTAGGTTCTGTAACCCTTATAAATATACCCTCGTATAAACCACGCGGCCAGCTTTAGAAGTAGGCACAACTGGATCGTTGTATTTTTGGATATAATCTATTGTAATGGTTTTACCATCGGCACTAATGCTTCCATCACCACTCACGGTAAAACTTTTTCCCTCATGTGTAATAGTTTGTGTAGGCACCTGAATATTGGTTTTATACTCCCCACTTAATTTAGCATTAACATAAACACTATCTAAATTGGTAAAGTTGTATAGTTTAATTTCACTCTCATTTACATATGTTGCGAAATCAAAATTTGTGATGGTAGTGTTACCAGTATCAGCCATATTAAACTGATAATAACCCACTAAAAAATCGCTTGATAAAACTACATTTACTTTTCGTACAGGATTAATACTAGACTTATTTCGATACTTATCGCTAGCAGAATAGGCTACCTGATAGGTTCCAGTCTTGTTAGCATCTACATATCCTGTATATTCAATATTTCCGGATGCATCTCCCGTTTCGGGATCAATGGCTCTGGCCCCCGGATCGTTATATGTTGCACCAATTTTTAAAGTATAGGGA
>JBIICS010000163.1:0-5832 GCA_044238735.1 Bacteroidia bacterium
TATATGAATTATGAATTATGAGTTATGAATTATGAGTTATGAGTTATGAGTTATGAATTATGAGTTATGAGTTATGAGTTATGAATTATGAGTTATGAATTATGAGTTATGAATTATGAGTTATGAATTATGAGTTATGAATTATGAGTTATGAGTTATGAATTATGAGTTATGAATTTTAAAACTTTCGTATTGAAATTAAAACTTAACCCCTAAAACCAGTATATCATCGATCTGATTTTCTTTTCGTTTCATCCAAAAATTTATTTCAGCAACCAGGTTTGCTTCTTGTTCATCAGGAGTTAATAATGCAATTTGAGTAAAGAACTCTTTTAACCGTTTAGAGGTGTATTTTTTATTTTTTTCTCCTCCAAACTGATCCTGATAACCATCAGAGAATAAATAAAAACAATCGTTATCCATTATTTTAATTTCATGCACTATTAAGTCCTCTTCCACCATATAATTATGCCCAATGGATGAACGAACGGAATTAAATTCTATAACTTCATGTTTTCTTATCAAAATCATTGGCCGGCCAACACCACAAAACTGCAATAATTTTGAATCGGTATTATATTTAATTAAGCCGCATTCCATTCCATCATGATTTTCCAATCTGAATACACGTTTAATAGACTCATCTACATATCTTAAAATATCTTTAACATTAGTATTGCCTTTATCTACTGCTTCATTTAATTTTTGTGTACATAAAACGGATGTAATAGCCCCCGGTACTCCATGCCCGGTACAGTCGCCTGCTAAAATATAAACGTCATTTTGTATTTTATGATACCAGTAAAAATCACCAGCCACAATATCTTTGGGCTGATAAAAAATAAATGCATCTAACTCTTTTTTAATTTCTTTTATATCGGGCAAAATGTTTTGAAGCAAACTTTTTGCATAAACAATGCTATCCGTTATTTCATTATTTTTATCAGCTAACTGCCTGGTTCTTTTTTCTACCAGCTGTGTAAGTTCTATCTCTTTATCTTTAAGTTGAGCTATAATTTGCTGATTTGTATCGTTAACCCGATCAAATAAAATAGTGAGTAAGTTTTTAAGGATATGATTATTTGAATAGATTAAGTTAAAAAACACATCAGCAGAAACACAAAGCAATTCGGTGTTTGTTTTACTTATAATTTCAACTAAAATTATTCCATCTGTAAGTAAAGATCTTTCGCCAAAAATTCTACCCGAATGAAGAGAAACAATTTCTTTATCCTCATCGCAAATGGATATAATTCCTGAATACAAAAAGTAAAGGGTATGGTTAGTTTGATTTTTTTTTAATACAATCTCACCTGCATTATACTTAAGCTCATTAACCTGTATAATAAATTCATCAATTACCGAATCTTGAATGCCATTAAAAAATGGATTACTTTTAAAAAATTCTTTTATTTCTTGAATAGCAATCAAATTATTTCCAATGGGTAGATTCAATTAGCTTAATAATGTCTGTTTTAATATAGTCAAGAACAGGTGCTAAAGAATCAATATTGGGTGTGTTAGAAAAATAAAGAGCTCCCCTTATAAAATGATGTGAACTATCGGTAAGAAAAAACTGACAATTAGAAGCCGCGTTCCCTCCTATTTCGTATAATATTCCATATACTTTACTTTCTCTTTTATTAAAGAGCTTTTCATTTATGTATTGGGCTTTACTGGTATGTTTATAAACTAGGCTTCTGGAATCTTCCGTTAAGGTTTTTAAATTACTGATTACCGGATTATAGCTGATATGAATGGTTGCGTTTAATTTGGGGTAAACAATATTAAACCAGCAATTATTGTTAGAATGATGCTTTGTAAAAACTGAATTTTTTGAAACTTCGAAAGTAAACGGACAAGAAGATACAAAATTTTGATATTCTGATTTTGGTAAAGTAATTCTAAAATAACCTCTTGGTTTTGGGGTATTCACTTCATCAGTACTGCACGAAAACAGTAAAAGCGAAATAAATACTAGTATGTAGTTCTTATTCATTTATTTCGCTGGGCTGATTAACTATAGTAACTTTAACACGTTTTATTTTTCGTTTATCGGCTGCTTCAACCAAAAATAGTAAGCTTCCAAAACTTAATTTTTCTCCTTTTTTAGGTATTCTTCCTTTGTGTTCTATTATAAAACCTGCTAAGGTTTCAGCCTCACCTTTGGCTTCTTCAATTTCTTTGTCTTCTATCGAAATTATCTTAAACAAATCGTTGAGCGGAATTTTACCTTCAAAAACAAAATTAAAATCATCTAGTTTAGAGTACTTCAACTCATCTTCATCAAACTCATCATTTATATCGCCCAGTATTTCCTCTAAAATATCTTCCAAGGTAATAATTCCATACGATCCTCCATATTCATCAACCACGACAGCCATATGAGTTTTCTTGGTTTGAAATTCTTTTAAAAGGTCGTCAATTTTTTTGGTTTCCGGAACATATTGTGCCGGCCTGCTTAACTCCCACCATTTAAATTGATCGTCTTCTTCAATATGTTTTAACAAATCTTTTATTACCAAAATCCCGGTTATATTATCAAAATTTTCTTCGTATACAGGTAAACGTGAAAATCCCGAATCTAAAATAGTTTGTACAACTTTTTTAAATCCCCATTCTTTGTCTAATGCTACTACATCTATACGGGGAGTCATGGCTTGTTTAACGGTTGTGTTTCCAAAGCGGACTATACCTTTTAAAATTCGATGTTCGTTATCATGTTCTTTTCCCGGACCCGAAGTTAATTCCAGCGCCTGTTCCAAATCTTCAATAGAAATTTGATTAGAAGATGCTTTAACATTTTTATCAATTAGTTTAGTTGAAAACATCATAAAAGAACTTATCGGATAAAATATTTTTCGAAGTACAGAAACCGGATAAGCCATTATAGCCGCTACTTTTAGAGCATTGCGAGAAGCATAAATCTTAGGAACAACCTCGCCTGCTATAAGTAATAGAAACGTTACAACAATAACCTGAAAAAGAAAAGCGTATAACTGACTATCAAAAGAAAATAATTTTTTAAGGAGTATGGATGAAAATAAAACGATGCCGATATTGGCAAAATTGATTGAAATAAGCAACGTTGCAATTAGCCTTTTGGTGTCTTTAATCAAATTAAGTATAATGTCATCCGACTTTGATTTTGATTTTCGGATAATATCCAGGTGAGAAGGTTCTAAAGAAAAAAGAGCAACTTCAGCAGCTGAAATAAATGCTGCGCAAATTAATAAAACAATCATTCCGGTAATGCTAATCATTACTTGCGGAGAACTAAGTTCGTTAAGTTTTATGAGGAGTGTTATAACCGAAGGATAACTACCGGGGTCGTCCAAAATTTAAAAGTTTAAGTTAAAAAGGCAAATCACCACTGCCAGAAAATTCATTGAAATTATAACCGCTATCTGATTGTCCCGGATTATGAGCAGTATTCCCTGATTCTTGCGATGGGTTACTTTGGTGATCTCTTCTTAATCCGAGTAAAGTTATGGTTTCGGCAACAATTTCGGTTGTTTGTTTTTTATTACCGTCTTTATCTTCCCATTGTCTGGTTCTTAATTTGCCTTCTATATAAACCTGATTCCCTTTTTTAATGTACTTACCCACAATTTCAGCTAATCCTTTCCAAGCCACAATATTATGCCATTCGGTATGTTCTATACGAGTACCATCTTTATCGCGATGATTTTCTGTTGTAGCCAATCTAAATTTAGCCTTAACATTTCCACCTTCCAGATTTCTAACTTCAGGATCAGTGCCTACATTTCCTATTAAAATAACTTTATTAATACCTGCCATAATTACTATACCAAATATAATAAAAATTAGAATTTAATTTCCTCTTCCGTTTCTGTATTAAAAAATCGGTATTCCATATAGTGATAAGAAGTAAATGGATTAACCTTTAAGTTTACTTTATATTTACTTGCCCACTTATTTTTTAGTTTGTTCCACCAAAATCCTTCATTTAAATGACTGGCCACAAAAGGATGGGTGTTTAAAACCAATTTTTTATGATTTAACTCTTCGGCGAGGTATTTAAGATCGTTTTCAATTTCATCAAGCAATAAAATAGATGCTTGAATCTCTCCGGTTCCGTTACAAACAATACATTTTTCGGCTGTAATCACGTTCATTTCCGGCCTAACTCTTTGGCGGGTAATTTGAACTAGTCCGAATTTACTTGGAGGTAAAATTTGATGCTTAGCACGATCATACTTCATTTCCTCTTTTAATTTTTTAAAGAGAATTTCCCTGTTTTCCGAATTATGCAAGTCAATAAAATCTACAACAATAATCCCCCCCATGTCCCTTAAACGAAGTTGACGAGCAATTTCAATTGCGGCATCCATATTAACATCTAGGGCATTTTCTTCCTGGTTATTATCGGTTTTTGTTCTATTACCACTATTCACATCAAAAACATGTAGTGCTTCTGTATGATCAAGTATTAAATAAGCCCCATTTTTAAGTCCAATTTTACGACCAAAAAGGGCTTTAATTTGTTTTTCAACTCCAAAGTAATCAAAAATGGGTTGAGATCCTTTATAATGCTTAACAATATTGGCCTTTTCGGGAGCAATATTTCCTAAATATCGATATATTTCATCGTAAACGGTTTGCTCGTTAACATGAATGGTGTTAAAACTATCGTTTAATAAATCTCTTAAAATGGCCGAAGTTCTATCCAGTTCACCTAAAACACGGCTTGGAATTTCAGTAGTCTCTTTAAGATTTTTGTATAGTTCGTCCCACCGTTTTAATAAATCAGTTAAGTCGTTTTGAATTTCCTCAATAGACTTTCCCTCTGCAACTGTTCGGATAATAACACCGAAATTTTTGGGAACAATGGCCTCTACCGAGCGCTTTAACTTCTGACGCTCTTCAGAATTTCTAATTTTTTGTGAAATGGAAATCTTATCAGAAAAGGGTACTAAAACTAAATATCTTCCAGCAATCGAAATTTCGGAAGAAATACGTGGTCCTTTTGCAGAAATGGGTTCTTTGGCAACCTGCACAACTACTTCACTTACACCTTCTAACACGTCGGTAATTTTACCATCTTTTGGTATATCCTCCGCTTTATGAAAATTATTTAAAAGCGACTGATGCTGCTTTTGGTTTCTAACAAGTTTAGAATAATGTAACTGCGATTTAACCTGTGGACCCAAATCCAGGTAGTGCAAAAACGCGTCTTTTTCGTAACCTACGTCTACAAAGGCAGCGTTTAAACCGGGCATAATTTTTTTAATTCTACCCAAGTATATATCCCCAACAGCATAATGGCTACTACGTTCTTCTCGATGAAGTTCAACTAATCTTCTATCGTGAAGCAACGCAATTAAAACCTCAGTTGCTGTTGAATTAATGACTAATTCAATATTCACAGCTTAAAAAATTAATATTATTTAAATGAGATAAAAATGCCAAAACCCGGTGGTTTTCACCGGGAGGCATTAAAAATCAATTATAGAAAAATATTACTTTTTCTTTTTGTGACGATTCTTTCTTAGACGTTTTTTACGCTTATGAGTAGCGATTTTGTGACGTTTTCTTTTCTTTCCGCAAGGCATACTTCTTTAATTTAATTGTTAATACTATTTTTTAATTTCTCTATAAAATCATCAACTTCCGCATTTATAATTGCGTCATTGCTCGTTTTCTTAAAAATTTCAAGTGTTTTAATAGCTTGTTCTCGTTTTCCTAAATTGGCATAGCACTCTCCAAGATAAAGAATAGCTTCACTGTTATTAGGTTCTAAAGAAATAACTTTATTAAAACGCGCAAGAGCTTTTTCAAATTGTTGCGAACGAACGGCAAATATACCCA
>JBIICS010000151.1:0-6449 GCA_044238735.1 Bacteroidia bacterium
TTTGAGTCCTTTTGTATAACTTCTCTTAAAATATTTATCCCTTGCATAGGGTTTTCTCCTCCCCCTTCCATTATACAAGCGGCATATTCGATTTGATAATTGGGATTAATTGAATCTAAATCAATAGCAAGTTTATAAGCATTTGTGGCCTCTTCAATGGCCACATGTTTAACCTCCTGATTAGGTGCAAACTCAAAACCAATAAAGTAAAATTTACCGGTTTCGGCCCAATTTGCAGCTGTGTTAATAACAGTAGCTTTTTGTTTAAGCCAATTAGCAACTAAAAAAGGTTGTTTTAAATTTTTAAAAAAAACAATTAAACTGTCAAACTTAGACGGATCTTTAATTGAAATTAGACTTTTGTATTGATCCTGAATATGAGGGGATAATTTAGTAAATAATGAATCCAAGTATGACTGGTAAACCGAAGAATGATCGGCATGCTTTTCTAAAACCTGAGCATTATTTTTTTCGGAAACCGCCCCATTTGTTTCAAGCTTACGGGGAAGTATATAAATTAGTAAAGTAAAGAGTACCGCACCAATAATTAACAACCATTGGTTTCGGGAGAATGCATTCATCTATTTTTTAATTAATCGATGTTTTCTTCTTTGGGTGCCGCCTTAACATTTTTCTTTACTCGCTCAACAAATACTTTTGCTGGCTTAAATGCCGGAATAAAATGTTCAGGAATAATTATAGTAGTGTTTTTAGAAATGTTTCTTCCTGTTTTTTGAGCACGTTTTTTAATAATAAAACTTCCAAAACCACGCAGGTAAACATTTTCACCTTTAATTAAAGAACCTTTAATTGTACTCATGGTAGCCTCAACAATTCTTAGTACATCATTTTTGTCTAAGTTGGTTTTGTTGGTAATTTCGTTTACAATATCAGCTTTAGTCATATTTTTGAGTTTGAGTAAATTATTCTTAAAACAAATAAAAACGGCTTTTGTTATATAACCGATAAACAAATATAATATATTGACAATTAAAAAGTTAAAAAATTGGGCTTAAATTATACTAAATCAGCATTATAAAGGTTAAATACATGGAATTTGTTGCCGAAATATTAAAATGGTACAGCTTAAATCGGCGAAAATTGCCTTGGAGAGATACAAAAGATCCCTATAAAATTTGGATTTCAGAGATTATACTTCAGCAAACGCGAGTAGATCAAGGGTTGCCCTATTATCATCAGTTTATTGAAAAATTTCCAACCGTAAAATCGCTTGCCAATGCTCATGAACAAGAGGTATTAAAATACTGGCAAGGTTTAGGATATTATAGCCGTGCCCGAAATTTACATTTAGCGGCTAATCAGGTTATTAATTTATTTAAGGGGAAGTTTCCAACCAATTACAATGAAATAATAAAGCTTAAAGGAATTGGTGAATACACTGCTGCTGCTATTGCTTCCTTTTCTTTTAATGAATCAAAGCCCGTTTTAGATGGTAATGTTTTTAGATTAATTTCGAGGTATTTTGGTATTGAATTACCTATAGACAGGCCTTCTACAAAAAAAGTTTTTTATGAAATTTTAAACGAATTAATTACGAACTCTCCCCCTGCCCTTTTTAATCAGGCTATTATGGAATTTGGGGCATTGCAGTGCAAACCTGTAAGTCCCGATTGTTCAAAATGCCCTGTTGTATTATCTTGTAAGGCCTTTAAAGATAAAATGGTAAATCGTTTACCATTTAAAGAGCAAAAAACTAAAGTAAAAACACTTTTTATTTATTATCTGATTATAAAAAATAAAGAACGCTTATGTTTTAGGAAACGTGAAAATAAAGGTATCTGGAAAAACATGTTCGACTTTCCGGCTATTGAAAGTGAAACTGAACTAAATACTAAACAATTGGAATTGGAGATTAAAAACAGATTTCCAATTAAGCACAATATTTCTTTTATTTTTAATTCCCCTCCTACTCTTCATGTTTTAAGTCATCGCAAATTACTTGTAAATTTTATTGAGTTACCGCAATTAAACGTTAAAAATAGTGCTTACGAAAAAGAAATCGAATGGCACAGTGCGCAAACAGCAATTAAATTACCTTTGCCCCGCTTAATTGATAAATATTTAAAAAGTAAAAACTATTTTGATTAAAATTTCACTCGTATCCTATTTAAATTCAACCCCGTTTAGGTGGGGAATTGAAAACGCGCAATGTTTAAAGAATTTCGATTTATCAGTTGACTATCCATCTGTTTGTGCAGAAAAATTAATGAAAAACGAAGTGGATGTAGGATTAGTACCCATAGCGGTAATACCCGAAATTAAAAACGTTCGAATTATTTCCCAATATGGAATTGGAGCTTTTGGAAAAGTTGATTCTGTTTTAATGGTAAGTAACCAACCCATAGAAGAAATTAATTTAGTTAAACTCGATTATCAAAGCAGGACAAGTATTGCCCTTACCCAAATATTATTTAAAAAATTTTATAAGCAAAATGTAAGTTTTAAACCTGCAGATTATAACTATCTTTCCACTATTGAAAACGGTGAAGCGCAAGTGGTAATTGGCGACAGAGCGCTTGAGATTGCTAAAAACTATAAATATGTTTGGGATTTACCCGACGAATGGTATAAGTTTACTCAATTACCTTTTGTATTTGCTGCTTGGGTGGCAAATAAAGATATTGATGAGCAATGGATAAATGAACTTAATTTTTCTCTAAAATTTGGAATCGATAATCGTGAAATAATTATTCCTGATTTAGAAAAAAAATACCCCCATTTAAACATTAGAGATTACTTATTAAATAAAATAAAGTACGATATAAGTTCCCCGCCTTTCCAAAACGCTATTAAGAAATTTCATGATTTATTTTATAGTTTAGATGGATATTAACAAGTGTTGATAACTGTTTAAATTATTCATTGGCAAACGCTAAGCAAATAAATTATATTTGAAAAAATCAAACCCATTAGTATGATTAAGATTGCTGTTTTAATTGCTGGTTTAATTACAGTTGCACCTAAGGTAAATTATGCCAAAACACTTAATATTCAGGAAAAAAAGAATGATAAAGGTAAAGAACAAGTAAAATTATTACTGGCAAAAGACAAGTATATTAACGGTGAGTATAAAGCCGCTTTGGATCTATATCGCGATTTGTTAGGTGAAAACAAAGAAGATGCAATGATTAATTATCGCGTTGGTCGTTGTTTACATGAATTAGGTCAATATCAAGTTGGTTTGGAATACTTTGAGAAAGCTTTCTCGCTAAAATCAGACATTGATTCGGATATTGAATATTATTTGGGAAGGGCTTATCACCGAATTGGTCAAATTGATAAAGCGATTAAATCACTTGAAAATTTTAAAAACAAGGTGGGTGCTAAAAGAGCTAATCAATTTGAAGCCGACTGGTATCTTAACCAATGTAAAAATGCAAAAGAACTTATGGGGAAACCGGTGGAAGTTAAAATTGACAATGCTGGTGATAAAATTAATTCTGAGTATGATGATTATGCCCCCTCGTTATCCGCAGATGGTAAAACTATGATTTTTACTTCGCGCAGGCCCGAAACTAAAGGAGGTGGTATTGATGTTGAGGCGGACAGAAAATATTTTGAGGATATTTATATCACCACCTGGAACGAAGAAAAAAATATTTGGGAAGATGCCGAACAAATAAGAGGAAATTTAAACACTGAAGGTCATGATGCCTCTTTAAGTCTATCTCCCGATGCAAAACAAATTTTTATTTACCGAAACGTTGAAGATGAAACCAGGAGTGGTGACATCTGCATGTCCAAAATAAACGAAACAGGAAAATGGAGTGCAGCCCATCCAATCGAAAGTCCTATAAATTCATCTTACTTTGAAAGTTCTGCCAGTATAACCCCTGATGGAAATTATTTATATTTTGTTAGTGAACGTAAAGGCGGAATAGGAAATGGTGATATTTGGGTAAGTAAAAAAATTGGCAAACACGAATGGGGTGAGCCTGTTAATTTAGGTGCAATGGTTAATACCATCGAAGATGAGATATCTGTATATATACATCCCGACGGTAAAACTTTATTTTTTAGTTCTAAAGGTCATAATTCGATTGGTGGATATGATATTTTCAAGACAGTTAAAGATGATAAAGGCGTTTGGAGTAAGCCTGAAAACGTTGGATACCCTATAAATACTGTTAATGACGATTTACATTTTATATTAACCACCGACAACAGAACAGGATATTACAGCACTGTAATAGATGGAAGAGGGTTAGGAGAACGAGATATTTACAAAATTGATATGAGTAAGTACAAACTAATTAAGTCTGCAGACGGTTCTGATGCTCCTCATTTAGGAATTGTGCAAGGTAAAATAATTGATTCTAATACTGGAGTTGAAATGGAGGCTGAAGTTGTTATTATCGATTCTTCAAGCAATACTGAAGTGGGTAAATCTGAAGCCAGTGATGGTAATTTTTTCTTTACATTACCGGTAAATAAAGATTATATTATTAAAATCAAAAAGGCTGGTTTCAAAGATAAAGATGAGAAATTTGACTTGAAATTAAATAAGAATAACGATACCCCAATTGTAAATAAAACCATTTTATTGGAGAAATAATTAAATTATGGTTTCTAATTTTTATAAAAGCTGACTTGTTCAGCTTTTATAATTTAAATTAGAAATTAAATAACATTATTTTAAATAAAGACTAAATTGGATTATGGTATAATTTCCAAACCGTGTCTTTAATTATTTTTTTCCCTCCAAAATATTTCTTTCTGAATTTAAATCGCGATTAATTGCATAATGTTCTGAAAATTTATCTGGATAGCGTGCTTTTAACTTGTCAATATTAGTTTGCAAAATATCTCCCATCTCCAGATTAAGTTCTCTGCACAGTATAGCTACATACCACATTATATCACCAATTTCTTCTTTAATATTAACAACATCTAATTCCTTACCATAATAAAGGTGACGCTTAAAAGCATCTAAAATTTCACCGGCCTCAGTACTAATGCCAATTGCTCCATGTAATAAGTTCAAATCTTTCCCTTTTTGTACCAAAGTTCTCTCTGATTGTTCGATGTAATCTTTAATTTCCATAAGTATATTTTTTTTTAAAAATAGAGCTTTTACTAAGCTTTAACGTAATTAGAAATTTTGAGTTATTGACAAATTATCAAATCACAATCTATAGTAATGGCATGAAATACGTTCCAACCCAGACTAGAATATATTCTTGATTATTAATAGTTTGTTTTTAAAAAAGACTTTTTAACATCAAGAAACTCAAACTCAGTTTTATTGAAGATAATTTTTAGATAAAACCTAATAACCCAAAATATTTAACATACTTTTTGCCGATTGTTCTTTAGCAAATAAACGGGTGTTGATGTTTCCTTCCTCGTCTTTATCAATTAAAATGTGTTTGGGAGCAGGTATTAAACAATGTTGAATACCTCCATATCCACCTAACGATTCCTGATAGGCGCCAGTATGGAAAAAACCTACTAATAGCGGGTTTTTAGGGTCGTATTTAGGCAAGAACACCTGATTGGTATGCGATTCGGTATTGTAATAATCATCACTATCGCAAGTTAATCCTCCTAAAATTACCCGATTGTATTCTTCTTCCCAATTATTTAAGGGTAATAAAATAAACTTTTGATTTATGCCCCAAGTATCGGGCAAAGAAGTAATAAACGAGCTGTTTATCATATACCAGCGTTCGTTATCGTTTTGTTCTTTTTGATCGATTACAGACAATAAAGTTGCCCCACTCTCCCCTACTGTAAAGCTTCCAAATTCTGTAAAAATATTAGGTTCCGGCACTTTATATTTCTGGCATTGAATTTTAATTATTCCTATAATTTGTTCGGCCATGTATTCGTAATCGTAATTAAAATCTAAAGATGTTTTAATTGGAAAACCACCACCAATGTTTAAACTATCTAAAGTAGGGCAAACTTTTTTTAACTCGCAGTACATATTAACACAACGGCTCAATTCACTCCAATAATAAGCGTTGTCTTTTATACCGGTATTAATAAAGAAATGCAACATTTTAAGCTCTATCTTCGGATTTGTTTTTAAACGTTCTTTGTAAAAATCCAACATTTCGCTTGCCCTGATCCCCAGGCGCGAGGTGTAAAACTCATTATCGGGCTGCTCAAAAGCGGCAATTCGCATACCTAATTTAAAGCCTCTTTTAACATGCTTTTCATAATAGGCTAATTCGGCTTTATTGTCTAAAACGGGTATAACATTAAATCCATCATTTATTAATTCACTTACGTATTGCGTATAAAGCGGTCGTTTGTAACCATTGCAAACTACATATTGTTGTTTACTAAATTTGCCTTCTTTGTTTAGTTCTCTAATAATTGGAATATCGAATGCAGACGATGTTTCTATATGAATATCATTTTTTAATGCCTCATGCAAAACAAATTCAAAATGCGAACTTTTAGTGCAATAGCAATAATTA
>JBIICS010000154.1:0-6304 GCA_044238735.1 Bacteroidia bacterium
TTATAAGATCCTTTATAATCATGCTTTGCAATGGCAACATTAAAAATACGTTTGGCTTTTTGTATTTGGGAGCTTATCTTTGGCAAATACGTCAGTTTTAGCGGTGTACCGTATTTCTTCACAATATCCATTAAATGGATATCATGGAAATAAAGTTCGCCATCTACAACGTTAAATTCCTCTTGAGGGAACTCAAATGTTTGTTTTACTAATTCTGAGTATTGGTTTTTCATAAAAGTAAGTGAGCTACTTGGTTTATTTTTTGCGAATGTAAGTAACTTACTTGAGTTTTTAAACAGTTAACTTAAATTTAAAATAACATGCATAATAAAGTAAAATTCATTGAGGTTAAATCTGAAATCGGTGCCGGAACCAGAGGGGCCAGTTTAGGAGTTGATGCTCTTAAAATTGCTTCTCTTGATTTTGGAAGTAGTTTGTTTAAAAAAATACCGAGCGTAGAGGTACCTCATGAAAACCAGCTTTTATTCGATAGCCCCAGATACCCATACGCTAAACGTATTCCGGGGGTATTAAGTATGTGGACAAAAGTATCCAACGAAGTATCTAAAGTGTTAAAAGACAATGATTTTCCGGTTGTATTAGCCGGAGATCACAGTAGTGCAGGCGGTACTATAGCCGGCATTAAAAAGGCTTACCCCAAAGCAAAATTAGGCGTAATTTGGATTGATGCTCATGCTGATATTCATACCCCATATACCACACCTAGTGGAAACATGCATGGAATGCCTCTAGCTGCTGCTTTAAATGAGGATAATGCGTCAAACAAACTTAATAAACCCGATAAGGACACTATCGATATATGGAATAAAATGAAAAAAATTGGAGGTGCTTCTCCTATGATTCAATACTCTGATATAGTTTATATTGCCTTAAGAGATGTTGAACCCGAAGAAACGTTTCTTATTAAAAAAAATAAAGTAAAAGTATTTAGCACTGCTGAAGTTCATCGAGATGGAGTTGAAAAAATAGCTAAGGATGCCCTGCAGTATTTAAATAAATGCACCCATATCTATGTTTCATTTGATGTGGATTCGATGGATTCGAGTATCAGCAAAGGGACGGGTACCCCCGTTCGAAATGGTATTACCGAAAAAGAAGCCGGAAGTTTATGTGTACGTTTGGTTCAAAACGAAAAGGTGTGTTGCTTTGAAATATGCGAGGTAAACCCTACACTGGATAAAGAAAATTTAATGGCTGAAAATGCCTTTGAAATATTACAAAGAGTTGTTTCTCAGTTGGTATAAAGTTTATGGAAATCATTAATATTCTTAAAAGCGAAACGGCTTTAGTTTTAAGTAAAATTATAGGGGAATCTCCTTTTGCCGAACCAGTTTTTCAGAAAACCAAAAAAGAATTTACAGGCGATTTTACCCTTGTTGTATTTCCATACACAAAATTAATAGGTAAAAGTCCGGAAGAAACTGCTCATGTAATTGGCTCGGATCTCCAAAAAAACAGTAAGGTAATTTCGGGTTTTAACGTAATTAAAGGTTTTTTAAATCTTGAAATCTCAAAAAAATACTGGTTATCTACTTTTACGCGAAATCCGGTTTACTTAAATCCCCCTCCCACAGGAGAAACCATTTTGGTTGAATATTCATCACCTAATACCAACAAACCACTTCACTTAGGGCATGTTCGTAATAATTTACTGGGACTATCGGTATCAAATATTCTAAAAGCGGCCGGACATAAAGTGCTTATGGTAAACCTAGTTAACGATCGTGGAATTCATATTTGCAAAAGTATGATGGCCTGGCAAAAATATGGAAATGGCGAAACCCCTCAATCCTCCCGAATAAAAGGCGATCATTTAGTAGGAAAGTATTATGTAGAATTTGATAAACATTATAAAGAAGAGATAAATAATTTAATAGAAAGCGGCGTAAGTAAAGAGGAAGCAGAAAAAAAAGCGCCATCTATGCTGGAGGCTCAGGACATGTTGCGTAAGTGGGAGGCTGGTGATCCCGAAATTGTTGCTCTTTGGAAAACCATGAACGAATGGGTGTATCAAGGTTTTGAGATCACTTACAAAAAACTAGGCGTTAATTTCGACAAAACCTATTATGAAAGTAATACCTATTTGTTGGGTAAAGAAATTGTAAAGAAAGGATTGGATAATCGGATATTCTTTAAAAGTGATGATGGTTCGGTAAGAATTGATTTAACCGCAGATAAACTGGATGAAAAAGTTTTATTAAGAAGCGACGGCACCTCTGTTTACATAACTCAAGATTTAGGAACTGCAGTAGAAAGAGCCACCGAATGGAACGCTAATAAAATGGTTTATGTTGTTGGAAACGAACAGGAATACCATTTTAAAGTGCTCAAATTAATTCTGCAAAAGTTAAATTATACATGGGCCGATGGTATTTACCATTTAAGCTACGGTATGGTTGAGCTTCCGCATGGCAAAATGAAATCGCGAGAGGGAACAGTTGTAGATGCCGACGATTTAATTGATGAAATGGTAAAAACAGCAGCACAAATAACTAAAGAACTGGGTAAAATTGATGAGTTAAGTGAGTTAGAAGCTGAAAAACTTTTTAAACAAATTGGATTGGGTGCTTTAAAATACTTCATTTTAAAAGTGGATCCCCGTAAAAAAATGCTATTTAACCCCGAAGAAAGTATTGATTTTAATGGCCATACCGGACCCTTTATTCAGTATACCCATGCCCGTATAAAATCCATTTTAAGGAAAGTGGGTAAAGGAAGTAATGATCATTCAGATGAATTGGATAAACTTATATCTGATAAAGAAAAAAGTTTACTTATTTTGTTGGAGGAATATTTTGAAGTAATAAAAGATGCTGCCCTAAATTACAGTCCGGCCCACATTGCTAATTATATTTATGAGTTGGCAAAAGAATACAACCAATTTTATCACGATCATCATATACTTAGAGAAGAGAATCTATTATTAAAAGATTTTCGTTTAAACATTACGCTTAAAACCGGAGAGGTTATAGCGCATGGAATGTCCTTATTAGGAATAGAGGTTCCGGAGAGGATGTAATCTCATAAACTAAAAAAACCTTAAAAAAATTAAGGTTTTTTTATGAGTTAATTAATAATGTAAAGTTTGAGGTTACTGATGAAGAAAAAATTCATCAATGAATTCTCTGATGCACCCTCTTCCACCTCTGGTTTTTAAAATAATCTGCGCTTTTGATTTTATAGCATCAACTGCATCTGCTGGACAGGCGGTTAAACCAACATTATCAAAAATTTCGGCATCATTTAAATCATCACCTATATAGGCCACTTCGGAAAGTTTAATTTTTTCTTTTTTTAACCACTGATTTAAGATAGACATCTTTCTTTCATTTCCCGAATAAAAATAGGAGGTATTTAAAACACGGGCTCTCTTTTCGATTACTTTTTCGGTTAATGCATTGGAGAGAATACCAACCGGCATTATGGATGTTAATTTTTTTATTGCTAACCCGTCTTTTGCATTAAATACCTTTAACTCGTCGCCATTTTCGGTATATATAATTCCGGCATTAGTCATTACACCATCCACATCTAAAACGAGCATTTTAATCGATTTTGGACTAATAGATTTATGGCGCGCTTTAATATCTATACTAAGAAGCTGATCAATAGAGTATTTAAAATAACGGGAGAAATGAATTAAATCGTCAATATCCGGATTTATTTTTTGCTCAATTATTTCTTCGTATCGTTTATGAGGGTATGGATATTCAGATAAAAATTTTCTTTTATCAAACTTTAACTGTGATGTTAAATGTTGAAGATTACCAATTAATAACTTTTTATTCATCTCTATTTTTAAAAATTTATCTGTTGTTCAATCTTTTTAGGATTTCAATTTCATTATCCTTATCCTCAATTATTCGTTTTAGCGTTTCAATTTCTTCAACCAAACCCGATATTAAATTATTAAACTCCGATTTTTCATTGGGTTCTAAACGTTCGATGTAATAAGGAATTTCCACATTTTTTTTAGTGGAATTTCCATCTATTCGAGAATTTGTAAAAAAGCTATATAATGGAATACGTAACTCTTTAGAAATTTTTTCCAAGGTTTTTATTTCTAATGCATTCTTTTCGAGTTTGTTTTTAAACTCATTTGGAGTAACCTCAATTTTTTCAGAAATATAATCAATACTAATCCCCTTTCGTTCCAGATAATTTAAAATTCTTTGTCCAACACTTTCCATTCTAATTTTGATTGAATTTACTTACAAATTTTTCCTGAAACTGCTCCCATTTAACCTGAGCAAAATCTTCTTCCACAAAATAGCGCATGTACATTTCGATGTTTTCCACCGATAAATAACCCTGAACCGGACTTAACATATTGTATTTTTCATCTAAAAAAACGGTAGAGGGATAACCCATTTTACCGTTTAATAAAGCAACAGCCAACTCGTGAGGGGCACTTTTTTTGGAGGGATCTGTTTTTTTAAATACATGATTTTGAAAGACAATACTATCCGACATTTCAGCATCCAATTTAACCGCGTAAAAGTTTTTATTTATGTATTCTATAACTTTTGGATTTTCGTAAGTACTTGCATCCATTTTTTTACACCATCCGCACCAATCCGTATAAACATCAATTAAAAATTTCTTTTTAACTCCCGAATCATTTAGCTTTACCGCTTCGGTAAACGAAATCCAGTTAATACCATCCGATTTTTTTTTATTCTGACAAAACGAAAATAGGGGGATGAATAAGGCGATATAAAGCAGTCTTTTCATGTAAATAAAATTTTATATTAATATAGCCAATTATTTTACTTCTTGCATTAGTTTCTTAACAAGTGGAGATATTATAATCATTATAATGCCTGCAACAAGCGCATAAAGGGCTAATTGTTTATATCCATCGGCATAAACCACCAGTTTTTCCAAATTTGTAGAATTTTCGGAGGCTTCAGAAATATTTGCTCCCAAAATACCCGCAAAATATTGACCGTATGCACTAGCCAAATACCACATTCCCATTACCACTGCTTGAGTTTTCATTGGGGATAGTTTAGACATTACAGAAAGCCCAATAGGCGATAAGCATAATTCACCAAACGTAATAACAAACCATCCAAACGTAAATAAATCTAAAGAGGTTCTTCCGTTAGCATCAGCAAAAAATTTAGTGTAATAAAAAATATAAAACCCGGCTGCCAAAAACAAAAAACCAAGTCCGAATTTTACTATTGTGTTGGGTTCTATATTTTTTTTAGCCATCCAAATCCACAAAACACCTAAAACAGCAGCAAATATTACTACAAAAAGAGAATTTGCTGAGTTATTAACTCCATTAGGGTCTAGTTTTACACCCAGTATAGTATCATTTAAATTGTTGGTAGCAAATAAGCTTAAAGATCCACCACTTTGTTCGAAAAAAGACCAAAATACTATTGAAAAAAACATAAACACCAGAGCAGCTATAAGTTTTTTGTTTTCGGCCGCAGTAAAAGAACGCATTTCGTAAAAAAGATATAGTAGCGCAATAGGACCAATGGCATACATAAACATATCGGTATATTCAGTTTTGGAAACCATTATCATAATTACCGGAATAGCTATTAATGACCCCAGATAAGTTAATATTTCGATAATACGTTTTTTAGAGACATCCATACCAGCTATTGGAGATAGACCTATAGGCCCAAGGCTTTTTTGGGTCCGAACAAAAGTTAGCAAGCTAATAACCATCACAACAGATGCAAATCCAAATCCAAAATTCCATCTTAAGTTTTCGGGTATAATACTTTGAAATAAATTTCCGTTGGCAACAGCAATACAAATATAACCTCCAATTAAAGCACCTAAATTAACACCGGCGTAAAACAACGAAAAACCGGCATCGCGACGGGAGTCGTTGATACTATACAACTGACCAACAATAGAAGAAATATTAGGTTTAAAAAATGCGGTTCCAATAATTATTAAACTAATACCCAAAAAGAAAAACGATTTGGGGTCTAGCGATAGGGTTATGCTTCCAATAATCATTAATATGCCACCCCAAAACAGCGATTTACGATAACCTAAGATTTTATCGGCAAAAATACCTCCAATAAATGTGAAAGCATAAACAAAGGCCTGAGTAGCTCCGTACTGAAGATTAGCTACCACTTCGTTCATTCCTAATTGCTGAACCATAAAAACAACCAGCATGCCACGCATTCCATAGAAACTGAATCGTTCCCACATTTCACTAAAAAACAAATACCACAATTGCTTGGGGTATTTGCCTTTAAAATCCTGAATTTGTTGTATGCTTTGGTTATTTTCCAATAAGTTG
>JBIICS010000076.1:0-13661 GCA_044238735.1 Bacteroidia bacterium
AAAAGAAAATAACAAAAAAGGCCACAATGTATATTACAATAATACGCTCGCGTTCTACTTTAGTTAATGATTTATCAGATATAATTAATCCGGCTAATGTTAAGCCACTCGCGTATATAATTGGATAGATAACTGTTTTTACAATATTAGTTCCGGATATAAAATAACGAATAGAAAAAAACAAAACTATAAATGCAATTACGGCTGTAAACAAGGCTTTAGGGGTAAACTCAGCTTTTTCGGCTTCGCCTTCCTCAAAATCTGAGTTATCTCTTTTAGAGGGTAAACCACCCAAAGGCTTTCCTTCGGGAGTAACAACATATTTATTTTTTAATGCCCAAAAAATAATGGTACCTAATACCATAGCAATACCCGCAGCAAGGAAACCCCATTTAAAAGCATGCACGTCTCTTATTCCTCCTGCATCTTTAACATCGCCAACAATCGGACAAATTAACTGACCCAAAAATGCACCCAGGTTAATACCCATATAAAAAATAGTAAAGGCAGTATCTAATTTAGATTTTTCTTGTTTGGGATATAAGCTACCCACCATGCTGGAAATATTAGGTTTAAAAAAACCATTTCCAAAAATAATAATGGTTAAAGCTGTCCACATTAAAGTGGTAGCTAAACCTAAGTTAGAGGCAAAAATACTTGCACTGGCAAAAAGAAAAAATTGCCCAATTGCCATCATAATACCCCCAAGCATAATACAATTACGATTTCCGAAAAAACGATCAGAAATAAAACCACCTAACATGGGAGTTAAATAACATAATCCTAAAAAACCTCCATAAATTAACGAAGACTCTTCTTCTTTCATCATTAAAGAGTTTACCAAGAAAAGAGTTAAAAGGGCTCGCATTCCATAAAAATTGAAACGTTCCCACATTTCGGTTCCAAATAAAACCCATAATCCTTTTGGATGTTTAGCTGCTGAATTTGACATGCTTAAATTTAATTTTGTTAATACGCTCGCAATTTAATAATTTTTAAGAAAGTATTGGTTAAAAAATACCTAAGCGGAATGGTTAAGTTTTAGCCCTTTAAGCTTATATTTAAAGCCAATTTACCTCTATGGAACAAAATTTTGCCTCCAATGCTCAGGCTGTTGATGCATTTAAAGAAAAGATAAACGAACTACGTAAGGAAATATCTAAAGTTATTGTAGGCCAAGATGAAATAGTTAAAGACGTTCTAATTAGCATTTTTGGCAAGGGTCATTGCCTTTTAGTGGGAGTGCCCGGTTTAGCTAAAACACTATTGGTAAACACTATTGCCGATGTGTTGGGGTTAAGTTTTAACCGGATTCAGTTTACCCCCGACTTAATGCCCTCTGACATTATTGGTTCAGAAATTTTAGACGAAAGCAGAACATTTAAATTTATTAAAGGTCCTGTATTTTCTAATGTTATTTTAGCCGATGAAATTAACCGTACCCCTCCTAAAACCCAGGCCGCATTGCTGGAGGCCATGCAAGAAAAATCGGTTACTGCGGCCGGACAGCGATATCTTTTAGACAATCCCTTTTTCGTATTAGCTACTCAAAACCCAATAGAACAAGAAGGAACTTACCCCCTACCCGAGGCTCAATTAGATCGTTTTATGTTTAATCTTTGGCTTGATTATCCTAAATACCACGAAGAACTTTTAATTGCCCGAAATACTACCAGCGGAGAATCGGTTCAGTTAAAGAAAATATTAAGCGCTTCTGAAATTGTGTTTTTCCAAGATCTTGTTAGAAAACTCCCTGTAACCGATAATGTTCTGGAATATGCAGTTAAACTAACGGTTAAAACACGTCCGGGTTCGGAATTTGCCCCAGAGTTAATTAATAAGTATATATCATGGGGTGCAGGTCCCAGAGCCTCTCAAAACTTAATTGTTGGTGCTAAATGCCATGCCGCATTAAATGGAAAATACGCACCCGATATTGAAGATGTTAAAGCTATTGCAATCCCCGTATTACGACATCGTTTAGTAAGAAATTACATGGCAGAGGCCGAAGGAATCTCAATTGAAAGTATCATAAAAAATATATTATAATGGCTAAAAAAAACCAGGCTAAGTCAAATGCCAAACCATCATCTAAAGCAAAAAGTGCAAAATCAAAAAGCATCTTAAAAGATTCATCGATTGATTTTTTAACTAAATATATCAATAATGCTGCCCCAACCGGTTTTGAAAGCGAGGGACAAAAGCTGTGGTTAGATTATATTAAACCCTACATTGACACCTATTTTGTAGATAATTATGGAACTGCAGTTGGAGTTATTAATCCTGAAGCAGAATACAAAGTTGTAATAGAAGCACATGCCGATGAGATATCGTGGTTTGTTCATTACATAACGAATGATGGGTTTATTTATTTAAGGAGAAACGGCGGGAGTGATCATTTAATTGCTCCTTCTAAAAGAGTAAACATCCATACCGATAAAGGAATTGTGAAAGCTGTTTTTGGATGGCCTGCTATACATGTTCGGGATGCAGCTAAAGAAGAAACACCAAGTTTAAAAAACATTTTTCTGGATTGTGGATGCAAAACTAAAGATGAAGTTGAAGCCCTTGGGATACATGTTGGTTGTGTTGTAACCTACGAAGATGAGTTTATGACCCTTAACAACCGGTATTTTTTAGGCAGAGCCTTAGATAATAGAATTGGCGGGTTTATGATTGCAGAAGTGGCCCGTTTGTTATCTGAAAATAAAAAGAAACTTCCATTTGGCTTATATATTACAAATTCTGTTCAGGAAGAAGTTGGTTTGCGTGGTGCCGAAATGATTGTGCAAACGATTAAACCCAATATTGCTATTGTTACCGATGTTTGTCATGACACTCAAACTCCCATGATGAATAAAATCAGCAATGGTGATTTATCTTGTGGTAAAGGGCCTGTATTAACGGTTGGTCCGGCAGTACAAAACAATTTATTAAAACTAGTTCAGGATTCTGCTCATAAAAACAATTTGCCTTTTCAAAGAGCAGCGGTAAGCCGTGCAACCGGAACCGATACAGATGCATTTGCTTATGCTACAGGTGGAGTTCCATCGGTATTAATTTCTCTACCATTACGATATATGCACACAACGGTAGAAATGGTTCACAAAGACGATGTGGAAAACGTTATAAAGTTAATTTATCAATCGTTATTAAGCATCAAGAATAATCAGGATTTTAGATACATTAAATAAAATAAGTTGAAAGTTATAAGTTGAGCGTTAAAAAAGAAATAAATCTTACATTATCCTCAAGTCTTAACTCTCAACAATCAACTTAACATGAAATCTTTCTATTTTATCATCGCAGTTCTATTAATTTCTTCTTGTGCTCCAAGCCATTTTGTTAAACCTCTGGCTAAGAAAGAGAAACAAGTTAATTTGGCTTTAGGGGGTCCCGTTATTTCTAATTTAGGTTTCCCAATGCCTATTCCATTTATAAGTGCCACCTACGGACAAGGATTAGATAGCGCAACCACTGTTTATGGAGGAGTAAATTTAACATCGGCGGTATTTGGAAATTTTCAAACACAATTAGGATTAAACCGGGCATTAACTTTCTGTAAGGGCAAAACACCTGGTTTCTCAGTTTCGCCGTCTATTAATTTAATTGTTAGAGATTCCAAAACCATTGCTTTTTATCCACAATTAGATTTAAATGCCTGGTGGGATTTTGGTGTTTCTAAACAACATTACATTTACGCCGGAATTAACAATTGGTTTGAATTAAAAACCATTCGAGCTCATGAGCAACCTCAATCCACTAACCTTATTTTTAGTCCACAATTAGGAGTTCTGTTTAGCAAAGGTACCTGGCGATTTAATATGGAAACCAAGATGATTGGACCAAATTTATCCAATAAAGATATTGTAGTTGATTATGTTAGTCCGCTAAGCCGAACTGGTGCATTAGGCTTTTATTTTGGTTTATCTAAATCTTTTAAATAAAATGAGAACTTACTTCATACTTTTATTAGTAATTACAACATTTTGCGGATGTCAGCGATTAGACCCCATGATGTTTAACAACGATAATACCATATCCGAATATAAGCGAGATCAGTTTATTAAAGATGTTGATTTTATACTCGACGACTCTTATACCATTCCCAATAATTTAATTACAGAAATAATATTAGAATCGAAAACAGAAAAAGAAAAAACGCCTACAAAAATATATGCAACCTATATTGGTGATCTATCGAAAATTTCTATCGACACAGTAATTATGTATTGCCATGGAAATAAATGGCACATGGATTTTTATTGGCAACGAGCTAAACTTTTAGCCAATGTAGGAGGCAAAAATCGTTTTGGTGTAATGACGGTAGATTACCGTGGATATGGATTATCAGAAGGAAAGTCAACCGAAGATGGTATGTATGCAGACGTTGATGCCTGTTTAAAATGGTTAAAACAAAAAGGTTTAAGTAGCAATCGCCTGGTTATTTATGGTTTTAGTTTAGGTTCGGCTCCAAGTTGCGAATTAACTGCCCATCCAAGAAGTTTAACTCCCACTAAATTAATTTTGGAGGCTCCATTTGCCTCATCGGATGTTTTGGTTCAAGATGCCAGCAAACTGGCCCTTAGTCCGAAATTTTTAGCTGATACTAAAATTGATAATGCCGAAGAAATAAAAAATGTAAAGCAAGACTTATTTTGGATTCATGGCATAGCCGATGATTATTTATCTTACAAAACGCACGGACAAATTATATACAATAATTACAGAGGCTCCTATAAAGAAGCTCATTTAGTTGATGGTGCAGGGCATGGATCTGTTCCAAACACATTTGGATTTGAAAATTATAAGAAAGCATTGGAAAAATTTATTAGGAGATAAATTTATTGTTTTGTTAGAGGCGTTTTTATTTTTTAAAAATAACAATAAACGAAATTAAGAATTAGCAGCTAAAAACGATTATAAAACTAAGGGGATTAAAAATTCAATTCATTCTTGCCAAACATTCACCAAATAACCTCTTATGTTAAGTATCTTTTAAGTGCAAAGGATGAACACTCCATTCATGCACCCTTTATTTTTAATCTATACACAGAAGTAATATGCGATGAGAATCCTTTTTATGTATTTGAGCAATTAGAAGGTATTAGATCCATCTTACTTAAATCAAATAAAACGCTTAATATTGAGGATTGGGGCGCAGGAAAAGGAGGTTCCTACAAGCGAAAAGTAAGTTCAATAGCATCAAGCAGTTTAAAAAATTCAAAGTATGCACAGTTATTGTTCAGACTTGTAAATCATTTTAAACCCCAACAAATTATAGAACTAGGTACCTCGCTCGGAATAACAACTATGTATCTGGCTTATCCCAATAAAGATAGCAGCGTTACCACTTTTGAAGGTTCAAACGAAATTGCATCTATTGCAGAACTTAATTTTAAACAACTCAATCAAAATCATATTAGCTTAATAAGGGGCAATATGGACAACACCCTAACAACACTTCTAAAAAAAATAAATAGGGTTGACTTTGCCTTTATTGACGGAAACCACAGTTACGCTGCAACTATTAATTATTTTAACAATATATTGAATCATACCCATCAAAATTCAATATTGGTTTTAGATGATATATACTGGAGCAAAGAAATGACAAAAGCATGGGAGGAAATTAAAAAAAATCCTAAAGTATCTTCTACAATTGATTTATATCAGTTAGGAATTGTATTTTTAAATAACGATTTAACTAAACAACATTTTAAACTTCGATTTTAATGGAGGAAATTATTAAACTGGAGAACATTTCAAGAACCTATAAAATTGGAACTGAAACCGTTCATGCATTAAGATCGGTTACCTTAAACATTAACAAAGGTGAATACGTTGCTTTAATGGGACCTTCCGGTTCGGGTAAATCAACATTAATGAATATGCTGGGTTGTTTAGATACCCCAAGCGGTGGCACTTATATTTTAAATGGAAAAGATGTAAGTAAAATGCCTGATAATGATTTAGCCGAAGTGCGCAACAAAGAAATTGGTTTTGTCTTTCAAACTTTTAACCTGTTACCCCGAAATACAACTCTTGAAAACGTTATGTTGCCCCTAATTTATGCGGGTTATTCTAAACCAGAACGTCAAAGGCAAGCAGAAAAAGTATTAGATCAGGTTGGTTTAACTAACAGAATGCATCACAAGCCAAATGAATTAAGCGGCGGTCAAAGACAAAGAGTAGCTATTGCCAGAGCGCTCGTAAACAATCCCTCTATCATATTGGCTGATGAACCTACCGGTAACCTCGATACCAAAACATCTGTAGAAATTATGGGCTTATTTGAAGAAATACACACACATGGTAATACTATAATTTTAGTTACGCACGAAGAGGATATTGCGCTGCATGCTCATCGTATTATTAGACTGAGGGACGGCTTAGTTGAAAGTGATAAATTAAATGAAAAAATAACAAAAGTTAAGGAACGTCAAATCGCCTAGAATTTTTAATTCAATTAATAAATAGAATCTTTTTCCTTTCTTAAAGGTGTTGATAAAATGCCTTTTTAGTTAATATGTAAAGCGGATAATGAGCGAATTTAAATATTCCCTTTTTATCTTTGTATACCTTACCAATTATGGAAAACTTTATTGTATCAGCACGAAAGTACAGGCCCGCCATGTTTAATACAGTGGTTGGTCAGTCTTCCATTACCAATACCTTAAAAAATGCCATAAAAAACAACCAATTAGCCCAGGCCTTTTTATTTTGCGGGCCTCGTGGAGTTGGAAAAACAACGTGTGCCCGTATTTTAGCTAAAACCATTAATTGTTTTAATAAAACTCCCGATGGTGAAGCTTGTAATCAATGCGAATCGTGTGTTTCGTTTAATAACGGACAATCATTAAATATATACGAACTAGATGCGGCTTCAAATAACTCTGTTGATGACATCAGAAGTTTAATTGAACAAGTTCGTTTTGCTCCTCAATTAGGCAAGTATAAGGTTTATATTATTGATGAGGTTCATATGCTTTCGCAGGCTGCTTTTAACGCTTTTTTAAAAACACTGGAAGAACCACCCTCCCATGCAATTTTTATTTTGGCAACTACCGAAAAGCATAAAATTTTACCCACTATTTTATCCCGCTGTCAAAAATTTGATTTTAATAGAATTACGGTTGATGATATTAGCAAACACCTGGCGGAAATAGCCCAAAAAGAATCCATTACAGCAGAACCGGATGCTTTACATATTATTGCCGCAAAAGCAGATGGTGGATTACGTGATGCCCTTTCCATGTTCGATCAACTGGTAAGTTTTAGTGGTGGCCATTCCTTAACCTATCAGTCGGTTATAGAAAATCTTCATATTTTGGATTACGAATATTATTTCAAAGTAGGCGATTGCATGCAAAAGGGAGACATCCCTGCAATTCTTCTCCTTTTTAACGATATTTTATCAAATGGATTTGATGGTTTACAATTTATTGCCGGTTTATCCGAACATTTTCGTAACCTTTTAGTTTGTAAAGATCCTCAAACGGTTAAGTTATTAGAAGTTGGTGAAAATATTAAATCAAAATATTTACAACAAGCAGGGTTAATTCCACAGGATATTCTTTTAAAAGGAATTGGAATTTGTACCAAAACCGAAATTGGATTCAAAGCCTCTAAAAACCAACGCTTGTTAGTAGAATATGCCTTGCTGCAAATTGTTTCTTTAATGCACCAACCCAACGGGGACGAAAAAAAAAATGACCAACTTGTCATAATTGACAATTCTGGCGCATCTTTAAATCCTCAACCTACACTAAAAAAGGAACCTATAGTTGTTCCTCCATCTAAATTGGAAAATCAGGTTGTTAAACTGCAGGAAAAATTCACCACCGCAGTAAAAGTTCAGGAAGCGCCCGGGATGCCCATAATTGAGTTAGAAAAGGGCACTCAAAAAATACCTCAAAAGAATTTCACTACCGGAATTTCAATAAATCAATTTATTAATCCTGCAAAAGAAAATCAGCTTCAGGAACCACAACCAAAAGTAAAATTGCCCGAAGAGGCATTTACACCTGAACACTTTAATATAGTGTGGAATAAGTTTGTAACCTTAATGCAAAACCAAATGCGTTTTAGTGTTGTAAATGCATTGACTACAACTAAACCCCTAATTGAAGGAAGCAACATTACACATACCGTGGGAAATAAAATTCAGCTAAATGAAATAGAAGAACTCAGAGATACTTTAGTTCCTTATTTAAGAAAGGAACTAAACAATTATTCGGTTGCATTAATTGTTAATATAAACGAAGAAGTAATAAAAACAAAAGCATATACTCCACAAGACCGATACGCTAAATTGGTGCAAAAAAATCCATTATTAGCCTTATTAAAACAAAAACTAGATTTAGATCTCGAATTTTAAATTATGAAGAATACATACTTTTTAGTCCTTTTATTATTTTTTTCTTTCACTTTGTCAGCACAGCAATTTACCCCCCTTCAGTCACCACCAAAATTAAAGGTTTTACAAAATTTAAACTTTAACGTAAATTACGACAGTGTTCCGGGCGATCCTCTAAAAACGAGAATCTATACTTTAAATAACGGGCTGAAGGTTTTTATATCAGTAGTTAAAGACCAGCCTAAAATACAAGGATATGTGGTAATTAAAGCAGGAAGTAAAAACGATCCTCCTTATGCAACGGGTTTAGCTCATTATTTGGAGCACATGTTATTTAAAGGCACAACCAACTTCGGCACTTTGAATTATGAGAAAGAAAAACCTTTACTTCAAAAAATCGAGGATTTATATGAAGTTTACCGAAAAACTTCGGATATAAAAGAGAGAAAGAAAATCTATCACGAAATAGATTCGGTATCGGGTATTGCTGCCCAATATGCCATTGCAAATGAATATGACAAAATGATTGCGGCCATAGGGGGTGAAAAATCTAACGCATACACCTGGTTCGATCAAACCGTTTATTTCGAACAATTTCCCTCTAACCAACTTTTTAATTGGTTAAGGCTTCAATCCGATCGATTCAGAAATCCTGTTATGAGAATTTTTCATACTGAGTTGGAAGCTGTATATGAAGAAAAAAACATGTCGCTGGATGATGATAACGACAAATTAATGGATGAATTATTTGCAAATCTTTTTAAAAATCACACCTACGGAACACAAACTACTATTGGCACCATAGAACATCTTAAAAATCCATCTATTGTTGAAATAAGAAATTTCTTCAAAAAATATTATGTGCCCAACAACATGGGGTTGGTTTTGGTGGGCGACCTAAATCCGGATGAAGCAATTAAGCAAGTTGCAATTTCATTTGGCTCAATGGTTAAATCCGAAGTGACCGATTTAAAGTTTGAGCCTGAATCTGAAATAACAAAGCCAATTGAAAAAAATGTTATTGGGCCCGAATCGGAAAGTGTTACCTTGGCTTATCGATTTGGAGGAGCTAATACCATTGACGCAGTGTTTCTTCAGCTTGCTGGAGAATTATTGTATAATGGAAATGCAGGACTTTTAGATGAGAATATTAAAACTGCTCAAACGGCCTTAAGTGCCAGCGCATATCCTTTTATTTTAAACGATTACTCTATGTTCGCTATTGATGGCCAAAATAAGGAAGGGCAGAAATTAGAAACAGTAAAAGATTTACTTTTAAAAGAATTGAGCAAATTAGCGGATGGAAATTTTAGTGATGAACAATTTAACGCAGCAAAAACAAACTTAAAACTTAAGTACGAAAAACAATACGATAATATTGAAAGCAGAGGATCCTTATATGTAGATGCTTTAGTAAAAAAGCAAGACTGGAAAACGTATTTTAATAATATACAGAAGTTACAAAGCGTTAATAAAAATGATTTTATTTTGTTTTGTAAAAATGGTTTTAAAAACAATTATGTAGTTGTATACAAACGAATGGGAGAAGATCCCAATGTTGTTAAAGTAGAAAAACCCGAAATAACACCCGTTGAAGTAAATCGAGATGCTAAATCTGAATTTTTTAAGAACTTAGAAACTACTCCTGTTTCACCAATAAGTCCAAAATTTGTAGATTTTAATAAAGTAATTGCCAAACAAAAAACAAAAAACAATCAGGAATACTGGTTTGTTAAAAACACCAGTAATACGCTTTTTAAATTTTATCTCGGATTTCCTTTTGGAAAATTAGATGAACCGTTACTTGATCTTAGTATTAAATATTTGATGTTGGCCGGTGATCAAAACAACTCCGCCGCTCTTCTTAAAAAACAAATGTATCAGTTAGGATGTAACTGGAATCCGATCATACAAAATCATAATTTTTTAATTGAAATTTCGGGACTATCAGAAAATTACGAAAAGGCTATTAGCTTAGTATACACATGGCTTAAACAAACAGCCAGTAAGCCAGATATATTCAGCAACTTAATTAACGACTATCAAAAAGAGCTTGATAATCAATACACAGATAAACGCTTTTTACTTTGGAATGGTTTACTAAATTATTCGCTCTATGGAAAAGAATATGCTTCAAAAATATTCTTATCTAAAGAAAAGGTTGGATTATTAAAGATTGAAGATCTTTTATCCGTAATAAATAAATGTTTTAATACCCCTGCTACTCTTATGTTTTATGGAAACACGGATCCTATGTCGCCTCTTAATCGTTTAAACGGCAATTTCGGAAAAAATGAATTAAAGCCTTATATACCTTCCATCCATATTCAACCACAAGCTATTAATTCACCTAAAGTGTACTTCCTAAATTATGAAATGACTCAAGCCGATCTTTTATGGGCTTCTACCCTTAGTAATTTTAACCCTGATTTTTATGCCAATGGCACCTTGTATAACGAATATTTTGGGGGAGGAATGGCTGCAATTGTATTTCAAACGCTAAGAGAATCAAAAGCTCTTGCTTATTCCGCTCGTTCGGTTATTCAATTCCCGGAAAGAATAGAGGATTCTTTTTTAAACATTGCCTACATTGGAACACAAGCCGATAAATTAAAGGAAGCCTCTGCTGGAATGCAGGATTTACTCAAAACAATGCCAACTGCTCAACCAACTTTTGATGTAACCAAAAAAGTTCAAATGCAGAAAATCATTTCATCGCCAATTGTAAAAGAACAGTTGTTATTGCAACATTATGCCTGGAACAAACTGGGTATTAATAATGATTTTCATCAATTACAATATAACATATTAAACAATGCCAGCTTAAATGCGCTAAGCGATTTTCAGTTAAAACATATTCAACCTCTTAATTACAATTTAATGGTTGTAGGCGATAAAAACAAAATTAATTTTAAATCTCTGGAGTCATTTGGAAGTATAACTGAACTAAACATTTCCGATGTTTTTGGAAAATAAAATTTTTGTTTAAATAATTAAACTATAAATCTAAATTTGCAATAAAATAAACAATCTAAATAAATAAATTATGTCAAAAATTAAAGTAGCCAATCCGGTTGTTGAGTTAGATGGTGACGAGATGACGCGCATCATATGGAAATTTATTAAAGACAAATTAATTGTTCCATACCTGGATGTTGATATTAAATATTACGATTTAGGAATGGAGTATAGGGATGAAACCAACGATCAGGTAACTGTTGATGCGGCTAACGCTATAAAGCAATACGGTGTTGGCATAAAGTGTGCAACCATAACTCCTGATGAAGCCCGAGTTAAAGAATTTAACCTAAAACAAATGTGGAAGTCTCCAAATGGAACAATCCGCAATATATTGGATGGTACTGTATTTCGCGAGCCCATTGTTTGTAAAAATGTACCTCGTTTAGTAAGTAACTGGACTAGCCCCATTATTGTTGGTCGCCATGCTTTTGGTGATCAATACAGGGCTACCGATATTGTTTTAAAAGGAAAAGGTAAGTTAACCTTAACTTTTACACCCGAAGACGGTAGTGCACCCGTTACACACGAAGTATATAATTTTAAAGGGAATGGAGTTGCAATGGGTATGTACAACACTGAAGAATCGATTCGAGGTTTTGCTCATTCCTGCTTTAATATGGCTTTAAGCAAAAAATGGCCTCTCTATCTTTCAACCAAAAACACTATTCTAAAAAAGTACGATGGTTTTTTTAAAGATATTTTTCAGGAAATATATGAAGCTGAATATAAAGCAAAGTATGAAGCAGCCGGTATTGTATACGAACATCGTTTAATTGATGATATGGTAGCTTCCGCTTTAAAATGGAACGGAAACTTTGTTTGGGCTTGTAAAAATTACGATGGAGATGTTCAGTCAGATTCTGTTGCTCAAGGTTTTGGATCGCTGGGTTTAATGACATCTGTTTTAATTACTCCGGATGGAAAAATTATGGAGGCAGAAGCTGCTCATGGAACAGTTACCCGACACTACAGAGATCACCAAGCAGGTAAACCAACTTCAACCAATCCAATTGCTTCCATTTTTGCTTGGACAAGAGGCTTAGCATTTCGTGGAAAATTAGACAACAATCAAGAACTTATTAATTTCTGCGATGCTTTAGAACAAGTTTGTGTTGAAACTGTAGAAAGTGGTAAAATGACTAAAGATTTAGCTGTTTGTATTTATGGTAATAAAGTAAACCATGGCGAACATTACTTGTATACCGAAGAATTTTTAAGTGCAATAGATGAAAACCTAAGAAAAAAATTAGGTAAATAATTTTTTAATTCTTAATCTGCAATTTAAGCTGCCCATTCTTGTGGCAGCTTTTTTTTTAATTACAAATCATTATATGATCGTTATCATGAAATAGTATGCAGTATTAATTAAAAAAATGAGAGAAATCATTTTCATGAAACTTTAAACTTTCTTCATCAGTAAATGGATTTCACTTTAATAACTTTACCATCGTAATAAGTTGTTAAACATGAAATACATTAAAACATTCTCAGAAATAAGTATTGAAGATATAGGTTTAGTTGGCGGAAAAAACGCATCTCTTGGCGAAATGTATCGTAATCTAAAATCGAAAGAAATTAATATTCCGGATGGATTTGCCGTTACATCAACAGGTTATTGGTCATTTATCAATCATAATAATTTATTTGATAATTTAAATTCTGTTTTAAATGAACTAGATATCGATAATTTTAACAATTTAAGTTTAGTAGGACAAAAAGCTCGTAACGAAATATTAAAAGCAGAGTTTCCTTCTAATTTAAGAGAAGATATATTAAATGCTTTTACTGCCTTAAAAAAATTAACTGGTAATAATAAAAGCTTTGCGGTAAGAAGCAGTGCAACGGCTGAAGATTTACCAAATGCGAGTTTTGCAGGACAACAAGAAACCTTTTTAAATATAAATGGAAATGATCAACTTCTGGAAGCTTGCAAAAAATGTTATGCTTCTTTATTTAATGATCGTGCAATAAAATATCGAATAGATCAAGGTTTTGAGCATATGAAGGTTGGATTATCTATTGGTGTACAATTAATGGTTCGTTCAGATTTAGCCTCTTCAGGAGTTATGTTTACTATTGATCCCGATAGCGGCTTTGATAAAGCTATACTGATTTCAGGTGCCTGGGGTTTAGGCGAAAATGTAGTACAAGGTAATGTTAATACAGACGAATATCTGGTTTTTAAACCAACCTTATATTCCGCAAAACAACCGATTATATCTCGCAAAATGGGTAGTAAATTAAAAACAATGGTTTTTAAAAATTTTACAAATAACGGTTC
>JBIICS010000247.1:0-2711 GCA_044238735.1 Bacteroidia bacterium
TGATCCAAAATAAACTTCCAGTTTGGTATCATCACAATCTTGCGGAGGAAATGGTTTTTGATGACCATAAACCCGAAGTGCCAAGTCGAGGTTTTCTTTCTTTTGAAGGCTATCTAGTAATTCTGCCATTAATTTTTTGGCTACCTCCATTTTAATATTGCTTTGCCATCTACCGTACATACTATTTGAAGCATCAAACAAAAATAAAATACGGGTAATAGTGGGCTCTGTCTTTTTAGGTTGAGGATATTGCGCATAACTTTTGTTCAAACCCAAAATGGCTAGAAGAACTATAAGGCAATATTTTAAAAAGACTTTAATAATTAAGGAACGATATCAAATTAGTTTTATTTTAATAATCACCCAAAGTTTCGGGATTTTGCGCCAGGGCATTCGCTAATTGTGCATCGTTAGGAGCAGAACCATGCCATTTATGAGTACCCATCATAAAGTCAACTCCATTACCCATTTCGGTATGCATTAAAACTGCTACCGGTTTTCCTTTACCTGTATGTTGTTTAGCAATATTAAGGCCATCCATAATTGCTTTAATGTTGTTGCCTTCTTTTACTTCTAGCACGTCCCAGCCAAAAGCTTCAAATTTAGCTTTAAGGTTCCCCAGGCTTAAAACATCATCAACATTACCGTCAATCTGACGGCCGTTATAATCGATAGTAGAAATTATATTGTCAACCTTATTTGCAGCAGCAAACATAGCGGCTTCCCATATTTGACCTTCTTGCAATTCACCGTCACCATGTAAGGTGTAAACCAAATTTGAATCGTTGTTTAATTTCTTAGCAAGTGCAGCACCCACCGCAACACTGAGGCCTTGTCCCAACGAACCAGATGCAATTCTAACACCCGGTAAATGATCGTGTGTTGTTGGATGCCCTTGTAGGCGTGTGTTTAGTTTTCTGAAAGTATTTAATTCATTAACCGGAAAATAACCAGCTCTTGCTAAAACACTGTAGTAAACAGGAGAGATGTGACCATTAGATAAAAAGAATAAATCTTCACCAATGCCGTCCATGTTAAAATTGGAAGGATTGTGTTTTAAAATTTCATTATAAAGTGCCACGAAAAATTCTGTACAACCTAAAGAACCGCCCGGATGCCCCGATTGAGGAGCATGAACCATTCTAACGATATCACGGCGTACCTGGGTACAAAGTTTTTCAAGTGCTTGAATATCAGCCATAGTTTATTGTAAATTTTGTGCGAAATTAAGGTCTTAAGGCCATATTTACTAAGGTGTGTTAATAATCAAAGGTCCTTGTTGAAAACAAAAAAACGGCATTAGTCCTTGTTTAAAAAGTCAAGCATTTTGCTCAATGCTCTGGCTCTGTGACTCATGCTGTTCTTTTGATTTAAGTCCATTTCGGCAAACGTATTTTGATGGTTTTCGGGAATAAAAATGGGGTCGTAGCCAAATCCCTGATTACCTCTTTTCTCAGTTGCAATAATGCCTTTTACTTCACCTTCAAATAAATACTCTTTTCCGTTTAGAATTAAAGCGAATATGGTTACAAAACGGGCATTTCTGCTGTTCGCATTTTGCATTTCCCGAAGTACTTTATCCATGTTTAGGTTGGCATTTCTTTCTGGACCTGCATAATGAGCTGTATCTACTCCAGGGAGGTTATTTAAAGACTCAATTTCCAGTCCGGTATCATCCGCAAAACAATCTTTACCAAATTTTTCATATACAAATCGTGCTTTTTGCAAAGCGTTTTCTATTATGGTTTTCGCTGTTTCCGGAAGTTCTTCGTTATAGTTTAAGTCTTTCAGGCCAATGAGTTTAATATTGCTCGAAAGTTTTGATTGAATTTCGTTAAGCTTGTTCTGGTTTTGAGAAGCAAATATGAGTTCCATTTTGTGAATATTTAAGTGCAAAGTTAATAGCCTAAACTAAAAGGTTGTTTAAATTTGAGTATGCAAAAGCAAATTAAGCTAAATGTTGAGGGGATGAACTGTACCAGCTGCGCTGCTGGGGTTAAGAAGTTGTTAGAAAAGAAGGGGGCAACGGAGGTTAATGTTAGTTTTGAAAACAATGAGGCTAGTTTTGTTTACGAGGAGGTTGAGCCTATTGAAAATTATATTGAAAGCATAAATAAACTGGGTTACAAAGCCTGGTTACCCGATTTAAAGGAAGTTCCGGTTATTTCTTTTTATGCTACCATTCAGTTTAAATTAGCTCTTTCAGTCGTATTTACATTTCCGTTGCTGGCTCACATGTTTTTTTCTTATCCAATATTACATGATGCGCTTTTCCAGTTTATACTTTGTATCCCGCCTTCCATAATTGGTTTTTTACATTTTGGTAAATCGGCTTACGCTTCTGTTAAAAATAAGTATCCTAATATGGATGTGCTTATTTTTATGGGATTTGTTTCGGCATTGGGATATAGTGTATACGGATTTGTAAATTATTATGGAACCCATCAAATTCATGATTTTTTGTTTTTTGAGACAGCAGCCTCTATTGTATGTTTTGCTTTACTGGGAGCTTATATAGAGCGTAGATCTGTTGCTCAAACTACTACTGCAGTGGCCGAATTAATGAAAATGCAGCCTCAAACTGCCAACAGAATTAATAACGATGGTGTTGTAGAGACAATTAACGTGTCTCAATTAATGAATGGAAATAGAATAAAACTAAATACGGGCGACAGGGTGCCGGCTGATGCAGAGATAATGAAAGGAGAAGG
>JBIICS010000248.1:0-2702 GCA_044238735.1 Bacteroidia bacterium
CCACTACCGGCTGTGGTTTTAGTAGGGCTTTGAGATATGGTATTTACCCTCACTTTTCTTTTTTCGCCATAATGGTAACCAAAACTACGGGCAATGGATTCGAGCATTGCTTTTGCATCGGCCATATCATTATAAAACGGATAAGCCTCTTGAGCTGCAATATAAGACAAGCCTACTACCGAACCCCACTCGTTTATAGCGTCTTGTTTATATGCAACCTGAAGCATTTTATGAAAAGATAATGCAGAAACATCCAAGGCTTTGATAAAATTATCGTAATTACTCTCGGTGTATGGGATATTTTTACGAATGTTAACACTCATACCAATCGAATGCAACACGAAATCGAGTTTTCCGCCCAAAGCTTCTTGCGATTGAGTAAACAAATTTTCTAATTCTACCATATTTGTAGCGTCAGCCGCAATAACTTTAGCTTTACACTTTTCGGAAAGAGCATTAATTTCACCCATTCTCATCGCAATTGGAGCATTGGTTAATACAATTTGAGCACCTTGTTCAACGGCTTTTTCGGCTACTTTCCAAGCAATTGAATCGGCATTTAACGCTCCTGAGATAATTCCTTTTTTTCCTTTAAGTAATTGAGACATATCTTATATTTAGTAGTTAGTAGTTAGTAGTTAGTAGTTAGTAACTAGTATTTTATTGGTTAGATGGTTTAGAAGGTTAAGTATATTGAAAGTTTTTTCATCCATTCAAGATTTTCAATTTATTAAGTGAATCATCTATTTTCTATCTACCATTAACCCTCTTTCCACTAACACATTCAAATTTAACAATTATCCATTAAATCTTAGAGTTTCTTGCTAACAGTAAATTGTCGGCAATTACCAAATTAGCCATTGCTTCTACAATGGGAACTGCACGGGGCAAAACACAAGGATCGTGTCGGCCCCTACCCCCAACCTCTACTTCTTCCCCCTTATTATTAACACTTTTTTGGAGCTGCATGATGGTGGCAACCGGTTTAAAGGCAACATTAAAATATATATCTTGACCGTTACTAATTCCCCCCTGTATTCCCCCCGAAAAATTGGTTTTAGTAGAAATAGTCCCCTTTTCGTTATAAAATTCATCATTATGCTGACTTCCCAAAACTCTTGCACCGTTAAAACCAGAGCCATATTCGAAACCCTTTACAGCGTTAATACCCATCATGGCATAGGCCAGCTGTGCATGAAGCTTATCAAAAACCGGTTCGCCTAATCCGGCAGGTACATTTTTGATAACACACGAAACAAGACCGCCAACAGTATCACCATTTTTTTTAACTTTTTCGATGTATTCAATCATCTGGGAGGCTACTCGTTCGTCAGGGCATCTTACCACATTAGCATCCACCTGAGTTAAATCTAACTCGTTATGATTTTTATCTAATTGAATAGTACCAACTTGAGAAACATAGGCGTTTACAGATATATTTTTATTTTTTAACAACAAAGAGGCTACTGCGCCACCCACCACGCGGCTAGCTGTTTCGCGAGCCGATGATCGACCACCTCCCCTGTAATCTCTAAAACCATATTTAGTATCGTAGGTATAATCGGCATGCGAAGGACGGTAATTTTCTTTAAGATGTTCGTAATCTTTTGACTTTTGATTTTCATTATAAATCACAAAACCAATAGATGCGCCAGTAGTTTTACCCTCAAAAATACCGGAGAGAAATTTAACCGTATCGCTTTCTTTACGCTGAGTTACTATATGAGACTGGCCGGGTTTTCTTCTGTCGAGCTGACTTTGAATAAAGTCCAGATCAATAGCCAATCCGGCAGGGCAACCATCAATAACACCACCAATGGCTTCGCCATGAGACTCACCAAAGGTAGTTAACCTAAAAACATTTCCGAATGTATTTGCAGCCATTATTTTTTAGCAGTTTCTTTTTCGAGTTTATAATCTTTATTTAATCCCTCAATAACGCTGGGCGTTATATCCAAACTATCGTTTGTATAAAGAATACCACCACCTTTGGTGTAACTTAAAACAAAATCGTAAGGCACTTGCTTTTTATATTTTTGAAGATACTTTGTTATTTTTTCAGATAATTGCTCATTCATTTGTTGCTCACTATTATATAATTCAGCTGCTAATTTTTCCCTTAACTGCATTAAATTTTGTTCCTTTTGCATCAAAGCCGCCTGCTGCTTTTCGCCTTCCTCCTGAGATAAACGCTGCGCAATTTCTCTAAAAGCAGCCACTTCGCGCTCCAAGGCAACATATTGATTTTCGAGTTCCTTTTGTTTTAACTTTTGAGTTTGCTCAAGCTTACCCTTTAGTTCGCTAACATATTCGTATTTAGCATACAAGCTATCCATATTTACATAAACGATAGACTTGCTACCACTTTTTATTTTAGCCAATTGAGTATTCGATAAAAGCTTTGGGGCCGCATCTTCCTCGGTATTTTTATTACCTAAAACAATAAAGAAAAGAATACCAACCGCAATTGTTAATATAATATTAAGGGCTAAACTTATTCTTTGCATAATGGTATTTATATTAGAAGATTATAATTCGCTAATTTAAATAAATATGTCTATTTATAGCCAATTAAACAACCAACTTATTGAGGAAATAATCCAAATTGTTGGAGAAAACAATGTGGTTTTGCCCCAAGATGATTTTTTTGAAAGATACACTCATGATGAGACTGAAGATTTACGATTTCATCCTTCCATTGT
>JBIICS010000108.1:0-9740 GCA_044238735.1 Bacteroidia bacterium
TATTTTATAATGTATAAAGAAAAGGGAGGTATGTTTAATCGAAATGATGCCTATCAATTAGGATATGCTCATTATAAGTGTAATGAATACCACAAGGCTATCGATTTTTTTAAGGGCGTAATTGAAATAAAAGACAGCTTAACTCAAATAACTTTATACAATTTGGGAGAATGCTATATAAAAATCAACAAAAAAGAATATGCTCGCGGAAGTTTTAACTCCTGCTCTAAAATGGATTACGATGAAATTTTAAAAGAAGATGCTTTTTTTAATTATGCTAAGCTTGCATACGAGTTAGATTACAACCCGTTTGATCATGCTATAATAGCCTTTGAAGCCTATCTAAATCAATACCCTGACTCTAAACGCAAGGACGAGGCATACAAGTATTTGTTAAACGTATATCTTACTACCCGTAATTACGCTGCAGCGCTCGAATCAATTGAAAAAATTAAGCAAGTAACAGAAGATCTAAAATTTGCATACCAGCGCATTGCCTTCAATCGGGGCGTAGAGCTATATAGTAATCAGGATTATACTGCTTGTATTGATTTATTTAATAAATCGTTGCGACACATTATGGATAAACCCATGGCTGCTAATGCTGTTTATTGGAAAGGTGAAGCCAATTTTAAACTTAATGCATTTAACGAAGCAATTAATCAGTACAAGATGTTTATATATCAACCCGGTGCCGTTTTAACTAGCTATTTTAACACTGTAAACTATAATATCGGCTATGCTTATTACCTGCAAAAAGATTATACTAATGCCGTATTGTGGTTTAGAAAATACACCGGTTACCATAAGGAAAATGATAAAAAAAGATTAAATGATGCCTTTTTAAGAATTGCAGATAGCTATTTTATTACTAAAGATTACAGAGGGGCTTTTGATTTTTATGGAGAAGCTGCATCATTAAAGATTTTGGAAACAGATTACGCTTTACTGCAACGATCCATTGCAGCGGGCTTACTTGCTAAAAATGAAGACAAAGAAAAGGGCTTAAAACTTTTATTATCAGAATATCCAAACTCGGTTTATAAATCGGATGCCTACTATGAATTGGGTAAGTTTTATTTATCCACTGGATCCAGTGATGAGGCGGTTGTTTACTTTGATAAATTAATTGGAGAATATCCAAACAGTTCTTATTTAAAACAAGCATTACTAAGTAAGGGTTTAGTTTATAAAAATGCCTCCAAAGATGAGTTGGCATTAAATACCTTTAAGCAAATAATACAGGATTATCCCGGAACCAACGAAGCCAAAGATGCTGTTAATCAGGTAAAGCTGATTTTACTGGATGATGGTAAAGTAGACGATTGGGAAAATTTTGCCAAAGCACAAAATATATCTAACTTAAGTATTAGTGAATTAGACAGTGTTTCATTTGAAACAGCTAATAAGAAATATTCAAACGCTGATTGGATTGGGGCCTCAGAAGCACTCGGTAATTATATAAAGAAATATCCGGAGGGAATTTTTGTTATTCAAGCCACCTACTATAAAGCTGAATGCGACTATAAATTAAACCGATTGGATGAAGCCCTGTCTGGTTATTCCAGTTTCTTAAAATGGAATAAAAATAAATATACCGAGGCTTCTCTCCTTAAGGCCTCATTTTTGGCCATGAAAAAAACCAAGTACGACGATGCCATTCAGTATTATTTACAACTCGAAAAAGTTGCCGATATAAAAACCAATGTTGCTGATGCTCGTATTGGTTTAATGCGATCATACAAACTAACCAATCAATACCCCGAATTAAAAGAATACTCTTCTAAAGTATTATTTGCTGAAAAAACAACACCTGAGATTGAACTTGAAGCAAGGTATAATTTAGCAAAATCATCTCTTATGCTTAATGATACAACCGTTGCTATGACTGAATTTAGCGATTTAGCAGACAAGACCAGGGCAGAAATTGGAGCGGATGCTCGTTATCAATTAGCAGAATTATTGTTTAAAAAAGGAAAAATTAATGAGTCGGAAAAACACGTATACACCATTATCAACCACGATCCTTCATACGATCTATGGGTTGCAAAAAGTTTTATTTTGCTTTCGGATATTTTGGTTTCCAAAAATGATTTGTTTCAGGCCAAACACACTCTTCAAAGTATAATTGATAATTACGAGGGGGCCGATTTAGTTGAAATTGCTCGAAAAAAAATCGATACTATTTTAGATATGGAAAAGAAATTAGAGCAGAAGAAAGTAAAAGAACAAATTGAAATAAACATTTTGCCAGAGAAGGGAAGTGATGAAAAACTATTTGAAGAAGAACCAAAAACAGAACCCGTAAAAGATGAGGAGGTTAAATATGAATAAGCTACTAATAATTACCATACTAATCGGATTAAATTACCATTCCTTCTCCCAAACAACAAAGGATGAGAAAAAACTGGATGCAGAACAAGTAAATGTAGTAAAGGATTATGAGCCTACCATTATAAACGCAAACCGCTTCTTTGATAGTCCGATAATTTTGGATTCTGCGCCACCTGCTCCTAAATTAAAATACGAAACTATTACCAAACAATTTCCCACCTATTTTAATTTAGAGCCTATAGCTTATGCAACCATTAAAGGGGAACCGTTACTAAAACTTCAAAATCATTATGTTAAAGCAGGTTTTGGTAATTATAACACGCCGTTATTAGAATATAATTACACCAGTAGTAGATCTAAAAAATACAACTATGGAATAAATGCCCGCCATTTTTCTTCATCGGGAGATATTAAGAACAAGTTGTTTCCGGGTATTAGTGAAAATTTCATAAAAGTTAATGGTAAAACCTTTTATAAAAATCACGTATTAACGGGTAATGCCAATTATACAAGAGACGCATTTCATTATTATGGTATTTCAGACACGCTTATTGCCGATAGCGTTAAACTGGAAAGCTCGCAATACTATCAATGGTTTGGCAACATAAGTGCAAATGCTAATTTTTATAGTACTTACAACGACTCCCAGAAAGTAAATTATAATTTAAAAGCAGATTATTATACTTATTTTGACAATTACAGCTCATTAGAAACCAATGCGAAACTTGGTGGTGATATTGGTAAGTTTCATGGCACCGAATGGTTTGGAGGTTATGCTGGTATTGATTATTTTTACAATACTAACGCACTGGTAAGTGATGCAAATGCCTATATTCTAAACGTTAGTCCACGTGCAGAATTAAAACTTAATAAAATTAAATTTAAGGTAGGGGTTAAAACCTTTGTACAAAGTGATACCCTAAAATCTTATTTTAATTTCTTTCCTGATGTAGACATACGATATTCGGTTGTAGAACGATTTATTAATTTATATGGAGGAATAACGGGTAATGTATACCGAAATTCATATAAACGAATTAGCCAGGAAAACCCCTTTATAATCCCAACTACAGAAATAGCCAACACCACAGAAAGAATGAATATCTACGGCGGGGTTTATGGAGCATTAGGAAATAAGCTTAATTATTTTACAGGGGTAGATTATAAAAAAGTGAATAATATTTTACTTTATGAAAATTTTATAGCCAATCAGCTTAGTAATCGATTTATTACAAATTATGATACAGGTTCTGTTCTTAAGGCAACCGGAGAACTAGGCTATCAAACTACAGAGAAACTAAAACTTATTGGACGTGTTGATTACTATGGCTATAAATTAAAAAATGAATTAAGGCCTTGGCAATTGCCTACTCTAAACATGACAGCTTCGGGTCGCTATACTTTGCAGGATAAAATAATTTTGGGACTAGACTTATTTTATGTTGGTAATCGTTTTGCAAAAGAATTCGTGAAAGATACCGCCTCAACTTTAGGATATTCCCCTAAATCTGTTAATTTAAAGGCAATAACGGACATAAACATTTTAACTGAATACCGTTATACTAAAAATATAAGTGCTTTTATTCGGTTTAATAATATTGCTGCAATGCGCTATTACCGTTGGAATAATTATCCAACTTACCGATTTAATTTCCTTGCAGGATTTACCTATAGTTTTTAAGGAAACGTTAAGAGAATTTAACTTCATTTAGGGTAAGCATTCTGTTTTGCTCCGGATCCCATAATTTAAGCTTTAAACAAGCTACAATATCTTTTATTTTAAGTGTAGAAATAACCGGGTTTTGAAGTTCTTTAAATGCCATCATGGTTTCGGGCAGACGGTAAAATGGAATTCTTGAATTTAAATGATGAATGTGATGAAAACCAATGTTGGCGGAAAACCACTGCATAACCCTATTCATTTTAAGGTAACTGGAAGACTTCAAAGCTGCTTCTGTATATTCCCAATGTTTTTTATCGTTAAACTTTACACCTGGAAAATTATGTTGAACATAAAACAAGTAAGCACCTATCATCAAACAGATAAAAAACGGAATAAACATGGCAAAAAACCAAGTAGATACACCATAATGATAAATTACTACAATATTTAAGGCAACATGCAAAACAAGGGCTAAGAGAGAATCCCAGTGTTTAGAGAAATTACTTCTTAACGACTGAATACACATGCCGTAGATAAAGAAAGTAAAATAACCAAGCAGCATATTTAAGGGATGTCTGCTCCATAAATATGCTTTTCTTTCTGATTCTGTAGCGTTTAAAAACTGTTCTTTAGTCATAAGTGGATAAGAACCAATGTTAGCGGTAAACATTTTTGAATTATGCTTGTGATGATAATCGTGAGAACGTTTCCAGATACTAGCAGGAGCCAGCATAAAGAGGCCGTACAATGTGAAAATAATTTTTGCCGGTACCGATTTATATAAAATGGCGTGATGTTCGTAATCGTGATAAATTACAAACATTCGCATCATTAACAGTGCGGCTATTACGCCCAGCGTTAATTTAATTAAAGCAATATCAATAACAATTGCACCGTAAAAAACGGAAACCAAAAGAATTAAAGTTGTTAACGACAAAGCGTAACTTTTAAATCTGTTTTCCTTAGTAAAAGGTTTGGTTGCTAAAATTAATTCTTTATTATCCATAAACTTTACAAAGATAACAATCAAAACCCATAATAAAGATTAAAACAACTAAAGCCTTTGCATTGAAAAACAATACATTGCATAATAAATCATAAAAAATTGTCCTTTAAAAAGAAAAAAGTTAAAAGAGTAAAGAATAAAAATTAAGTAATAAAAACTATTTATTTTAATATAAAACCAATTATGAAGCGATTAAACAGTAAGGCTATAAATTGATCGATGTCTAAAATTCAAATTCTATACAATTAATTCCTTTATTCCAATATCTTCTTATGTTTCCATCGCTTATGACTCCATAACCAAATTTCGGGCTGAGAAACAATTTCTTGTTCCAATTTTTTGGAAAAGACCTCTGTAATGTATCCTGAAGGAGTATTTTTGGGGTGTTCAACTAGTAATTCAGCATTTAAAATATAATGACCACGTTTTATTCGGCTTAAAGAAACATAAACTACAGGCAAATCCATTTTTTTAGATAAGGTTTCAGGCCCTCTGAAAAAAGGAGTATTCTGATTTAAAAAATAAAGCCAATGTGCACCCTCTGGAGGTGGAGATTGATCTGCAATAAAAGCAGTAGCAGTTAAATTATTTCTATTCTTTACCATCTCCCGAAAAGAATCATTCATTGCAATTAAACCAGTACCATAACGCATTCTCATAAAACGAACAAGATGATTAAACACTTTATTCTTTAAAGGATGATAAATTACATTCAGTTGCATATTAAACTCAGAGCTGAATGAAGCCCCGCCCCACTCCCAATTTCCAATGTGCCCCATTACGATAATGATACTTTGATTTTTAATTTGAAATCCATCAATAAGTTCCTTGGCCTGTGAACTTATTTTACATCTTTCCCTAATTTTATTACCGGATAAGGTGAGTGTTTGTAGGGTTTCAAGTAATAAATCACAAAAAAATATATAAAAACGATTAGAAATTTCCTTTATTTCTTTTTCGGATTTATTAGGAAAAGAATTCTTTAAATTAGAAATGATTACTTTATTTCTATACCCAATAAGATCAAACAAAACAAACTTTAAAACAGTGCTAAATACATATAAAAAAGGGGATAAGATAATAATGATAGCCTGCAAAAAAAATCTAATGATATAATAACCTACTTTATCCATTATCATTCGGCTAATTCTGTAAAGATGTTTAATAATTGATTTACACTTTTGATGTTATCAATTAAAACGGACGGTTTATTATTATTTTCCTTAATCTTAAAATTTCGATCCTTTTGAACTCGTTTTAGGATTCGCGTAAACCACTCGGTTTGATAATAACCCGAGTTTTGATTAGCAACCAGATAACCGATGAAACGGTTGTTTTTCATAATTAATTTTTCAAAACCTAATTTTTCTGCCAACCATTTTAATCGAATTAAATTTATCAGTTCCTCTGAGGCATCGGGCAATTTACCAAAACGATCTATTAAATTAATTCTAAACTTTTGAAGATCTTCTTCCTCTTTAATATCATCCAGTTCTTTATACAAGATTAAACGCTCAGTTAAATTCTCTATATAGCTATCCGGGAACAATAGCTCAAAATCGGTATCAATAATGCAATCGCGCACAAACTTCGATTCAGTTTTAATTTCGTCGGCATATAAATCGGCAAACTCTGTTTCCTTCAATTCAAAAATGGCTTCTTCTAAAATCTTTTGATAAGTTTCGTAACCAATTTCGTTTATAAAACCACTTTGCTCGGCGCCAAGCATATTACCAGCTCCCCTGATATCCATGTCCTTCATCGCAATGTTAAAACCACTCCCTAAATCGCTAAATTCTTCAAGTGTTTTTAAACGCTTACGGGCATCATTTGTTAAAACTGTTGCGGGAGCTGTTAATAAAAAACAAAAAGCTTTTTTATTACTCCTGCCAACTCTCCCACGCATCTGATGTAGATCGCTTAATCCAAAATTCTCTGCTCTGTTTATAATAATTGTATTGGCATTTGGTATATCGAGACCAGATTCTATAATAGTAGTAGCAACTAAAACATCCAGCTCACCTTCAATAAAATTAAGCATTACGTTTTCCAATTTTTTTCCTTCCATCTGACCATGCCCTACTCCTATTCGCGCATCGGGAACCAGCCGCTGAATCATACCAGCAATTTCTAGAATATTTTGTACCCGATTATGAATTACAAATACCTGTCCGCCCCTTTGCAACTCATAACTTATAGCATCTCTTATTATTTCATCCTTAAATTCGTGCACTTCTGTTTGAACAGGATAACGGTTTGGGGGTGGGGTGCTTATAACCGATAAATCACGTGCACCCAATAAAGAAAACTGAAGAGTTCGTGGTATAGGCGTTGCTGTTAAGGTAAGGCAATCTACATTTACTTTAAACTCTTTTAATTTATCTTTTACTGCTACTCCAAATTTTTGTTCCTCATCAATAATTAAAAGGCCAAGATCCTTAAACTTTACATCTTTACTAACCAAACGATGAGTCCCAATAATAATATCTATTTTTCCAGAAGCGAGTTCTTCTAGTGTTTGTTTTTCTGATTTAGATGATTTAAATCTGTTTAAATAATCTACTTTGCAAGGCAAATCTTTTAATCGATTAGAAAAAGTTTTATAATGCTGAGAGGCTAAAATTGTTGTGGGCACCAAAACGGCAACTTGTTTTCCCTCTGCAACCAATTTAAAAGCAGCACGTATGGCTACTTCTGTTTTACCAAAACCTACATCACCGCATATTAAGCGATCCATTGGATAAGGTTTTTCTAAATCTTTTTTAACATCATTAGTTGCCCTAAGTTGATCCCGTGTATCTTCATAAATAAATGATGCCTCCAGCTCATGCTGTAAATAGGTATCGGGATTACAAGCAAAACCGGGAGAGGCTTTTCGTTTAGCGTATAGGGCAATTAATTCTTTAGCGATGTCCTTAACCTGCTTTTTAGTCTTTTGCCTTAAATTACTCCATGCCTGACTACCCAATTTATTAAGCTTTGGAGGATTAGAATCGCTTCCTGAAAATTTAGCAATTCGATGTAATGAATGTATGCTTACATACAATACATCATTATCTTTATAAATAATACGAATTGCTTCCTGTTGCTTTCCGTTAACTTCCATTTTTTCTAAACCACCATATCTGCCAACACCGTGATCGATATGCGTTACAAAATCGCCTGGTTGCAGGCTATGCAATTCCTTAATTGTGAGAGCCTGCTTATTTTTTTGAAAGCCTTCCTTTAATCGAAAACGATGATAACGCTCAAATATTTGATGATCAGTATAACACGCCAACTGAATATCAGAATCAATAAATCCCTCATGAATGGAAGAATGTATGGTAATATATTCGGGTTTTTGAATAAAATTATTTTTAACAGTTAGATCTTCAATAATTTTAAATAAACGTTCCCCTTGCTTTGCACTATCTGTAAACAAAACATTATAAACAGAATTTTTAGAATTTTCAAATAAATTATGAATTAATAAATCAAAATTCTTATTAAAACTTGGCTGGGGCTGTTGTTTAAAATTGAATTCACTAAATTGCTCAAATACACTTTTTTTGGAGAACTCAAGGGTATTTACCTTATTTAAAAAATCAAGAACCCTATTACCATCAACAAAAAGCTCATCCGGACTCAGTTGTTTTATTAATTGATGTTCCACTTCTTCGCTATAAATAGAAGAAGCCTTTTCAAATTCTTTATTAATTATTTTGAGTGTTTCAGAAATATCACTAAAAACATAAATTGTATTAGAAGGCAAAAATTCAAAAACACTTTCACGACTTTCCTCTAGTATCTTTCCTTGAACATTAGGAATTATATTTATTTTACTCATCGTAGAAGTAGAAAGCTGAGTACCCGCATCAAAAGCCCGGATAGACTCCACTTCATCACCAAAAAATTCAATACGATAAGGCTCTTCATAACTAAAAGAAAAAATATCAACCAATCCTCCTCTAACGGCAAATTGACCCGGTTCGGAAACAAAATCTACTCTTTCGAACTGATATTCGAGTAAAACATCAATTATAAAATCGATATTCAATTTATCTCCGGCTTTAATTTGAAGCGTATTTTTAGCCAGATTAGACTTGGTCACCACTTTTTCGGTGAGCGCATTAGCATAAGTTACTAAAATACAAGGCTTGGGATTTGTATTTATTTTATTCAGCACTTCTGCTCTTTGCAAAATATTAGCATTGTCGGTTTCTAAAATCTGATAAGGTTTTTTATAAGAAGATGGAAAAAAATAAACTTTTTGTTCTCCTGTAATACTTTGCAAATCGTTTAAATGGTAAGCTGCTTCCTCTTTATCATTAAACACCATTAAAATAAAATGATGATGTGCTTGAAACAATGAATTTACCAAAAACGACTTTCCAGCACCAATTAAGCCATTCCACAACAAATGATTACCCTCAGAATTAAATAATTCAGCGGCTTTAGTCAATACAGGATGGGCAGAAAAACGTTCTGCAATAAAATTCAAATCCATTTATGCAAAATTACCATTTTAAACTATGTAATGCTTAATTTAGGCTTATGAAATGGTGGATTATAACTTTACTTTTATTAAAAACCTTAAAGTGTCTTTCACAAAAGGAAGATTATGCCTGGTGGAACCGTAAACATAATTGGGACGGTAAAACTCTTTGGACCGAATACATTACTACATCTCCCGGATTAATGGGACCCAATGCATTACCAGTTGCTGATGTTAGGGGTGGAATAATTAGCGACAGC
>JBIICS010000110.1:0-9643 GCA_044238735.1 Bacteroidia bacterium
TTTTCGAAATTTTGTTCTTTTTGGTTGTAACATTGCTTAAAATTTTACTCTGTTAATACTTAATTAAGCCTTCTTCTTTTTAGCACCACCTCTAAATTTAGGAGCAGGTTTACCACCTTGCTGTGCTTGTTTTCCGGCACCACCCACTGCGCTCATTCCGATATTAGGAGATAAATCGCGTTTCCCATAAACCTCACCCTTACAAATCCAGGTTTTAATACCAATACGACCAAAAGTAGTGTGGGCTTCAGAAAGGCAATAATCGATATCAGCGCGTAATGTATGTAAAGGAGTTCTACCTTCTTTGTATTGTTCAGAACGAGCCATTTCAGCTCCACCTAAACGACCAGAGATTGTAACCTTAATACCTTCGCCACCCATTCTCATTGCACTAGCCATTGCCATTTTAATAGCACGACGGTAAGAGATACGGCCTTCGATTTGACGAGCGATACTATCTGCTACTAATTGAGCATCTAATTCCGGACGTTTAATCTCGAAAATATTAATTTGAACTTCTTTCTTAGTTAATTTTTTTAACTCTTCTTTTAATTTATCAACTTCTTTACCACCTTTTCCGATAATAATACCCGGACGTGCAGTATTGATAGTAACCGTAATCAGCTTTAAAGTTCTTTCGATGATTATTTTCGAAACACTTCCTTTAGCCAAACGGGCGTTAAGGTAGGCTCTGATCTTATGATCTTCAGCGATTTTATCGCCATAATTTTTGCCACCAAACCAGTTAGAATCCCATCCTTTGATGATTCCTAAACGTAATCCTACAGGATTTGCTTTTTGTCCCATTTAATTTTCTGATTAATTGTTTTTACTATCTAATACTAATGTAACGTGGTTACTTCTTTTTCTAACTCTATAACCGCGACCTTGAGGTGCTGGTCTAAGTCTTTTTAACATACGTCCGCTGTCAACGAAAACTTCTTTAACAATCAGATTACTGTCTTCTAAACGAGCGCCTTCGTTTTTCTGCTGCCAGTTGGAGATTGCTGATAACAATAGTTTTTCTAGGCGTCCTGCAGCTTCTTTAGGGGTATATTTTAATATACCTAAAGCTTTTTCAACTTGCTGACCACGAATTAAATCTGCAACTAATCTCATCTTACGAGGAGATGTAGGTACGTTATTTAATTTGGCAAAATATTTAGTTTTATTTTCCGTTTTACGTGTATCAGCTGTATTACGTTTTCTTACTCCCATCTTTATAATTCTTTACAATATTAGCTATTATTTACGATTACCTGAGTGACCGCGATAAGTACGAGTCGGAGCAAATTCACCTAATTTATGACCAACCATATTTTCAGTACAATATACTGGAATAAATTTGTTTCCATTGTGTACTGCGAACGTTTGGCCTACAAAATCAGGAGAAATTGTAGAACGGCGTGACCAAGTTTTAATAACTGCTTTTTTAGCAGAGCTAGCATTGGTCAATACTTTCTTTTCTAGTTTTAGGTCGATAAAAGGACCTTTTTTTAAGGAACGTGCCATTTTCTATTTACTCTTAATTATTTCTTTCTGCGTTCAATGATATATTTATTTGAAGACTTCTTAGGGTAACGAGTCTTATAACCTTTTGCAGGCATTCCGTTACGAGAACGAGGATGACCTCCAGAAGCTCTACCTTCACCACCACCCATTGGATGATCAACCGGATTCATCGCAACTGGTCTAGTTCTTGGACGACGACCTAACCAACGGCTACGACCAGCTTTACCGGAGCGAACCAAGTTATGATCGCTATTCGATACAGCACCAATTGTAGCTTTGCAGGTAATCAAAACCATACGAGTTTCACCAGAAGGCAATTTAACGATTGCATATTTACCATCACGAGCCGCCAACTGAGCATAAGAACCAGCAGAGCGAGCCATTGAAGCTCCTTGGCCAGGACGTAATTCAATATTGTGGATGATTGTACCCAATGGTATTTCGCTAAGATATAGCGTATTACCTATTTCTGGAGAAACTTCTTTACCACTAATAACGGTTTGACCAACTGTTAAACCGGCAGGAGCAATAATATAGCTTTTCTCTCCATCTTTATACTGAATTAAAGCAATACGAGCAGATCTGTTTGGATCATATTCAATTGTTTTAACTTCAGCTGGAATACCTTCCTTATTTCTTTTGAAATCGACAATACGATATTTTTGTTTATGACCACCACCAATGTAGCGCATAGTCATTTTACCAGAATTATTTCTACCACCCGAATTTTTTTTCGGAGCAAGTAAGCTTTTTTCAGGAGTATTTGTTGTTACCTCGCTATAGTCATGAGCAACTTTAAATCGTTGCCCAGGAGTTAGAGGTCTAAGTTTTCTTAATCCCATTTCTTAATTTTTAAATGTTGCTATAAAAATCAATTGTTTCACCATCTGCCAAAGTAATAATCGCTTTCTTTTGACGATTTACTACACCAGATATAAATCCAGCTTTAGTATAGCGAGTTTTGGTTTTTCCGATGTAACGTTGAGTATTTACATCTTTAACCTTTACGCCATAAGCCTTTTCTACAGCAGATTTTATTTGAACTTTATTGGCATCCATGTTTACGATGAAACCGTAGCGATTTAATTTTTCGCCCAGAGCCGTATATTTTTATGTAATGATCGGTTTTACTATTACGTCCATCTTAATTCTCGCTTAATTTATTAACCAATTCTACTGCGCTTTCAGATAATACAATGCTTCCTGCGTTTAAGATCTCGTAAGTACTTAAATCAGCAGCTTTGCTTACTTTAGCATTAACCAAGTTACGACCAGAAAGAACGATATTTTTATCGTAATCAGCTGTAACTAATAAAGCTTTACCGTTTAAATTTAAAGCCTTTAAAACGCTGGATAAGCTTGAAGTTTTTGGAGCATCAAATTTAAGATCTTCCAAAACAACAATTTTATTATCTTTTGCTTTGTACGTTAGAGCTGAAACACGCGCTAAACGTTTTAACTTTTTATTTAATTTAAAGCTATAATCTCTGGGTTTTGGACCAAACACTCTACCACCACCTACAAAAACAGGAGATTTTAAAGAACCTGCACGAGCACCACCTGTACCTTTTTGTTTTTTAATCTTCTTTGTACTACCGCTGATTTCGTTACGCTCTTTACTTTTTGAAGTACCTTGACGTTGATTCGCCAGATATTGTTTTACATCCAAATAAATTGCATGATCGTTAGGTTCAACACCAAAAACAGAATCATTTAACTTAACTTTCTTAGAAGTTGCAACTCCCTGACTGTTATATACTGCTAATTCCATTACTTCTCAATTTTTAAGAATGAACCATTTGCCCCCGGAACAGATCCTTTAACTACTAAAAGATTTTTCTCTGCGAAGACTTTAACTACCTGCAAATTGGTTGCTTTAACACGAGCACCTCCCATACGTCCCGCCATACGCATTCCTTTAAATACGCGAGCAGCGTTTGAAGAGTTTCCTAATGAACCCGGAGCTCTCTGACGATCGTGCTGACCGTGAGTACTTTCACCAACCCCGCTAAAACCATGGCGTTTAACAACACCTTGGAAACCACGGCCTTTTGAAGTACCTACGATATCCACAAAATCTCCTTCAGCGAAAAGTTCAACTGTTAAAACTTCACCTAATTTAATTTCGTTTTCGAAATTTTTGAACTCTCCCAATTTACGTTTTGGAGTGGTTCCAGATTTAGCAAAATGGCCTTTCATAGCACCAGAGGTATGCTTCTCCTTGCGCTCGCCATATGCCAGCTGAACGGCTTCGTACCCGTCCTTATCCTTGGTTTTTACTTGCGTTACTACGCAAGGACCTGCTTCAATAACTGTGCATGGTACGAATTTACCATTGGCATCGTATACGCTGGTCATTCCGACTTTTTTACCAATTATACCTGACATTGTTTATTTATTTAATTTACTACTTAATTTAAAAACTATACTTTAATATCCACTTCTACTCCACTTGGCAATTCAAGTTTCATTAAAGCATCAACTGTTTTAGAGTTAGAGTTATAAATATCCAATAAACGCTTGTAAGCGCAAAGTTGAAATTGTTCTCTAGCTTTTTTGTTAACGTGTGGGGATCTTAATACAGTAAAGATTTTCTTATTAGTAGGAAGTGGAATTGGACCACTAACTACAGCACCCGTTAATTTAACGGTTTTCACGATTTTTTCAGCTGATTTATCAACTAAATTGTGATCGTATGATTTTAATTTGATTCTGATTTTTTGGCTCATCGCTCTTTATATCAACTATTAAACTTTTTCTGCTTTTCCTTTTGCTTTTGCTATTACCTCAGTTGCAATATTTGCAGGAGCTTCATTATAATGTGAAAACTCCATTGTTGAAGTTGCACGTCCTGAAGTTAAAGTACGTAACTGAGTTACATAACCAAACATTTCAGAAAGTGGAACTTTAGCTTTTACAACTTGTGCATTACCTTTACTATCCATACCTTCTATTTGGCCACGACGACGATTTAAGTCACCAACCACATCACCCATGTTATGCTCCGGAGTAAGAACTTCTAGCTTCATGATTGGTTCAAGAAGAACAGGTCCGCATTTACCTAAGGCTTCACGGTAAGCAGTTTTGGCGCAAATTTCGAATGAAAGTGAATCCGAATCCACATTATGGTAAGAACCATCTATTAATCTTACTTTTAATTTATCCAATGGATAACCTGCTAATACACCATTTGTCATAGAAGCTTTAAACCCTTTTTCTACAGACGGGATAAACTCGCGTGGGATATTACCACCGGTAATTTCGTTTACAAACTGTAATTCACCTTGGAAATCTGGATCAGTTGGACCAATGACAACAACGATATCAGCAAATTTACCACGACCACCGGTTTGTTTTTTGTATACTTCGCGGTGTTCGATAGTTTTGGAGATGGCTTCTTTGTATGCAACTTGAGGAGCACCTTGGTTAACTTCAACCTTAAACTCACGTCTTAAACGATCGATAATAATTTCTAAGTGTAACTCACCCATACCGGAGATGATGGTTTGTCCACTATCTTCATCCGTTTTTACACGGAATGTAGGATCCTCTTCAGCTAATTTATTTAAAGCAACGCCTAATTTATCTAAATCGGCCTGAGTTTTAGGCTCGATAGCCAAACCGATAACCGGTTCAGGGAAATTCATCGCTTCTAAAACGATTGGCGCATTTTCAGAACACAACGTATCACCTGTACGAATATCTTTAAAACCTACAGCAGCTCCAATATCCCCTGCTTCAATAAACTCAATAGCATTTTGTTTATTAGCGTGCATTTGAAAGATACGAGATATACGCTCTTTATTGCCACTACGGGTATTTAATACATAAGAACCAGCATCAAGTCTACCTGAATATGCGCGGAAAAAGCACAAACGACCAACAAAAGGGTCGGTTGCAATTTTAAACGCTAAAGCAGCAAATGGTTCTTTAACATCTGGTTTACGCGTAACTTCTTCTTCAGTATCTGGATTTGTACCTCTAATTACATCTTTATCCAATGGACAAGGCATTAATTCCATTACTAAATCCAACATAGTTTGAACTCCTTTATTTTTAAAAGAAGATCCACAAACCATTGGAACAATTTTATTAGCTACACAAGCTTTACGCAATGCATCTAAAACTTCTCTTTCTGTAATTGTTTCTGGAGCTTCAAAGAATTTCTCCATAATTTTATCATCAAATTCAGAAACAGCTTCTAACATTTTCTCTCTCCACTCAGTAGCTTCTTCCAACAAATCATCAGGAATTGGAACTACTTCATAAGTCATCCCTTTATCATGCTCATTCCATACCATTCCGCGGAAGTTAATCAAATCAACCACCCCTTTAAAAGTATCTTCAGCACCAATTGGTATTTGAAGAGGAACCGCATTACCACCTAAAACTTCACGAACTTGCTTAACAACATTTAGAAAATCTGCACCCTGACGATCCATTTTATTTACGAAACCTATACGGGTTACGTTGTAATTATCTGCCAAACGCCAGTTAGTTTCGGATTGAGGCTCAACACCATCAACTGCTGAAAATAAAAAAACCAATCCATCCAAAACACGTAATGAGCGATTAACTTCTACAGTAAAATCAACGTGACCAGGAGTATCGATAATGTTTACTTTATACTTATTTCCACGGTAATTCCAGAAACATGTTGTAGCAGCAGAGGTAATGGTAATACCACGCTCCTGTTCCTGAACCATCCAATCCATAGTAGCGGCACCATCGTGTACTTCACCAATTTTGTGATTAACACCAGTGTAGTATAGAATACGCTCTGTGGTGGTTGTTTTTCCGGCATCGATGTGAGCAGCGATACCAATGTTTCTAGTGTATTTTAAATCCCAACTCATGAGTTCTTATTAAAATTTAAAGTGAGCAAATGCTTTATTAGCTTCAGCCATTCTGTGCGTATCTTCTTTCTTTTTATAAGCAGCACCTTCTTCTTTTGCAGCGGAAATAATTTCATCTGCTAATTTTTCAACCATAGATTTACCGTTACGCTTGCGAGCATAAAGGATTAACCATTTCATACCAACTGACATTTTACGACTAGGACGAACTTCGGTAGGAATTTGGAAAGTTGCACCACCTACACGACGGCTTTTTACCTCAACAGATGGAGAAACATTACTAAGTGCTTTTTTCCAAGTCTCTAAACCATCTTCTTTTGTTTTTTCAGCTACGCGATCGATAGCAGCATAAAACACTTCAAATGCAGTTGTTTTCTTACCTTGATACATTAAGTTATTGACAAATCGTGTAACTGTTGTATCTCCGAATTTTGGATCTGGTAAAACTAATCTGATCTTTGCTCTGGATTTTCTCATTTTTTCCTAAATATCTATCTATTTATTATTTCTTTTTAGCGGGAGCGGCTGCAGCACCTTTCTTCGGTTTTTTAGTTCCGTATTTTGAACGACGCTGATTTCTTCCTTCTACACCTGCAGTATCTAAAGCGCCACGTACAATGTGATAACGTACTCCCGGTAAATCTTTAACACGACCACCACGAACCAACACTATAGAGTGCTCTTGTAAGTTATGACCTTCGCCAGGAATGTAAGCGATGATTTCTGTTTGGTTGGTTAATTTAACCTTAGCCACTTTACGTAGAGCTGAATTTGGTTTTTTAGGGGTTGTAGTATAAACCCTTGTACATACACCACGACGTTGTGGACATGAATCTAAGGCAGCAGATTTACTTCTGTAAACCTCTTTGGTTCTACCTTTTCTTACCAGTTGTTGAATGGTTGGCATTACTCGTTATCTCTTTTTTCGTTTTAAATAATATACACTAAACCCATTTTTGGGGAGGGCAAAGGTATTGCATTTTTTCAAATTATCAACACTCTTCAGTAATTATTTTTAAAAATTCTAAAAAAATTACTCTTTTTCATCAAAAATAAGCTTCTTAAAGCCTATAATTTGTCCGCTTGCATCGGTTAATCGAACAATTAACAACTTACTTTTAAAAGTATCATTTAAAATAAATCGATTTTCACCTTTAACAAATGGTATATCTAAAATTAATTTACCAGACAGGTCTGAAACTAGGCATTTTCCGCTCCTATCTGCAATAATATATAATACTTCACTTTTAGAAAAGACCTGAAGAGACGCTGTTATAGTATTTTTTAAGCCAGTTGAAGGACTAGTTTCGGGAAAAATAGCGGGTGTTGATTCGAAGCCCCATGAGTTTAGCATGGTATAATTTAAATTTTGAGCAGAAGTTTCCCAGCTTACTTGCGGTGATATAAAAATACCTTTATCGGTAGAATTTAAAACTACAGTATCCTTTGGATGAAGTCCGCTAAAATCAATACCAACTCCAAAAGTTCCAGTGGACTGAGCGAAGGAATCTACACTAAAACTCATTAAAGCATTAGTATCTATTGAATAAACGGGAATATCTTTATTATAAAAAAAGGATCCCGGGCAAGTATCACTTCCCCCCACTGCAAAGCCATTTTTATCCATATTATACAACCTCAATTTAACATGAGAAGAAGAATCGGAGCTATTAAAACGCTTAAGTCCAAACCCAACCAGTACCGAAAAAATTTGCTGAGGAACCGATACATTATAAACCAAAATCTTAGCCTTATCATTATAAATATTATTACCGTAAACATAACCAGCGGGATTATACTGTAATATTCCCCAGTTATTAGCCTGATAAAACCCATAACCCAGGGTATCTGAGGTGGATATTGAAACATTTGACACCTTTTTAAACCGGGGTGTAAAACTTACTTGTGCTAACAAAACAGAATGCACAACCACTAAAAAAATTATTAAAAATATATTTTTCATTTCTTTTTAAAAGGAAGGCAAAGATATAGCTTATTAAAGAATATATTTAAGATTATTTAAAGTAAAAGAGATAAAGTAATTAAGCCTTATTTAATGAGTAAATATATCAGCTACATAAGAGGAAAACACAACGCCATATTCAGGGCCTTTATATTTTCGATAACCGTTATTTTAATTATTTGGAGTTTTCCAAAACAAGGAAAATTTAAATACGAATTTCAATTAGGGAAACAATGGTTAAATGAAGATTTAGTTGCGCCATTTGATTTTCCTATATTAAAATCTAAAGATGAGATTCGGGAAGAAGAAAATAAAATAAAATCATCTTCAAAGATATATGCTAAAGTTGATTCTACTATTGTTGAGAGCAAATTAACAGAAGCAAAAGCAGAAATAAATAAAAAATGGAAATCAGAGTCGGTTTACGACAAAAGTAAAACTATTGATTTTTTAACTGCTTCTTTAGCCAAAATATACAAGACCGGAATTATTGAAATAAGCGATGATTTAGAAAATAAAAAAGCCGATGATGAGATTGGATTAGTAAAAGGGAACCAAACTTATGATCAGACTTTGGGAAATCTCTTTACCTTACAAACTGCTTATAATTATTTGCGCGACACCTTAAAAGTATCGGGTGGGCTCATCGACAAAGGCTTGCTTGCGTCGATTTGTGAAAACTACATTGCCCATAATGTATTTTATGATGAAGAGTTAACCGATAAATTTATCGAGGAGAGTTTAAAAGAAATCTCTTCTACCCGCGACTTGATGAAAAACGGTTCTCGAATAATTTCTAAAGGAGAAATTGTAGATAAAAATAAATATCAGGTTCTGGAGTCACTTAAAAATGAATTTCTTGCACAGTATGCTTCCAAAACTAATTACGGATGGATTAATACCGGATTTGCCATATTGGTATCCGTTTGCATATCGCTATTATTTACTTTTTTATTACTTTTTAGAAAAGACATTTTGGATGATAATGTTAAAGTAACCTTTATGCTATTTATAGTTACGCTTAATATCATGATGGTAAGTTTATCCATCAAGATTGATATCCTCAATATATACATATTACCCTTTTGTATTTTGCCAGTAATTATGCGTGTTTTTTATGATACGCGAACAGCCTTGTTTACGCATTTAATGAGTTGTTTAATTATAGGGTTTATAGTCCCTAATCCGTTTGAATTTATGATGCTTGAATTTACTGCAGGAATTGTATCTATATTTAGTATAATTAGTATGCGTAACAGATCACAACTTTTTATTTCGGTTGGACTCATTTTTATTGCGCTTAGTTTATGTT